>JAWLEV010000103.1:0-8391 GCA_041685915.1 Anaerolineae bacterium | reverse complement strand
ATCTGGCAAACGCTGAACTGAATACCAACTTGGCGACGGGTGAGCGCCTCTTTACCAAGTGGGGCTATAGAGAATTGCTGGAGAAGCAGTACGTGGACATCATTCAGCCCGACGTATGCCACGACGGAGGTATCCTGGAAACCCTCAAGATAGCGGCCATGGCAGAGACCTACTATGTGCGCGTCGCCCCACACAATCCCAACGGGCCTGTGGCCACGGCAGCCTCTCTGCAACTGGCCGCTTGTCTTCCGAGCTTTGTCATCCTCGAGTATGCTCAGAATCAACCCTGGCGAGACCAGGTGCTCAAGGATCCCCTAGAGATCGTGGATGGCTACGTCGACCTTCCCGAACAGCCTGGCCTGGGTGTGGAACTGGACTTTGAAGCCATCGAAGAACTGCCGTATCAACCCCGCGATTATCAGAGTGCCTTCTGGCCCGATGGCGGCGTTGCCGACGTCTAGAGCGTGATCAGCGGCAGGGGCCGACGAGGATCGGCCCCTGGACAAAACGTTCAGAGATCACGCAAGGCCACCATGGGCCCAAAGGGTGCAAGACTCACCGTAGGATAGGGATTACAAAAGATATCTTTCTCCTCGTATCCCTTGCGCCACATGCGGCGACACATCTCCTCGATGATGGGCCTGTACCTGGGATCCTCGGCCAAGTTGCGCATGCAACGGGGATCCTCTTCCAGATGATAAAGCTCGTCAAAGTCGAACCCGTTATAGACGTACTTCCATTCTTTCGTCTGCACGAAACGCTGTGAGTAATACAACTCCACGCCGTTGAACTGGCTGCAGATCTGATCTGGCCAATCCCCGGGATCCCGATCGTTCAGAAAAGGCGATAGGCTGCGTCCGCTCGTCTTTGGCAGCGACGCGCCGGCCAGCTCAACAAGGGTCGGCGCAAAATCGGCGAGGGTGACAAATTCGTCCACCACGCGCCCTGGATTGGCAATCCCCTTGGGCCAACGCATTACACAGGGAATACGATAGCACTCGTCAAAGGGGGCGACCCCCTTCATAAAGAGACCATGAGCACCCGCATAGTCGCCATGATCGGACATAAAAATGACCAACGTGTCCTCCGCCCGCCCCGAGGCATCCAGGGCATCAAGTACCATGCCCAAGAAATCATCCTGCATCGTGCAAAAGCCCCAATAATGAGCGATCGCCTCCCGGTACTCGTCCTCGGTCATCTGTCCCCAGAAACGTCGTTGCCGTTGATAGACACGAGGTTTGTCGCCCATGTCATCGTAAAAGCTTGTGGGAAGTTTGACGTCGGCGGGATCGTACATGGTGGCATACTTTTGCGGAATGATATAGGGATCATGGGGACCCACGGGGCCTATGAAAAGACACCAGGGATCCCTCTGTCCTGCCAGATCTTCCAGGGCGCGAATACCCATTTCCACGGTCTCTAAATCACCAGGCATAAAAGGGTCGCTTTCCGGATCCGGCTCGCGGGTGCCATACAGCCTGTAGCGTCCCCATCCGGGGCGAAGCAATTCGCCCTGGCCCCTCGGCGAGTCATCATCGGGCTCTTGAGCCATCTCGCGAAACGTCTCCCAGCGCTTTCCGTGCCATTCTCCCTCGATGGCCGTGGCGTGATACTGCTTCCAGCCTCGATCTTGGGGTGCTTCGTCCGCACAGACGTGCCACTTCCCCGAAAAGGCCATCTGATATCCGCTATCGGACAGCCTCTCGCTAAAGGTGACGATACCTGGATTCAAAGACGTGTTCAATGCCGCCTGATTCAATACGTTGTTATAGATGCCGTGATGGCTGGGATAAAGCCCTGTCATGAACGTGGCCCGCGAGGGGCAACAGTGTGCGGTCGTGGTGTAGGTCCGCTGAAAGCGAATGCCCTCCCGCGCCAGTCCGTCTGCATGGGGTGTCCTACACGGACTTTTTGGATCGAGCACAGCGCCCTGCTGTTGATCGTTCATAAAGATCAGGATATTCGGCCTCTTATCCACCATCGTCTTCTCCTCCCCTCCCTTTTTGATACTTCAAAAAACCTCTAACTCAGCTCCTCGATCTGGGCAAGAACCTCCTCATATACCTCATAGTGCTCCCCCTCAGCCTGTTCCGGATCGACGAACTTGAACCACATGGCACTCAACTTGTCTGGCCCGGCCAGTTCGCGCCGGCTGCGCCCCAACTGGCTGGTCTCGCCGTGCCATCTCACCTCGTTATCCTGAAGCAGAATATACTCGCCCGCATAGCGATCCACAAACTCCTCTCGATGATCGCGATAGTACAGCGCCTGTTCGCAGGTTGAGCGACGCCAGGCTCGCACCGTTTCGAAAGAATCCGTCTCGTCGGTACGGAAGGAGGCCACGGGCGCCTCCACCTCCGATTCGAAATCGATTTTTTCCAGATCGGCGGTACCAAACCCATTCTCATGGGCTATCAGAAGGCTGTTGCGGTCCCGCAAAAAGGGTTGCTCCGGCCAGTCGCCCAGCGGATCATGGCCCATCAGATGGGTGGCACACGCATCGGTGGCGATAACTTGATCCCCCGCCACAAGGGTATCACAGACGCGCCCTTCTCCACCCCACTCTCTCCCAGACTGGCCCACCAGTGCATCCACGATATTCAGCGTGGGCTGGATGATCTGTCCCAGATCGACGAGGACATAGGGCAACCGCACCAGGTGATGGAAATAACGGCGGGAGCGCCCGTGGGGTTCCATGGGGGGTAGGCCAAACAGGTTCTTGAGACACAGCGTGACCCCCATAAACTTGTGATTCTTCATCTTTTGCACAGAGATAAAGGCGTCCGTATCCACCACCGAGGTGGGCAACAGGTATTGACTGAACATCGAGCCGCCCCCGGGCACCTGACACACTCTATGGGGTGGCCTATCCCCGTCCACAAAGGTAACATCGAACTCGCGAAGAATGGGCATCAATGTGATCGTCTCCTCAACCGAGAGGCCAGGGTTGCCGTGTGCGCTGGTGCTTATCTCTGTACAAAAAAGCTCCGAATCCGTCCTCTCGCGCAGCAGCCGAAATAGGGCCCGTGCCACTCCATAGTCCACCAACTCCTGAAGCCGTCCCTTCTGATATACCAGTTCCTCTGGTGGCCAGGCCTGATTTAACTTGACGGTGATCCTCTGCGCCTCCTCAAGTTTCTGCCAAGCCTCCTCCAAAGGATCGGTGGCACGCTTCAACGCCTCATAGATCTCATCATCTGTAGCGGTATGTTCACAGTGCACAGCCCGAACAGAGTACCGTCCGCTGTCTGACATGATCATGCCTCCTTATCACGAATTTCTTCCAGGTGATGATTCCCCAGCATCAGTCATTATCCGTATAAAACCCGCGCCAGGCATTGAACCTGACCCGCATAATTTGCATGGCCATCTCTTTGGACTCGGCCAAATAGCTTCTCCCCTTCCTTCTACTCACATCGCGATCTGCCCATTCCACCGCTACCTCGGCAATATCATAGCCCGTGCGCTTGGCCAGAAAGAGTAATTCCACGTCAAAAGCCGTGACCTTCCACCCTTTGACCGAGACGGGTCCTCGAATGACCTCCAATTGGGGAAATATCTCACGAGCCACCGCCGTGCGCAAGGCCTTAAAGCCACACTGGGTATCCTCGATATCCGGAAGAAGCAATAGACGACGAAAGAAACGAAAAACGCTGGAGCCCATCCTCCTGTAGAGAGGAAAATTCTCTCGTCCCGCACCGCGGGAGCCGATGACCACATCATATCCCTGCTCGAAATAAGGAAGGAGTTTCTCCAATTGACCAATAGGGGTCGACTGATCCATATCCGTGATCAGGACGATCTCCCCCTCAGCGGCTCTGATACCTTGCCAGACGGCGTGAGGCTTTCCCCCATGCTCGTTCTCTAACAACCTGAAATGCGGTTTATCCTCCAGACGCCGACGCACAATCTCCCGACTCTCATCGCTGCTCCCATCGTCAGAGATGATCACCTCATAGCTAAAATCTCGCGCGTCCAGATATTCGGCCATCTCCTCGAGAACTCCACGCCGTAAATTCTCGCTTTCATTATAACAGGGCACGACAGCCGACAGATACGGTGCATTCGGGACCATAGGTCACTCCAGAATCGATTCAATATACGAACAGGTCGCGCGCCGCTTGCGCTGAATGGCGCGCCTGGCACCAAGCCAGCGCGCCAAACTGACGAGCCCTACCAACTGCCCCCAAAGCCGGGCTCTTGCCTCCACACCCCGCCAGGAGGCAAGAGCATCGCGCGCGATGATCCACTGAGCAGAGACGATTCGCCTCCAATATTTCTTGAGGAGAGGCCAGGGATAATTACGCGCGATGACCCACAGGCTGTTACGCCCCACATGATAGCTGGCCAACTTGCCCCCGCTGCTGGCACCATGGTGGTGGTAAAGCACTGCTTCAGGCACATAAACACACTTCCAGCCCGCAAGCTGTGCCCTCCAACTCAGATCCACATCCTCACAGTACATGAAAAAGGCCTCCTCAAAAAGGCCAATATCCTCCAGCATCTTCCTGCGGTAGGTCACAGCCGCGCCACACCCACCAAAGACGTATGCCTCCTCATTATAGGGAGGCGCATACTCTGTCCACACGCCACGCGAATCCGAGGTGCCGTCGCGCCGATAGAGATCTCCCGCAGAATGGACAAGATGGGGCTTCTCATGGATCATGATCCGTGAGGCAAAGGAGCCGGCCTCTGGATGACGGTCGGCGGCGTCCACAAGGGCGACCAACCAATGCGTATCTACCTCGGTATCGTTGTTCAGCATGATCAGCAGTTCGCCCTCCGACCCGCGAATGCCGGCATTGCATCCTCCACTGTATCCTCTATTCTCCTTCAAGGCAAGCGTACGCACCCAGGGATACTCTTTCCGGAGCTTGGAGACCGAACCATCCGTGGAGCCATTGTCCACCACGATTACCTCAAAGTCGCGATAGACCTGCTCTTGTAGAGAATCGAGGCAGGGACGCAAGAGCTCCCACCCATTCCAGTTGGGAATGATCACCGAAACGTGCGCAGCCATAGGCAAGACAGCCTTTTTACCCGTTCCTTTGCGCGTCAAAACGAGCCTGTAACGCCTCGCGCCACGGCCTCATGGTGATACCCAATTCTGCGGCACAGACGTTGCGCAAAGCCACCTTTTTGGGTACTTGGGCCAATCTATCATAATTTTGGCTCGGAATGAGACGCACGTGATCCTGGCCGGCGATATCGAGGATTTCTCGCGCCCATTGGTAGCGTGAACACGTTCCCCCATTGGCCAGATGATAGGTACCATAAGCGGGTGTCTCTACAAGTTCCAAAATCGCCCGGGCCAGATCAAGGACAAAAGTAGGAGAGCCCACCTCATCGGTAACCATACGAAGAGATGCATGTTCTCTGGCCAGACGCAACACCGTCCCTACAAAGTTGTCCGCCCCCTCTCCATACAACCACGCTGTGCGCACGACATAGTAGCGCGACAGGAGATGGCGAACCATCTCCTCTCCCAGCCATTTGGTACGTCCGTAGACGCTCAATGGATTGACCTCATCATATTCCCAGTACGGCGCATTCTTACGACCATCAAACACATAATCTGTACTTATGTAAACAAACTTTGCGTCCGTTCGCTGGGCTGCCAAGGCCACATTACGCGTTCCCAGCACGTTGACCCGTCGGGCTGCCTCCGGATCCCGTTCGCACCCATCCACGTCGGTCATGGCCGCTGCATGGATGACGACGTCGGGGACGAAACCTCGAATCGCCGTACCAATAGCGTCCATATCGGTAATATCGTGTGCTGGCCGCACAAGACCCAGTACCTCGTGCCCAGCCAGTATTTGTTGCAACGCCGAGCCGAGTTGTCCCCTGCTGCCTGTAATGGCAACGTGCATTGCGAATCTCCTGATAGTAAAGTAATCTGCACACCTCAACGCCATTATACCATCCGAAAAAAAGCCCGACAAAGCAACCGTGTAACTGGAGAGGACTAACGTACCTATAGAGGACACAAGAATATCAAAAGACCGACCATCCGCTGATGTGGACCAAGACTAAACCCTTGTCAGATACTCTCCCGTCCGCGTATCAACGCGCACGACATCCCCCTCCTCGACGAACAGGGGAACCTCCACTTTCAATCCCGTCTCCAGCGTGACCACCTTTGTTGCACTCCCGGCAGTATCGCCTGCAAAGTTCGGCGGTGCTTTTATCACTTCCAGATCCACCTTGAGGGGAAGTTCTACCCCAATGGGCTCCCCCTCATACATCTCCAACTCCAGCGTGATACCCTCCTTGAGATAGGGGGCCACATCCTCCAAGGCCTCTTTGGGCAACGCAGGCTGCTCATACGTTTCCTCATCCATAAAATGGCAAAAGTCTCCATCCTCATACAGGAAACGCACCGTCCTGTGTTCCAGATAGACCCGCTCTACACTCTCCCCGGACAAAAATGTCTCGTTTAGGATCGTCCCTGTCCGCAGATTGCGAAGTTTGGTGCGAATGATCGCTCCGCCACGACCCGGCTTGTGATGATCATATTCCAAGACGCGCCACAACTCCCCCTTGTGCTCGAACGTGACACCTTTGCGAAGTTCCGTAACAGATACCATATACAAACCACCTCAACAACACGAAAAGTTGAATATTCCAAATCATTATAGTGAGAGTATAAAGAGATACCAAATAATCGAAGTACTTTTTTGCCCTATCCGCAGATAATCTATAATATGTTGATAATCCTGATAAGTAAAGTAGGAGTTGATCTTGCGAATATCAAAAGAGCACCTGCAACGGCTGCTCATGAACGTACAGAAACCAAGCCGCTATACGGGCGGCGAATGGAATAGTATCACAAAAGAATGGAACAACGATCGATTGAAATTGGCCTTGGCCTACCCGGACACCTATGAGATTGGCATGTCGAACCTGGGACTGGGCATTCTCTATGATCGAGTAAACGCTTGTGATGAATTCCTTGCCGAGCGAGTCTTTGCCCCTTGGGTAGACATGGAACAGGTTCTGCGCGAGACCGATGTCCCCCTTTTCTCTTTGGAAACGCGACATCCATTGAACGAATTCGACGTCATCGGATTCAGCCTACAGTACGAACTGACGTACACTAACATCCTCAATATGCTCGACCTCGGGCACGTCCCCCTCTTTGCGGCGGAACGCACCGATCAAGATCCCCTCGTCATCGCAGGGGGTAGTGGAACCTATAATCCCGCACCCCTGACCCCCTTCTTCGACCTCTTTGTAATCGGTGAGGGTGAAGAGGTCCTCGTGGAACTCTTGAAAGCGATACGCGATAGGAGAACTATATGTGCTGACAAAAGAACACTGCTGCAACATCTCACGGCAATACCGGGCATCTATGTGCCGTCACTTTACAAGACCAGATACAATCAGGATGGAACATACAAGTCCGTAAAACCTAAAGAGGAAGACATCCCAGCGCGCGTGCGTAAACGTATTGCATCAGAACTCGGGCCCGTTCCCAAAAAACCAATAGTCCCCAACATGCGTGTGATTCACGACCGTGGCGCCATCGAGATCCAACGAGGATGTGGCCGTGGCTGTCGCTTCTGCCAGGCGGGAATGATCTACCGACCGGTTCGGCAGCGCACCGGGGACGAGATACTGAAGGCCATCGACAGAATGGTCGCCGCCACAGGATACAACGAGATAGGATTGGCCTCCTTGAGCAGCAGCGATCATCCAGACATCGCACAGATCATCTCCGAGGCCAAACGGCGTCACGACGATAAACGGTTGACCATATCCTTACCCTCCTTACGCATGGACGCTTTTTCTGTGGAATTGGCCAAGATGGTACAGGAGACCCGTAGAACGGGCCTTACCTTTGCTCCCGAAGCGGGAAGCCAACGCCTGCGGGATGTGATAAACAAGGGAGTGACCGAGGAGGATATATTCCAAACCACAAAGGCAGCCTTTGAGAATGGTTGGAATCGCATTAAACTCTATTTCATGATCGGACTCCCCACAGAAACTGATAAAGACGTGCAGGGCATAATCGACATCGTGCAACGCATACGCTCACAGGGAAAGAGGATCCGTAATCGAAGGGTGCACATTAACTTGAGTATCGCCACCTTTGTCCCTAAACCTCATACGCCTTTTCAGTGGCTATCCCTCGCATCACACCAGGTCATAGAACGCCGGTTGCAGATATTGATGGATAATCTCGGATTTCGTGGCATCCATCTCAGTTGGTCCGATTGGGACACGACGTGGCTTGAGGCGATCCTGAGCCGCGGAGATGAACGATTGGGAGCAGTGATACACCGCGCTTGGAAATCCGGCGCTCATTTTGACGCCTGGGACGAGCACTTTCGACCAGAGCGCTGGCGTGAGGCCTTTGCCCAAGAAGAACTTGATCCCGATTTTTAC
>JAWLEV010000102.1:1551-8429 GCA_041685915.1 Anaerolineae bacterium | reverse complement strand
GGGCGGAACGGCTTTCCGCCCTACGATACGGCGTTGGGAGACTCTGCCCATATCACGCACCCACCACGTAGATGGGGCTGCTCCAGGCCATATGCCCGTCCTCCTGATCCACGCGCACATAGAGAGCATTATCCCCCGTATAAAGATCCCCGATGGGCACGGTGGCGGAAAAGGCGCGGCGCCCCTCGCCCCCTGGCAGGCGGTAGAGGGATAGTTCCTTATCCACCCCGCCATAGCGCCACGTCCTGGGTTCCATGCCCAAGGAGGCCAGATCGCACGCCACCGCCCCCTGTACCGTCTCGATATGCAGCGTACCGACCATCCCCTCCTCCAGGGTGAGGATAAGGCCCGCTAGCCCTCCCGTGGTGACGGACTCCCAGGTCAGACGATCCGGAGCCGGTTGATGCACGGGACGATGGGGATTCCAAAAGTTGACGGGCGCAAAATCCGCGATGGCGTTGCCCTCTATCTCAAGAGCACCGTCCCACACCACCTGGCGGGCGCGGCCCCGCACCTCGCTGCCCCTCCACACGATCTTGACCCTGCGCCCCAGTTCCTCGGTCGCATAGGGTCGCAGGGTGGTCACCCTTTCCGAACCGTTGCGCACCTCCACGGCCTCGATGGGCGCCGTACCCACCACCCGCATGTAGAGGTCGGAGATATCCTCATCCACGGGAACAACATCGCCCATCATAATCTCGTCGCCGTCGTCGGTGCGCAGGCGCACGTCCAACAGGGGTCGGTGACCGGTGGTGGCATAGAAGTGGCGCGCCTCGAGGGCCGCCACGATGCTGGGACGATCCAGACGCGGGGCCAATACGCAGGTGAGGCCCCCCAGAGAACCAAAGGTGCTGGCGCCGGGATAGGAGGCGCCGGGGCGCGTCTTATGCCCGTCAGAGTTGGCACAGATACCCACGCGGTAGCCCCGCGCCAACGCCTCTTCCAGCAGCCATTCGTAGGTGCCCCAGGCGGAATGAATCTCTACGGCCACCTCGATCTCCTCATCGTGCATACGCAGATCGGCATAGCGACCGCCCACGTGGGCAAAAGCAAAGGGACGGGGCCCTTTCTGTTGCCGTAACGCCCGAAACAGCGTCTCCGCCGTGGGGGCGATGGGATGGGCCGTCTCCTTGTCCGGCAGGAGGTCGGTGCAGCTGTGGACGATCTCGCCCCCTTCGGAACTGAAATAGACGTTGCGGTCACCGCCCAGAGGTGTATTCCCGCTCCATTCATAGCCGGGAAACGTGACAAAGGCCCCGGGCGCGTTGAAACGCTCCGTGTTGGCGTTGATGGTGCGCCAAAAGGCATCCGAGATCTCGAAATCGTTGCCCTGATGACCGGCAATATCCAGCAGCCCCCGCCCCCGGGCAAAGATAAAGTACTGCTCTATGGTACCCGAACCGCAGGTCTCCTCCGTCTGTCCGTGAAAATCGGCCCAGTAGCGATGATGCGACGTCTCCTCTGCCAGCACGTCGATGGGGTTGCTGCGGGCCGAGAGGCCCGTTCGCGCATCGCTGGCCCTCACTGTCTGCCAGCCAGGGGCTTCAAATCCCGGATGAACCAGCGTCTGGGGGTCCTCGGTGGGGTTGCCCCATCTATCCTCCAGTTTGAGATGGTAGGGGAATTCCTGTGCCACCTGCACCTGGGAGGGGGCGATGCAGACGGCGCGCACCGCCTCGCCGGGCACGATGGCCACCTCCGGCGACTGAGGGAGTTCCTTGAACTGGTAGGTGGCGATGGGATCGACAAAGGTCTTGAACTCGAAGGTATCCTCGGCGAAGGTCTGGGCCTGCCAGCCCGGCGCGCCCTCCGCCGTATCGCCAAAGATGACTATGACCCGATCTTCCCGATCCAGATAACCGCCCATGACCTGGAGATAGAGGGAAAGCCCCCAGGGGCGCCTGTTGCCCCTCGGATACCAGCGGGGCACGATACGACATTCCCCCGTGGTGCGCACGGTGCAATAGTTGGGCGCCCCGGGATCGGTGAACTGGGGCCTGCCAAAGTCGCCCGCGTTGCGAAAGGCCACCTTGATAAACCCCGTATCGTCGATGGGATGGCCGGCGGTGTAGGTAAAGGTACGCGTGACAAAAGAGCCGGCCACGATGGGCGCCGTGGGCGCGATCTCGGCCCGGCCCAGATCGAGTTGCTGTCGCATGGAAGACCTCCTTGAACACAGTGAACGGCGGGAGCAGGATTAAGGGCTGTCCCTGGATGTCTATTGTACCTTCCGCACGGGAATGGATCAAAGCATTTGTCTTTTATCACAAGACCGAGTACAATTCATACATTAGGTAGACAATTGTACATCTCCGATCCAGGAGGCGAAGCTTGAACAACATCGTCATCGACACCTCTGCCATCATCGCCGTGATCGCCGATGAGCCGGAACGGGAGATCCTGATCGAGCAAACCCGGGGGGCTGATCTGATCGCCCCGGCCTCAGTTCACTGGGAGATCGGGAATGCCCTTTCCGCCATGTTCAAACGCCAGCGGGTCTCTCTTAAGCAGGCCCTTGAGGCCCTCTCCATCTATGGAGAGATCCCCATCCGCTACGTCGACATCGAGCTGGACCCTTCGCTCAGAATAGCCGAGGATCTGAATATCTACGCTTACGATGCCTACTTGATTCGGACCGCTCTGAAGTACCGCTCGCCCCTGCTCACCTTGGATAGACAACTGATCGAATGGGCAAAAGCGATGAAGGCAGAAGTGATGGAGGTGCAAAGATGAGAGTATACACATATTCCGAGGCACGGCAGAACCTGGCCTCATTACTGGATCAAGCCGCGAAAGATGGTGAGGTGAAAATCAAGCGTCAGGACGGGGAAGTCTTTGTCGTAAGAGTTGCGCCGCGAAACGAGTCGCCACTTGACGTCGACGCGGTCGACCTGGGCATCAGCACCGAGGAAATCCTGGAAGCTGTTCGCGAGGGCAGAGAGCGGAGATGAGAACGTCACACCGCCGTGAACAGGCGGTGCTGGTAGGCAAAGTGATTTTCCCAAGAGCCACACCGCTGCCGATGCCTGAAACGAAGAGGCGGAAAGACCCTAAGGGTTTCCAAAAAGGTCTTTCTTTGTATCGATCTGCCCCATGCACCCTTGTGCCTCAAAAATGAAAGACTCTGCCCAAACCCTTAGGGTCTAATGGGCGACCGTGTGACTTCTCCGCCTAACTCCCTTCTCCAACCGGTCTGCTGACTACCACACGTCGGGCAGAAGCCGATACCCGACCTCTTGTGCATACGCCTTATAGCCCGCCAACTCCTGGTGCAGGGTCTTGTCCTCCAGCGCCGTACGCGCCACGTATAATCCGGCGGCCAAGCCGCTGGGGATCAGCGCCCACCACGACCCCAGTATGATGGGCATGGTCAGTTGAAAGAGGATGGGCCCCACGTACCCGGGATGGCGCACATAGCGATAGGGCCCCTCCATCACCACGCGCTGTCCCCGCTCCTCCTGCAGGCGCACCAGGGTCGAAAAGTAGCGGTTCGCTGCCATGGCCCACAAAACAATCCCCCAACCCGCAACGAACAGGAGCAGGCCGAACCACCAGACTACAGGGGATAACGGAAGACTCCAGCCGAACCGCCCATTCAGCCCGGCGACGGTCCAGGTCGCCATGGGAAGAACCAAAGCCGCCAGGCTGCCCAGCACGATGTCCCACGCCTTGGCGCCCCTTTTGATCCCGGAGCGCTCGGCCAGCAGATCAGAGGACATCACCAGGGCCTGAGCCACCATGGTGACGGCATACAGCCCCACGAGGAGCCATCCCGTGAACCAATCCCAGCACCCCGAGGAAATCATCAGAAGGGTAGCCTCAACCAGCAAGGCCACGACGCTCTTGTACGCCCACCTTATGACGTCGCGCTGGGTTTCCGGAGGTTTCCCCGACATCTCGCTAGATAACCTCATGTTCCGTTACATCCTTCCTCCGTTGTTCATCACTTGGACTCGCGCGCGCTCACCCGGATCGCACGGAGGGCCGGCCACGGGCTCGCCCCCGCCGAGAGCACCACGACGATCAACACGTTACATGTCCAGCATCCAGCATGTCTGCCCGTTGATCAAGCGATCATCTGAAATACACGTTCGAATCGCTTGACGGGCCGTCATTTATCTCCTATAACAGCCTGTAGATGGGAGAAGGAAATGATGGGGAACACGTACGTTGTCACGGGGACAACATCGGGGATCGGACTGGCCCTCGTGGAGCAACTCCTGGAACAGGGATGCGACGTGATCGGTGTGGCGCGCTCTCCCGAGCGATGCGCCCGCGAGGAGAAGCGCCTCCGCGCCGCATATCCGGAGACACGGGTAACCTACGTGGTGGCGGACCTCTCCATCCAGGCGGAGGTCAGGAAAGCGGCGAGAGAGATCGAGAGCGTTCTCTCCAGGTGGGGAGTGAAAGCCCTGGACGGGCTCGTCAACAACGCGGGGACGTTCACCTCTCGGCGAGAGCTGACGCCCGAGGGATTTGAGACCCAATGGGCGGTGAACCACCTGGCGCCCTTTTTGCTGACTCACGAACTCTTGCCCCTGCTGGAGCGATCTTCTGACGCCCGGGTGGTCACGGTCAGTTCGGAATCACACTACCGTACCAGGCTCCGCTGGAAAGATATCCAACTATTAGAATATTATAATCCTCTGCGAGCGTACAAACAGACCAAACTGGCCAACGTGCTGTTCACGGCCCAACTCAACCGCCGCCTGGGCCCCGATTCGTCCGTGCACGCCGTGGCCGCCGATCCGGGCGTGGTGAACACGGACATCGGGCAGAAGACCCAATGCCGCCTCGTGCGCTGGTTCTGGGCCCTGCGCCGCCGCATGGGCGTCTCCCCAGCACGGGCGGCCGCCGGCATCGCGAAGCTGCTCTTCGATCCCTCGCTGCCGGGCACGCCGGCCATCTACTGGAAGCATGGCAAGCCAAAGCGCCCCAATCCCTATGCTCTGAACGAAGAACACGCCAGGCGATTGTGGAAGATATCGGCGCGCATGACGGGCGTCGATTAGTCAATCCTCCACATCCTCCCCACAATCCCCGGCCAGCATCTCCTTCGTGAGGGTTTTCATGTGCAGCACGTGGGCCGTGACGCCCACAGCCACCAGGAACAGCAGTACGCGCAGGGGCAGAGAAGAGAGGACGCCCAGGGCCGTGTAGCCGATGGTGCCCCACAGCAGAGCCAGGGTGCCTATCTTGGCGCGCCTGGTGATGGCCCCGTGCTCCCGATAGTTACGGATATAGGGCCCGAACCACCTGTGGGTGATGAGCCAGCGATACAGGCGCTCCGAACTGCGCATAAAGCAGCCCGCCGCCAGCAGGAGAAAGGGCGTGGTGGGCAACAGCGGCAAAAAGATGCCCAGAATGCCGAGGCCCAAGGAGAGAAGACCGGCTATCATGAGCAACCATCGTCGTACGGGAGATCTTTTAGTCATGGGCGACGGTCAGAACCCTCTCTGCCATAGCGCTCCATCAACAACTCTTCCGCAACGTCCGTCGGGAAACGATAGTCAAGTGGAGAGAAAAGCATCTGGCTAAGCTTGAGTTCAACAGGTGACAGGCGCAGATCGCCCTCCGTTACAGCTTGTTCCGCCCTAACCTGGTAGCCCCATGCCGTGTCGTTCATGCAACCAAGTACGCTTCGGCTCGCGGTCTTGGCAAACTGTACAGGATCAAGATGGCCGATTTCCCTTTCGATAATGTCCCACGGCAATCCCATCATCGCAAGCAGATTCCGGACCCGGATGCGAAAAAGCGGGACAAGATCCTCCACTTCCCACACTGGAACGGCAACGGTGACAAGAGACCGTTCGTTCACAAAAATGACGAGATCGCCCGCACAGGTGGGAATCAGATTGGCGTACCAATCACCCAGAGCACCCGTGGGGGGTTCTGGGGCTTCCACGGGTTCAATATCGAGAAAATTGAGGAGCTTTCGTGTACACCGCAACGTGAACATGGTAAGCCTCTTCCTAAACGATAGTCCTGCGCCGAGAAAAGCCGGGCATTCTTCAAGTAGCAAAATATTTGCGAAAAAGGGCTTCCGCAGCCGCTTTGCCCTCTTCCGTGACCACCACAGACTTGGCCTTGCTCTTTGGATCACCTATATACCCCTTCTCATACAGGCGGTCCATGGCACCCCAGTCGAACCCCTTCCAGGCTCTTGTCACATACCGATCCTCCCAAAAGTTGAGGTACAGGAGCGCCAGCACGGCCTCATCCACTTTGTCCTTATCGTATTCCATGTCTGCCCCCCTTTCCAAAAACCCGACCCCTCACTCTGCAAACATCTCTGCCAATGCGGCCAACACGGAGACCTGGGTGGCATCGTCAATACGTCCCAACTTGCGCACCAGACGCCTCTTGTGCACGGTACGGATCTGATCCAGGACGACCTGACCCTCCTTGCCCTGAAACTCGCACGCCACCCGCGTGGGATAGGATTGGCCCTTGGTAGTCATAGGAGCCACTATCACCGTCCGTATCCAACGGTTCATCTCGTCCGGCGAGATCACCAGGCAGGGGCGCGTCTTGCGTATCTCACTCCCCACAGTGGGATCCAGATTCACCAGATAGACGTCAAATCGCTGTACTACCACTCCCATTCTTCCTCATCCCAATGGCTTGTAGTTGGCAAGTCCGCATCCAGCAGCTCATCGTCACCCCGTTCGGCCATGCGCTCGAACGCGGCGTCCCATCCATCCCGCGCCTCATGCGCTGGCCGCACGATGATCTGATCCGGCTGTAACTCCAGTTCCACCTGCTCATCCTCGGACAGATGCGCCTGCTCGAGCAAGAGCTTGGGGATGCGAATCCCCTGCGAGTTTCCGATACGAATAATACGGGTTTTCACCACGGTGCGCATCACAACACCTCCC
>JAWLEV010000102.1:0-1451 GCA_041685915.1 Anaerolineae bacterium | reverse complement strand
GCCGTCAAGACCCTAAAGGTTTGGGCGGATTTCGCTCCTTCGCTGAAGGGACATCAGACAAACCAGTATGGGGATGTCCCCTCAGCCTGCAAAACCTTTAAGGTCTCTATTCTACTGCGTCTCATGCGCCGCCAACCACCTATCACAATAGCCCACCCACAGGCGTGTGTGGACCTCGGGGGCGACGATGCGCTCCGCCAGATCGGCGATGGTCTCGATGCCCCGCGCGGGTCCCACTCGATGAATGTGGCGGTAGAGGGCCTCTGAGCCCTCGATCTCCTCCAGGTCGCGCACCAGGGCCCGGACGTGGGTCTCGCCCCGCTCATAGGCCGCGTAGGTGCGGGCGTGGCCATCGATGAGGCTCAAACCTCCGTCGATCTCGGTGACCAGCACGGGGGGAAGGGTATCCTGCAGGCCGCGCCGCCAGGCCTCCCGTACGCGTTCCAGCCTGGCCACGTTGATGAACCAGTTGTTGGGTCGCAGGGCCATAACGTGCACCGGCTGCACCCCCTCCCTTTCCAAGGCGGCGGGATCCGGCCCCTGCCGCTGCAGCCAACGGCGCAGCGTACTCGCCCTCTCGCTGCGACCCAGGGCGCGATAGGCCCGGTATTCGTATACCAGCGACAGCACGGGCACCTGCAGATCCCCGACTTTTGTCCAGCGCCGGTAGCGCGCCACGTCCACGGGCACCTCCCAACGCCCGTCGTCGCGGCGCTTTTGCACGTCGCCCATGACCTCCACCCTCACGCCCGCGATCTCCAACGCGCCCAGGTGGGACCGTATGCGCTCCGAAGCCACGTAACGCACGGGCGTCACCACGCACGGGGAAAAGTGCTCCTCGATCTCGTAGGCGCCGTCCCTATCGGTCTGGACGTCGATGTCGTGCACGGCAAGGGGCACGCCCTGTAGGGCCATGCCCGCGCTCCCGGTGATGGCCCAGACGATCTCCCCGCCCTCCAGGCGGGTGCAGATCGCTTGTAATGCATTGAGGTATCGTCCTGCTATCATCGCTTGCCTCTTGCCAGAGATGTATATATTATAGCCTGTACACGTCAGTAAGGCCAGGTATGATACCATCCATTGAGGAAAAATGCCGCATCTGCATGTAACGTTTTCCGCCCTTTATCGTTATACATAGTGAACGACGGGACAGCGTTGAACAAAGGATCGATGAGACCCGCATAACGTACACCGAGATAAAGGAGGATCGAACATGCATCGCAAATGGTTGTCATTGACCATCACTTTTCTGCTGATCCTGGGGCTGGCCATGCCCCTGGCCGCCGTGGCCGAGAACGGCGAGGACGAAGGGGACAACGGAGAAGCCAGCTACGAGTGGCATCCGATGGCCCAGTGGTTGGCCGGGTGGCTGGAAGATATGGACGCTGACGATATCATGGAATTGCGCGAGGAGTATGACGTCGGTTTTGGCGAGATCATGATGGCCATCA
>JAWLEV010000015.1:0-34589 GCA_041685915.1 Anaerolineae bacterium | reverse complement strand
CAAGTGCATCGAGGGAGAAGATGGGACCATCTTCTACAACAAGATACCTGGTTTCAACGTCAAGGAGCCCAGCTGGCAGGCCAATTTCTCCGACAGGATGACTGTCGAGGAGCTTCTTACGCATCAGGAGATACTTGCCGAGCGGGGATGTTCCGTGCACGTAAAGATGCATCATCCCATCGAATCGGTGGGGGGTGAGATCATGCCCCAGTTGGAGATGGATGCCGACCAGCCATCGGCGACTGAGCTGATGGATCATATCCTGGCGAGCATCGAGGAACACAAGGCCATTCCTTCCACCTGGGAGGGGAATGGTCGTCTGCCGACCGGCCAGGACGGCCTCATGCAGACCAGGATAGTCAGCGCCATCATCGAATCCGCCAAGATCGGAAAAGAAGTCGAGATCGAATAAAAAGTTTGCCGATGTATGTGCATACACTTTCATTATCGATGGAGTATTGATGGCCATGGCGGATCTGATTCTGGCTCATGATCTGGGCACCACGGGCAACAAGGCCTCCCTGTTCGATGGGAACGGCCGGCTGGTGACCAGTGCCTTTTCGAGTTATACAACGGACTATCCACAGCCGGGTTGGGCGGAGCAGCGCGCCGCTGACTGGTGGTGTGCTGTGGTCTCCTCTACCCGGGAACTGTTGCAGGGGGCCGACGTGCGACCTCATCAGATCGCCGTGGTCAGTTTCTCCGGCCAGATGATGGGCTGTCTCCCCGTGGATCGGGAGGGCCGGCCACTGCGGTCGGCCATCATCTGGGCAGATCAGCGGGCCGAGGCGCAGGCCGAGATGCTGATACAGCGCGTGGGCTGGGACCGTGTCTATCGCCTCACGGGCCATAGGGCCAGCAGCAGTTATTCGGGTGCCAAGCTGGCCTGGATTCGCGATGAACAACCGGAGATCTTTGGCCAAACTACCAAGATGTTGCAGGCCAAGGACTATGTCGCCTATCGATTGACCCATGTCTATGCCACCGACTATTCGGACGCGTCGGGCACCAATCTATTTGACCTGTCGGAACGTCGCTGGTCACAGGTCATATGCGAGGCCCTGGAGCTCGATTCCCATCTGCTGCCCCAGGCGTTGCCTTCGAGCAGCGTCATCGGAGAGGTCACTGACGAGGCAGCCCGGGAGACGGGTCTGGCTCAGGGAACACCGGTGGCTATCGGCGGTGGTGACGGCGCCTGTGCCACCGCCGGGGCCGGCGTGGTACAGCCCGGCGATGCCTATTGCTATATCGGTTCCTCCTCCTGGATCTCCTTCGTCAGCCCTGATCCTCTCTACGATCCGGAAAAGCGCACCTTCACCTTCGCCCACCTGGATCCTGACTATGTCTTCCCCACCGGCACCATGCAGTGTGCCGGTGGCTCCTATGATTGGCTGGAGCGTCTGCTGCGCGAAAAAGGAGATCGCGAACCCATGCACGCCGAACTGGACGCGCTGGCCTCGGAGGTGGCCCCCGGTGCCCAGGGACTCTTTTTTCTGCCCTATCTGATGGGAGAGCGCAGTCCACACTGGAACCCCAGGGCACGCGGGGTATTCATTGGCCTGACCATGGCCCATGGTCGGGCAGAGATGGCCCGCGCCGTGCTCGAGGGGGTGGCCTTTAACCTGAGAACGATCCTCCAGGCCCTCACGCGCCAGGGCGCTCCCGTAGAGGCCCTGCGCGTCATCGGTGGCGGGGCCCGCTCCGATCTCTGGCGGCAGATCCTGGCCGACGTTCTGGACCGTCCTCTGCTGCGTACCGAGCTTTCGGTGGAGGCGACTGCGCTGGGGGCGGCGGTGGCTGGTGGCGTGGCGGTGGGCCTGTTCGACGATTATGACGTGGTAAGGGGTCTCGTCCACGTGGCCCCCGGCGAGCGTCCTGATCCCTCTGCGGCCGCTCGCTATGCTGAACTCTATGATGTCTTTGCAGAGACCTATGAGGCGCTGGAGCCGATATATAATCGCATCGCGGCCCTGTGAGTGAGGGGTCTCATGGTCCCGTCTGAAAAGGTACTGGATCGCTGTCCGTTATGGCGGATAGGCAAAGATTCTATGACACGTAAATACATTGCTCCCCTCTGGGGAATAGTATGGGAAGGAGGGAAAAAATCATGCCTCGTAAGGTACGTATAGCGACGGTGGCCCAGTTGCACGAGGGTGGGCCGACGGTGGAAGACAACCGGGAGCGGATGCGCGGTCTGATCGAGCAGGCCGCCGCCGAAAAGCCCGATATCATCTGCCTGCCAGAAACCTTTTTGGAGTTGAATGTAGAGTTCGACGAACTGCCTCAGGTGGCAGAGCCGGTGCCCGGTCCCACGACGGACATGGCCGCCACCTATGCCGATCGGCATGATTGCTACATCATCTGCCCCCTGACCACCGTCCGTGGCGAGCGCTATATGAACGAGTCCGTGCTCATCAACCGGGACGGTGCCATCGTGGGCTCCTATGCCAAGATTCATCCTGTGGTGGAGGGAGCCGAGTTCACCAGTCTGGAAAAGGGGATCACACCGGGGAGTGAGCCCAAGGTGTTCGGTACCGATTTCGGGCGCATAGGTATGCAGATCTGCTTTGACATCAACTGGCCCGAGACGTGGGCCGAACTCAGGCACAGGGGGGCGGAGATCGTCTTCTGGTCATCGGCCTATGACGGGGGCAAGCATCTGGGCATCCACGCCTGGAACCAGCACTATTACGTGGTGTCCGCCGTCAAGTCGCGCTATGCGCGCATCATCGACGTCATGGGGGAGGTGTTGGCTGTGACAGGCACCCACGATCCCATCATCGCCCGTACCATCGACCTGGACGTGGGGCTCTTTCATTGTGATTTCAACAAGTCGCAGATCCCCCGTATCCGCGCCAAGTATGGCCCCGACGTGACCATCAAGATCTGGCACGAGGAGGGGATCTTTACGCTGCATTCGAACCGCGAGGGGCTCTCCGTCGCCGACCTCACAAAAGAGTTTCTCCTCGATCCCTTGGAGGCCTATCTGGCGCGCAATACGCGGCTGCAGGAGGCCTGGCGCGCGGGGGAGCCGGTCCCCGATCTGACGCCGAGCTACGTGGGGCGCGAGCAGTGGAGTTGAGAAGACGGCGGTGGGAAAGCGCAAGGCGCTTTCCCACCAGCACTTTTGGGAGGTCGGCAGGCCGACCTCCCCTCCGTGCCTGACTATGAACCTTTCCCGATCTACTCCATGACCCAGCGGTCGAACCAGTCCAGGTTGCGCTGCATGATGTCCATGAGTAGGCGGGGCTCCGAGGGACCGTGCTCCTGTCGCGGATAGATGACCATCTCGACCTCCACGCCCTGGCGATTGAGGGCGTTGTACAGTTCCTTACCCTGGCCCAGGGGCACCCGCTTGTCTTCTTGCCCGTGCTGGATGAGGGTGGGAGTCGTGACGCCCTCTATCTGGAACATGGGCGAGTGCTCCCGGTATACGGCCAGGTCTTCCCAGAACTCGGCGTCGAAATAGTCGGGGACGAGACCGGGGATATCGGTCGTCCCGTTAAAGCTCATGAGATTCGTCACCCCGGCGCCCACGGAGGCGGCCTTGAAGCGGGACGTCTGGGTGATGGTCCAACTGGTCATATATCCGCCATAACTCCAGCCCATGATGCCCAGGCGCTCGGGGTCGCTGATGCCCCGCGCGATGAGCAGGTCCAATCCCTGCATAATGTCTGCATAGTCGCTCCCGCCCCAATCCCCCTTGTTGGCGGCGCGAAATTCGGGGCCGTATCCCCCTGATCCCCGCGGATTGACGCGCAGGATGGCATAGCCCCTCTCGGCAAAGGCGAGGAGGGGGTAGTAGGAGGAGGCGGCAAGATAGTTCTGTGAGAAGAGGGACATGGGTCCGCCATGGACGACGACGAGGGTGGGATAGGGTCTCTCCAGAGAATCGTCCGGGGGGAGGGTGAGGAGGCCCTCGATCTCCATGGATGAGGCATCCCCTTCTTCTGCCCCTTCGGACCGCCAGCGAAAGATCTCGCTCCCTGACACTTTTTCATCGGGCCACGTGTATTGTTCGACGGGGTGCACCACCTCACGCTGCTCTCCCGTATCGGCGGGCATGGTGCAGATGTGGTTGGGACGGTCCATCTCCTCTGCTATCATGGCAAAGGTATCCACGTTGCTCGCGCGCACTTGAGAGAGGTATCCGCGGCCGTCGATGAGGGTGGAGGGTGGGCCGGCGCCGTCTGTGGGCAGGGCGTGGATGGCCGAGGAGGTGCCACTGTTCTCCAGGACGTACAGATAGCGGCCGTCGCCCGACCAGTCGATGATAGAGGGGCGGGCGTCCTCGGTCATGGCCAGGGGAAGGGCCTCGTCTTCCTCGAGGGGGTAGAGCACGATGCGCTGATTGATGGTCCAGCTGATGGGGCGTTCCCCCGTGGTGCAGGCGACCCATTCTCCGCGCACCTTGCAGATCGCGTTCCAGGCCCCCACATGAGCTATCTCACGCGTCTGGGGTTCCTCTTTATCCACCTCCACTAGGGAGAGGTGGTTTTTGGGCCAGTCGTCTTCCACCGGTGTGGGTTGATGGACAAAGGCCAGGGAGGTGCCGTCGGATGTCCAGTCAAAATCTGTCACGTGGCACGTGTCCTTTGTCACGGCCTGCGGTTCCGGCAGGTCGTTCTCTCCCTCTACGAGGGAGAGGATCCACAACTGGGCCCTGTCATAGTCCACGTCCCACAGGATGGGATCGTTCTTGGCCTTCTTTTCCTTCTTCTCCTCCTCGCTGTCCGGCGCCACCATGCTGATGGCCAGGCGCGTGCTGTCGGGTGACCAGGCAAACTTTTTAACCCCTTTTTCGCTCCTGGTGAGGGGCCAGGCCTCGCCCCCGTCAGCGCGCATCACATAAAGATCGTTCTCGTCGTCGGCGCGGTCCGAGAGAAAGGCGATGTACTGACCGTCGGGAGACCAGCGCGGGGAGGAATGGGACGCCTCGCCGTGGGTGAGGCGCAAGGGCTCGCCCCGCTCGGCGGATATCAGGTACAGGTGGCTGACGAACTTGCTTTCCTCCGCCGTCATCATCGGTTCTCTCACGGCGTACACTATATACTTGCCGTCGGCCGACACGTCGAGGTCGGTGATCGAGGGATAATGGATCAGCGTTTCGGGCGTCCAGGTATACTCGGACATGATAGTCTCCTCTTGCGATAGCCTATTCCAGTGTGACCTGATCGAGATACATATTCTGTCCCACATGACTATAGTGGGCGGTTTGGCGCCGCGTGGCGCCCTGAAGATCGTATACGCTCTCGCGCGTCGTCCGCCTGACATCGATGGCGTCCGGATCCCCTCCTTGCTCCAGCAGTTCGCAAAGGGGGCGCCCATCCATCCAGTCGGGGATCTCCAGACTCAGCAGGTGCAGGACAGTTGGCGCCACGTCCACGATGCCGCAAGGCACGGTGGAGGTGACTCCTTCTTTGATCCCCGCGCCCCAGGCGATCAGGGTGTTGTTGATGGTAAAGGGGCTCGCCGAGCCGTGCGTGGCGGCCATGGACGCGGGATGGAGGACGGTGCCGGGCACGCCATGGGCGTTTACCTCCGACGACCAGCGATAGGAAAAGATGATCTCCGGGGAGCGTCTGTGGTCGCCAAAGATGGCCTCCTGCGGCATGGCCTCGGGATACTTTTGTAGGAGGTCGTGTCGCAGAAATATCCCCCCTATCCAGGGGCGGGAGGCGAGAAAGTCGATGATCTCGGGGATGCGCTCCTGAGAGTGTGCGCTGAGATAGAGGCTGTCGGAGGCGCGTACAATCTCGGGGGAATCGAGACTTTCCTTGAGTCCGGCGTCCACCAGTTCCTGGTCGGGATCCGCTATCTGATTGATAGTGCTGAAGCCGTGATCGGAGAGGAGCAGGCACGTGAGTTCCTCGGGAGCCAGCATCCGGCGCAGGTCGGTGGTCAGGGTCTGTAACTCCTCGTCCAGTTCGCGGAGCATCTTCAGGGCCTCGGGCGAACCAAGGCCGTATTCGTGCTGCATGTGATCCGGTTCCGTGAGCCACAATGTGGCCACGTCGGGATGTTGTTTGGGGATGAGTACCTCGCGCAGGGCGCGGATCACAAAGCGGTTGCGCTCTGATGAGGAGGTCTCGGCGTCGAGCATGCCGCCGTATCGTGCCATCAGTGTCTCTATAAGTTCCGGTGGCCAGGCAAGGGCCCAGTTCACGACGGGACCTGTTACGGTGGGGTTGGTCAGGTAGGTGGTGCCTGGCGATCCAGAGCCGGCGGATACCATCCTTTTTCCCGCCTCGCGCAAGAGTTCGCCCAGGGTCGGCACGCTGAGGAGCCGCTTCCCTTCCAGATCGGCCATCCGCTGTAGGGCCTCCCAGTTGGCACAGGAGATTGGCTTTTGGGGATCCATGGCGGGCAGATAGAGTTCGTTGTCCACCAGGCCGTGCTGATGGGGATAGCAGCCGGTGCTGAGGGACGCCGAGTTGATGCGTGTGGCCGTGGGAAAGACGGCGTGGCTTGCGGAGCAGAATACTCCGTGCTCCGCTATCTGCGCCAGGTATGGCGTATGCTCGGCGGCGATCATATCGGGCCTGAGCCCGTCCCAGACGATGAGCAATATCATATCTCCCGTTCCTCCCTTTGAATATCAAAGATTAGTATATCCCGCCCTTGGTCCTTGCCAAGTGCTCGATATGCGGCGAGGAGGCTGGTTTTGATGGTTTGGGCGATAGTAGTATCATAGATGTTATGTGTACAGGCGGTCCTTGAATTCATGAGATCGGATACCCTTGAGAGGAAAAAGATGCCCGGCCAGCAACCGCGCAGTCTGCTTATAAAACCCGCGTCGGGAGACTGTAACCTTCATTGCACCTACTGCTTCTATCACGAGCGCGCCACGGATCCCTATAAGGAGACAAAAGGGCGCCGCATGCGTCCCGAGATCCTGGATGAGTTGATCAAGCAGGGGATGCGCCTGGATCGGCGCCAGGCCACCTTTGGCTGGCAGGGGGGCGAGCCGACATTGATGGGTCTGGACTTTTTTAAAAGGGCCGTGTCGCTCCAGCAAAAATATGGTGTATCTGGGCAGTCCGTCAGCAACGGGCTGCAGACCAACGGCATACTCCTTGATGAGGAGTGGGCCCGCTTTTTGCGCCGTTATAACTTTCTCGTGGGCGTGAGCCTGGACGGCCCCGCGCCCTACCACGACCACTATCGTCGCTATATCAGCGGCGCTCCCACGCACGAAAAGGTGGTGGAGAATATGCACATGCTCGACGAGAACGACGTGCAGTTCAACGTGCTCGCCGTGGTCAACGACGTCACCGCCCAGCATGGGGCCGAGATATTCGACTATTTCCTTTCCGAGGGATTCTACTATATGCAGTTTATCCCCTGTGTGGAGGTGGATCCCGAGACGGGAGAACTCACCGACTTTTCCGTGGAGCCCGACGCCTTGGCCGAGTTCCTGTGCACTGTCTTTGACAAGTGGTATAACGACGGGGAGCCTGAGGCCTCGATCCGGGATTTCGATGCCATCCTGGCCGCGTATGTAGGGCAGGAGGCTCCCATGTGCTGCTACCAAAAAGAGTGTGGATCGTACGTGGCGGTGGAATATAACGGCGATATCTATCCCTGTGACTTTTTTGTCCAGGATGATCTGTTCATCGGCAACCTGCGAGATATGTCCCTCGAGGAAGCCTTTGAGAGTGAGAAACTGCGTCGCTTTGCCTCTGCCAAATCCGAGCCCAGGCCCGAATGCCAGGAGTGCGTCTGGCTTCCCCTCTGCAATCAGGGATGTCCCCGCTTTGTCGGCGTCGAGGGGCGGGGCCACCACTATCACTGCCGGGCCTACAAACAGTTCTTTACCCACAGCCACGACGCTTTTATGGATCTGCGCCGCCGCGTGTTGCAGAATCAGGGGGTGAACCCCCATCGGGCTCCCAAGCCTCCCATAGGATCCATAGGTCGCAACGATCCCTGTCCCTGTGGATCGGGCAAAAAGTACAAGCAGTGTTGCGGGCGGCAGTAAGGCGATTAATCCGGCCACGCCATGCCCCGGCGTCACTTCCCTTTTTCATCCTCCTGCACGGCCTCGCGAACGAGGGAATCCTTGTGTCAATTTCGAGTAAACTTTTTGTCCCATTCACTCCCTTTTATCCACTATATGTTGTGGTAAGAAGAGGTTTTACATACTATATATGGTATTCACTCTCGGCGGCTGTATTTTTAAATGCCCTGGGGCAAGATGCCCTTGGCAGACCAAGAGCGCTTGTATATAATAGTGGTGAAGGGTGGGACAAAGTGTCACGATGTGGTATATGCTCCTGACCCCCTCGAATCCATAGAGGTGTTCCACACACTGCGCGATGGAAAGCGAGGCCAGCCATGTTCCTGGGCCAGTACGCTCATACGTTGGATGCCAAGGGAAGGATCACTATTCCGGCCCGGTTTCGGGAGGAACTGGACGCCGGTCTGGTGATCACCCGTGGATATGACGCTTACCTGACCGCCTATCCGGAGGCAGAGTGGATCAAACTGGCAGAAAAGATCGCCAATGTGCCCAAGACCAGCGACAAGGCCCGCTCCTATGGGCGGTTCGTTTTTGGCGGGGCGTTTGAGGCCACGCTGGACAGCGCGGGCCGCGTACTCATTCCTCCCTTTCTAAGAGAGTATGCTCACCTGGAACAGGAAGCGATCATCGTAGGGGTAAACACCTATATCGAGATTTGGGAACCAGAGATCTGGCAGCAGACCTTTGACGACGATGCAGAGAATTTGGACGCTATTTTGAGCGAGATGACGAGGATGGGTGTATAGAGATGTCCACAGAGCCCGAGACACAGAGGGACGTACAAGAGTTCCCGGAACATATTCCTGTCCTCTTCGATGAGGTCATGTCCTGGCTGCAGCCCACCAGTGGGGGACGCTATATCGACGCCACGGTGGGATTGGGGGGACACAGCGAAGGACTTGTTGAACGGTCCGCGCCCCACGGCGAGTTGCTGGCCATCGACATCGACGAGGAGGCGTTAGAGTATGCGCGCGAGCGGCTGGCCGCCTTTGATGAGCGGGTCACCTTTGTCTGTGGCCAGTATGCCGATCTGGCCCGCATAGCGCGGGATCACGGGTTTGATGCCGTGGATGGTATCCTTTTCGATCTGGGCGTTTCCTCATTGCAACTGGAGGATCCGACGCGGGGCTTTTCGTTCCAGCAGGACGGTCCCCTGGATATGCGCATGGGGTCTCGGGTAGACCTCACGGCGGAGGAGATTGTGAACACCTGGCCCGAGGAAGAGATCGCGCGGGTGATCTATGAATTTGGGGAGGAGCGCCATTCGCGGCGCATCGCGCGGGCCATCTGTGCCGAACGTCCCTTGCGCAGCACTCGCGAACTGGCCGATCTCGTGGCCCACGTGGTGGGGCGCCGGGGGCGCATCCATCCGGCCACGCGCACTTTTCAGGCCCTGCGCATCGCGGTCAACGAGGAATTGGCCTCTCTCAAGGCCGCGTTGCCCCAGGCAGTCGATCTCTTAAGGCCTGGTGGGCGACTGGCGACCATCGCCTTTCATTCTTTGGAGGATCGCATCATCAAGCGCTTTTTCGTGCGCGAGTCCAAGGACTGTATCTGTCCGCCGCGGTTGCCCCAGTGCGTTTGTGATCACGAGGCCACCATAAAACGCCTAACCAAAGGGGTGGTGTGGCCTTCGGAGGAGGAGGTCGAGGCCAATCCTCGCAGCCGGAGCGGGCGCCTGCGTGTCGTGGAACGCTTGCCCTGATCTTTGAGGAGGTGCTGCGATGCCGGATAGGCGCAAGGATCTGCTTGTTTTCTACGAGCGTACCAGGCGCAGGATCTCTATAGACAGGGTCAAGCCGCGCACGCTGGCCTATTTCAGCATGATGCTGCTCCTCATCGGATTGGCGGGAGGGCTTTATCTGCATCAAGCAAGCGAGGTGGCGACATACGCCAAAGAGATTCGCCGTCTGCAAAGCCATAAAGAGCGTCTTCGGCGCGAGCTCGTCGCCTTGCAAGGGGAGGTGGCTCTGTTGGGCTCTCTGGAGCGTATGCACCAGGTGGGTGAGGATTTGGGATATCGTTTGCCAGAGGCTGCCGACGTGAAGGAGCGCCTCTACATCGAGTGTACGCCGACGCCAGCAGTACGACGGACGGATCGTTCCCTTTTTGGGAAGCAAAGAGGAGATTCCGAAACGAGTGGTGTGCGAGTTAAAAACACATTTTGGCAGAACCTTGTGGAGCAGTTCTATCTATGGTTCGAGTCCCCCGCAGATCAAAGGTGGCACTGATTTTGGTTGGGAATTCATGCCGCATGGCAGTATCTAGCCTTTGGTTTTTGTGATGGATGATTCTCAGTTTTTGGGGCAAAGACGGCGCATAGCCTGGCTCACTACCGTCCTCTTGGCTGTGGGTTTGGCACTGGTGGTGAGATTGGCTTTTTGTCAATTGACACCACAGGGGAATATTCTTTCCTTCAGTTTGCAGAGGGGACATAGCCCTGACGTCGTTCCTCCGGCCCGAGGAAATATACGCGATGCGACGGACCATTGTCTCGTCGCATCTACGATATTATACGATATCTCTGTCTCTCCCGAGCTTTTGGGTGAAGGACAAAAAGAGGTTCTCGTGCCCGAATTGGCGCGCCTTTTCGAGCGGGAAGAGGAAGAGATATCCCATACTCTTGACATGACCGAAACCGTGATATTGGGCAAGAATATGTCCCCTTCTATACAGGCGCAGATTGAGACAGGAGGCTCGGCATTGGCGTTTAAGAGCGATCCCAAGTTCCGTCGCGTCTATCCAGATAGTACCCTTGCGGCCTCGGTTCTGGGGTTCGTGAACTATGAGGGAGATGCCCTCTATGGGGTGGAGGAATATTATGATCGCCTGCTGGAAGGGACGCGGGGGGAATGGTATGGAGTAAGGGATCCCTGGGGCAGGCAGCTTTTGGCCAGTCTGACCAACTATCGGGCGGCAGAGGATGGGGCGACGTTGGTACTCACCATAGACCGCAATATCCAGCATGCGGCGGAAAGGATACTGCAAAGCGGGATAGAAGAGAACAAGGCCACGTCGGGGAATATCATCGTCCTGGATCCCCGTACCGGCGGCGTGCTGGCCATGGCGAATTATCCCACCTATGCACCCGGTAACTATGGGGAGGTGGAGTCGTCCGAGTATTATATGAACACCTCCATCTCCTCTATCTATGAACCGGGGTCCGTATTCAAGCCCCTTACGCTGGCGGGGGCGCTGGACGCGCGACTGATTCGTCCCACGGATTCCTATGATGATCGGGGCGAGATCATTGTGGGAGAGCAGCGAATAATGAACTCTGACCGGCAGGCTCACGGGTCAACCACGATGGTCGAGTTATTGGCCCACTCGCGCAACGTGGGTGCGGCGTACGTGGCCACCCTGTTGGGTGAGGCCAGATTCTATGAGTATGTGCGCCGCTTTGGTTTTGGCGAGGTCACGGGCATCGATCTGGCCCACGAAGCAAGGGGGATCTTGCGTCTGCCCGGTGAGAGCGCCTGGCACAAGTCGGATTTGGCCACCAATTCCTTCGGGCAGGGACTCGCGGTGACGCCCATTCAGGTGGCGGCGGCCTATGGCGCCATGGCCAATGATGGTATTTTGATGCGCCCATACGTGGTCAGCGAGATTCATCGGGGGGAAGAGGTGGAGGAGGGAGAACCTTTTCCCGTGCGCCGCGTGATCTCCTCCCAGGCCGCTCAAGATATCACGGAATTGATGGTCGAGGCCACAGAGTTGGGGATGGAGGAGGCCGTCCTGCCAGGCTATGCCCTGGCCGGCAAGTCTGGTACGTCAGAGATTGCCAGCATAGAGGGATATGTGCGCGAGTTTATCATCGCCTCCTTTGTGGGCTTTGGTCCCGTGTCCGATCCACGTTTCGTGGTCCTGGTGAAATTCGATGAACCCAGGGAGGGACATTGGGGGACGGAGGTGGCCGCGCCCGAGTTTCGCAGGATGTGCAAATACCTGGTCGACTATTATGGAATTCCTCCCACGCGCTGATGGGGATTGTTTGAGGAAAGTATAGTGTGTTAACCCTGAAGAATCTTTTGGATATACTGGCTCCCGCTCTCGTCGTCGAGGGAGCCGACAAGATGGTTATATCTGAGGTATGCATCGATTCTCGCCAGGCAAGCCCTCGGAGCATCTTTGTGGCCCTCCACGGGGAGAACACCGACGGGCACCTCTATGTTGAGGAGGCCTTTGAGGCCGGGGCGACGGTGGCCCTGGTGGAAGAGGTGACGGCGGATGGGACGGTCGTCGATACAGTAGAGGGCACGGCGCCGGTCGGCGTCGAGCCACCGGTTCTGGTCGTCGTTCCCGATTCATTGCGAGCCCTACAGCTAGTCGCCAAGGGGCGCCGTTTGGAGAGGCCGGACCTCCATGTTGTGGGGGTGACGGGCAGTGTGGGCAAGACGACTACCAAGGAGACCGTCGCGTCGGTGCTCTCGCAGCGGTATGAGACGCTCAAGAGCTCTGGGAACTACAATAACGAAATTGGCCTTCCCCTGACGCTCATGGCGCTCGGGCCGGATCATGAATACGCCATCCTGGAGATGGGCATGTACGCTTTGGGTGAGATCGCCCTGCTGTGTGACATCGCCAGGCCGCAGATTGGTGTGGTGACCAACGTGGGGCCCTCTCATCTGGAGCGGCTGGGTAGCATGGAGCGGATCGCCGAGGCCAAGGCAGAGTTGGTGCAGGCGCTTCCCGAGGACGGTCTGGCGGTCCTGAATGGCGACGATCATCGCGTGCGGGCCATGGAGGAGCAGACGCAGGCCCGCGTATTGACCTTTGGCCTGCATCCTGACAACATGGTGTCGGCCGACGAGATCGTCAATCATGGGTTGGAGGGCATGGAATTCACGATTCACGTGAGGAAAGGGGCGTTTGAGGGGGAGGTTGGTCCCTTTAACCTCTCGGCCAGGTCTCATCCCTTGCGGACATCCATGTTGGGCCTTCCCGCCGTCATGTCCGGTCTGGCCGGCGTGGCTGTGGGGCTGTCCCAGGGGCTTTTGTGGGACGAGGTGGAGCGTGGGCTTGGGGGCGGGGGGCGAGGGTTACGCCTGGTGCCGCGACGGGGAATACGCGATACGATCCTTTTGGACGATACGTATAATGCCAGTCCGGAGTCGGTGATGGCCGCGTTGGATCTGTTGGATGAACTTCCCGGGCGTCACCTGGCCGTCCTGGGGGATATGCTCGAGTTGGGCGCGCGTGAACGCGAGGGACATTATGAGGCGGGCCGCTATGCTGCCGATCTGTTGGATCTGCTGGTGACGGTGGGAGAGAGGGGGCGGCTCATCGCCGAGGCGGCCCGCGAGGCCGGCTTTGATGATGGTCGGCTTTACGCGGTGTCCGATAACGAGGAGGCCCTGGCCATACTCGAGGGGATCATGGAAGATGGCGATGCTATCCTGGTAAAAGGCTCGCGGAGCATGGCGATGGAGACGATTGTGAAGGCCCTGGAGGAAAAAGCGTCGTGATCTCTTCTCTGCTTCGAACCAGGAGGTTCCCCCTTATTCTGGGGGGGCTGGCCTTTGTCCTCGTCGTGCCCTGGGGGGGTTGGTTCGTGCGGCAGTTACGCCGGTATGGTGTGGGCAAACACATTCGTGTAGATGGCCCGGCCTCCCATGATGACAAGGAGGGCACGCCCACCATGGGGGGCATATATATCCTGGCGGGGGCGACGCCATTCGCCATCGCACTGGCGCTGAAAGAGCATTCGGAGGTGCCCTTTGTTCTTTTGCCCATGATGGCCTTTGGGGCGCTGGGGGCCTTTGACGATATACGAGGATTGCAGGATCGAGAAGGTGTGGGCTGGCTGGCCAGAAAAAAGTTCCCCAGCCAGTGGGCACTGGCCCTGCTGTTGGCGCTTCTTACGTATTGGCTGAGGCCCAAGACGGCCGTGTTGCTGCCTGCTTCGGAATATATTTTGGATTTGGGGATCTGGATTGTGCCCGTGTATGCGCTTTTTGTCGTCGCCACGTCAAATGCTGTGAATCTCACCGACGGGCTGGATGGTCTGGCGGGAGGATTGTCGGCCATGGCTTTTGGGGCTTATGGTGTGCTGGCGATAGGGGTGGGAAGGTGGCCCCTGGCCTCCTTTTGTTTTGTCCTGCTCGGTGTGTTGCTGGCCTTTTTGTGGTTTAACGTGCACCCGGCAGCGGTCTTTATGGGAGATACGGGCTCCCAGGCCCTGGGGGCGGGGATGGCTGCTGTGGCTCTATTCTCTGGCTATGCCCTGCTGTTGCCCCTCGTGGGCGTCGTCTTTGTGGCAGAGGCCCTGTCGGTGATCCTGCAGGTTGCCTATTACAAGTATGCACGTCGCAGGTTCGGCGAGGGACGGCGCATCTTTCGCATGGCGCCCCTTCACCACCATTACGAATTGGGGGGATTGTCAGAGGTGTGTATCGTGTCGCGCCTGTGGATCGTGGGCTTGGTGGCGGCGTTGTTGGCCGTGGGATGGGGGGGGACGTGGTGATGCTATCCCCATACGGTCTCGCCGATCTCAGAGTGACCATCGTCGGGGCGGGGCGGGAGGGAACGGCTCTGGCACGCTTTCTGGCCTCCCTGGGCACCCGCGTCACGCTGAGCGATACCAAGCCGGCCGACGCTTTGCGGGACGAACTGGCGGCGCTGGAGGGGCTCGATTTGAACCTGGCGTTGGGAGGCGAGTCCTCCGATCTGGACGTGGACGTGCTTTTCATCAGCCCCGGCGTGCCGCCGTCGGCGCCCATCGTACAACGGGCGAGGGAAGAGGGCATTCCCATCAGCAGCGAACCCAGGCTTTTTACCCAGTTGTGTCGGGCGCCTGTGGTGGGTATCACGGGCTCCAGCGGAAAGACGACCACCACGACCCTTGTCGGTGAGATGTTTGAGGCGGCCGGAAAAAAGACGTGGGTGGGGGGCAATATCGGCTTTCCCCTTACCAACTGTCTTTTGGAAGAGAGCGCCCCCGAAGTGGCGGTGATGGAGCTTTCCAGTTTTCAACTGGAACTCTTTTCACCAGATTATCAGGGAAACGATGTGGAGGAGAAGCGGTCCGAGGCCTCGCGTGTCGTGTCCCTGGAGGGCTGGAGCCCTCACGTGGCGGCCATCACGAATATTACTCCCAATCATCTGGATAGGCATTCATCCATGGAAGACTATGTACGGGCCAAATCATTCATCGTGGCTTTTCAGAATCGTCATGATTGGGCCATCCTCAATGCCGACGATGCGTACTGTCGAGAGATGGCGGCCGCATCTGTGGCTCAGTCGATGCGCTTCAGTCTGGAAAGCCCGGTATCGCGCGGGGCGTTTTTACGGGGGGATCGCCTTTTGTTGCGCTGGGGAGGGCATGAAAAGGTGATCTGTCAGACCTCCCAGGTCCGCCTGCGGGGGCGACACAATCTGGCCAATATCCTTGTAGCGGCGTGCTGTGCGGTGGTGGGTGGGGTGGACGTGGCCTCCATGCGCCACGTCGCCGGGCGCTTTGCCGGTGTGCCCCATCGACTTGAGGAGGTGCGTAGATGGCGGGGCGTGCTGTTCGTGAATGATTCCATCGCCACCACACCGGGGAGGGCTATGGCTGCCCTGCGTTCTTTTGAGGAGCCTCAGATTCTTCTGGCCGGTGGCCGTGATAAGCATCTGCCATGGGATCGTTGGGCGGATCTGGTGCTCGATCGCGTAAAGCACGTGATCGCTTTTGGCGAAGCGCAGCCCGTTATCTGTGAAGCCCTGGCGGAGGCGCGCCGGCGGCGTGCTCCGCGGAAGGACACCCCCCGCGTTCACATGCGGGATGCACTGAGTGAGGCCGTGCCACTGGCCGCAGAGCTGGCAGAGGCGGGGGATGTGGTGCTGCTCTCGCCGGGAGGAGCCAGCTTCGATGCCTTTGAGGATTTTGAGGCGCGCGGGGAGGCTTTTCGTGATCTGGTTGCTGCCTTGTAGGAGGAGGCATCTATCGTGACCGTTAGGGGACCACGCCGGATCGTCCAGTCCGATTGGATCATGTTTCTCGTGGTGCTGATCCTGTTGGTTGTGGGATTGGTCATGGTATATAGCGCTTCCTATGGATTTGCTCTGTTCGAGGATGGAGCGTATGAGGGCAGGCCCGCCTATTTCACCAAACGTCAGGCGATATTCCTCCTGGCAGGTTTGGGTGCCATGCTCTTTACCTGGCGCGTCGATTATCATGTGTATCGAAAATTCGCTGTGCATATTCTTGTGCTCACTGTGCTCATGTTGTTGGTGATCGCCCCCGTGGGACGTTGGATCGTTCGGTCGCGCTCTATACAGCCTGTGGAACTGGCCAAGGTGGGAGCAATCATCTATATCGCCGTGTGGTTGGCGGCGCACGGGGAGCATATCAGGGATATCAGCCTGGGGCTGATTCCCTTTGCCTTGCTCTTGGGGGGCATCGCGGGGCTCATTATCGCCCAGCCCGATTTTTCTTCGGCTATGCTCCTGATCGCCACGGCCACGGCCATGTTCTTTGTCGCCGGGGCGGATATGAGGCAATTGCTCATTAGCTTTCTATTTGGCGGTATCGCCGTGCTGGCAGTGATGTTCCTCGCCAGTTACCGCTCGGATCGCGTCCGAACGTGGCTGCACGGGCCCCTCAGCGATCCGATGGGGGAGGGGTTTCAGCCCATACAATCGCTGGTGGCCCTCAACGAGGGAGGATGGTTGGGCGTCGGCCTGGGGACGAGTCAGCAAAAGTTTGTTCTCTATGCCCCTCATACCGATGGCATATTCGCCATCATCGGAGAGGAACTGGGATTCGTCGGGGCGGTCACCGTCGTCCTGCTCTATGCGCTCTGGACCTGGCGAGGTTTCTACATCGCGCGTTGTGCCCAAGATGTATATGGTATGCTGTTGGCCGTCGGTCTCGTTTCCTGGGTGACTTTTCAGGCCGCTCTGCACATCGCCGTGGTGGCTGGATTGGCGCCCTTTACGGGAACCGTCCTGCCCTTTGTCAGCTATGGAGGCTCCTCGTTGGTGACTTCTCTCGCCTCTGTGGGGATACTGCTGAATATCTCACAGAATAGTACTGGCCGGGAAGGAGTAACATGAGGCTTCTTGTGACCGGCGGTGGTACTGGGGGACATATCTATCCCGCCCTCTCTGTGGTTGAGACCCTGTTCGCGAGGGGGCACCTTGATGGGGAAAGGATCGCCTGGGTGGGAAGCGAGGATAGCATCGAGGAGCGCGTTTTGGCCAAGGAGGGGATTTCCTTCTATCCCATTACCACCGGAGCACTCCGGGGAGGCGGTGTGGGGGGTGCTCTGCGCGGATTGACACGCTCCATAAGGGGCCTTGTTGAGGCCCGGAGGATTCTGCGTCGTTTCGATGCCGATGTCGTTTTGGCCACCGGCGGTTATGTCTCTGTACCCCTGATATTGGCGGCCTGGTTGAGGGGATGTCCCTCCCTCATCTATCTGCCCGATATGGAACCCGGACTGGCCGTTCGCTTTTTGGCCTTTTTCACCCGTCGCGTGGCGGTGTCCTTTCCCGTGGTGGCAAAGCGTTTCCCTCCACAGAAGGTGATGGTCAGCGGCTATCCGGTGCGTAGCGCCCTGTACAGTACCTCCAAGGATGCGGCGCGTGAGCAGCTTGAATTGAGGGACGACATGCCCGTCCTGCTGGTTCTTGGGGGAAGTCAGGGGGCACACTCGATCAACGTGGCCGTTCGCAGCGAATTGGCAGCCCTGTTGCGCAGGGTGCAGTTGGTGCATATCAGCGGCTTTAATGATCAGGAGATGTTGGAGGATGCCCGGCAGATGCTGAGCGATGACCAGCGGGTGCGATATCATCTCTTTCCTTATCTTTACGAGCGCATGGTGGATGCTCTGGTGGCTGCCGATCTGGTCGTTGCCCGAGCCGGTGCGGCCACCCTGGGCGAGTTTCCCGCCGTGGGGTTGCCGGCCATCCTGGTGCCCTATCCCCACGCGGGGCAGCATCAAGATGTGAACGCACGTTATCTGGCCCAAAAGGGCGCGGCCGTCATCGTGCAGGATGACCAGTTGGATGGGGAGTTGTTCTCCCGGGTGCAGGAGTTGTTGGATGCCCCCCGGAGGCTTGAGGCCATGGCGCATTCCTCGTGGGCGTTGGCCGCCCCCGATGCTGCCGAGCGTATAGGGGAGATGCTATGCTCATTAGCCAAAGGGTGATCTGATGGAAAGTGCTGTCGTTTGGGACGTCAACAAATATATCTTTATGGCTATCGTTTTGGGTCTGTTTGGCTTTACCGGCTTTCGGCGCGGTGTGAATCGGGAATTGCTTTCCGTCATCGCCGTCGCCGTGGGGATGCTCGTGTCCGATCGCCTGGCGGAGCTCTTCTATCCCCTGGTAAACCGTTTTCACAAGCTGGTTCAACTTGCTCTTTCCGGAGGGTTGATGGCGGAGAATCCCGCCGAGGCTTGGCAGGAGGTGCAGCAACTTCCGCCGTTGATCGAGACGCCGGCAGATATACAGTTTTTAGGACTGACATTCTTTTTCACCATTGTGCTCTTCTTTTACGTGCTGGGGCAGGGTACCATTCCCCCACCACGGACCATCATATTGAATATCCTTGGGTTGTGCGTCGGGCTCGTCAACGGTTTTCTCATGGTCTATTATCTCTTTCCCGTTCTTTTTTCACAGCCCGAGGCGGTTATCACCCTGCCCGGTGGTGCGGTGAGGGAGATGCTTATGGATGAGCAGGTAGTGGCCCGCGTGGTGGCCCTATTTGTATTTGTGTTGATCATCTTTGGCCTTTACAGTGCGTCTGGCCCTCAAGAGCGGAGGCGGTCTTGAGTTCAGTGGAGGATTCGAGGATTCATGATCCCAATTGAGATCTTTTTTTCCGCTCTGGTATTCGTGTTCGCCCTTATCGGTTTGGCGCGTGGATTTTTGCGAGAACTGGGCGTGACCACGGTCATGATGTTTTTGCTCTTTTTTCTGAGTCTGTTTGAACCGGAACTGGATAGGGGGCTGATGAAGGTGATGGATGCGGGAAGTAGAGTTATGGCCGCATCCGATGAGAATCTGATCAAGTGTGCTATTTTCATCTTTGTCATCATCGGCTCGGCATTCGTCTCCTATGAGGGGGAAACGTTAGCCTTTGGGGGGAGAATACGCGGAACACAGGCTGTCATCCTGGGTTTATTGACGGGTATGCTCAATGGATACCTGATCGCTGGCTCCCTCTGGTATTACATGGATCGATTCAACTATCCTTTCGAGATTTTGGGATTCTCTGTGGAAAATCTATCGGCGATTGCCCAAAAGATGATCGAGTTTCTGCCCATAACTTTTTTGGGTCGACCCGTACTTTTTGGGCAGAGCCTGCTTCTTTATCTCAGCGCTCTGCTTTTATTGGCACGCGTAATTCGATAGGCGAGAGATGATGAGCGTACTGGAGCTTCCCGAAAGAATTCATATGGTGGGTATCGGGGGCATCGGCCTATCAGCCATCGCCCGTGTCCTTGCTATGCGGGGGCACGTGGTGACGGGCTCTGATCTGCGGGCGTCGTCGACCACGTGTGCGTTGAACGCACTGGATATCGAGACCTATGTGGGGCACGCTGCATCACAAGTGCGCGAGGCCGAACTGTTGATCGTTTCCTCGGCGATTCCAAAAGATAACGTGGAGATTCGCGCGGCGCGTGAGCGAGGAATCCCTGTACTCGAAAGGCGACGCTTGTTGCCGGCCTTGATGCGTGGGATGCGGGGTATCGCTGTGGCGGGTACTCATGGAAAGACGACCACCACGTCCATGATATCGGTGATCCTGGAGCGAGCGGGGCTGGATCCCACCTTTATCGTGGGAGGAGTCATCACCGAACTGGGGACGAACGCGCGGGCGGGCCAGGGAGATCATTTCGTTATAGAGGCCGACGAGTACGAGCGCATGTTTCATGGCTTGAGGCCCCACGTCGCTGTGGTTACCAATGTGGAGATGGATCATCCTGATTGCTATCGCGACATTGCAGAGGTGCAGGGGGCCTTTGATCGATTCCTGGATGGTGTGGAGGCGCGAGGCTACATTGTGGCCTGTGCGGATAGCGCAACGTTGGGGGATATTCTGCGGGAGCGCGGTGGAGAGAGGGCCGAGGTCTTGACCTATGGCACGTCCCCGGAGGCGGATTATGTGGTACGGGAGATCGAGGCCAATATGCGCGGAGGTGTCGACTGCTCCGTGTGGAGGCGGGAGAAAAGATGGCAAGCCCTTTCCCTTGCTGTGCCCGGTGAGCACAATGCTCTCAATGCTGCGGCGGCCCTCGTCGTCGCACGGCTCTGCGGCGTCGAGGCGGAGAAAGCGGCGCAGACACTCGAGGGCTTTGCTGGTGTGCTTCGTCGTTTCGAGGTCAAGGGAGTATGGAACGACATCGTCGTCGTCGATGATTATGCCCATCATCCGACGGAGGTGCGGGCCACCCTTGCCGCCGCAAGGGGCCGCTATCCACAACGGCGCATCTGGGCTGTTTTTCAACCCCACACCTATAGTCGGACGCGGGCGCTCCTTGATGAGTTCGCATCCTGTTTCGACGATGCGGACAGGGTGATCGTCACGGATATCTATCCGGCCCGCGCACATGAGGAGCCTATCATTCGGGCCGAGGAATTGGTGGGAACCATAGATCACGACGACGTCACGCATATGGATGATATCGAACAGGTTGTCGATCATCTACTTGACGAATTGCGTTCTGGAGATCTGTTGCTTACGCTGGGCGCGGGCGATGGATATTTGATCGGCGAACGGGTATTGGCTCGACTCGAGCAGAGGAGGGTCTGATGAATTTGAGAGCGTTTGCGCAAAGATTGCGGTACGAGGGATACGGCGAACGGGTCAAGGAGAATGAGTCTCTTTGTCACTATACCTCGTTTGGTATTGGTGGTCCGGCCGATCTTCTCGTGGTGGCGCGTAGAGTGCAGGAGATGGAGCATCTGGCCAGGATGGCTCGTGAGGCGGATGTCCCCTCGGTGGTGCTGGGGAGAGGAACCAACGTTCTGATCGCCGACGCGGGGATCAGGGGCTTGGTCATCATCAATGCCTGCCGAGGATTCTCCTGGGAAGGGGAGGGTTTGCTTGTGGCACACTCGGGAACCCTTCTTACCAAACTTGCCCGTTGGACCGTGCGCCAGGGATGGGCGGGCCTGGAGTGGGCGGTGGGCATTCCTGGCACTCTGGGAGGGGCCGTGGTGGGTAATGCGGGGGCCTATGGCGGGGATATGTCCAGAACGGTTCAGTGGGCGGACGTGCTGGATGCCGATGGCGCCGTCAAGCGGTTCGATGTCGGGGAGTTGGAATACGATTATCGGACCAGTGCTTTGAAGCGAGATGACTCTACAAACCATCCACGCATCGTGCTGGATGTGGCGTTACGGCTTGAGCCGGGTGATTCCGAGATGCTTGAGAAAAGGGTTTCGCGTATTGCACGTCGCAGAAAGATGCATACTCCCGAGGGGCCCAGCGCGGGAAGCGTGTTCAAGCGTACCGTCCAGTATCCGGCAGGATTTCTTATCGATCAGGCGGGGTTGAAAGGACTCCGCGTCGGCGATGCCGAGATCTCGACCAAGCACGCCAACTTTTTCATGAACGCCGGTCGGGCGACGGCTGCCGATATGCGGGAACTGATCGAGCGGGCTCAACGGGAGGTTAGAGAGGCCTTTTCACAGGAACTGGAACCCGAGATCGAGTTTTTGGGCGAGTGGCAGGGTCCTGTGAGACAATTATCATACGGGGAGATGGAAAGGAAGACGGATCTATGACATTTTCGGCTGATAAGGATCGACTGCGGGTGGCCGTGCTCTTTGGTGGAAGGTCGGGCGAGCACGAGGTCTCGTTGGCCTCTGCCAGGTCCGTCATGGAGGCCATGGATGAGAAAAAGTACGAGATCTATCCGGTGGGCATCACCAAGTCGGGACGCTGGATAACGGGGAGCGATCCCATGTCCCTTCTCCAGTCTGGAGTGGAGGAGAGGACAGAGGGGATGGATATGAGCCGGGCCCTTGATGTGGTGGACGGGGGCGAACTGACGTTAAAGGATTCTTCCAGATCCTGTTTCCCCGACGTGGACGTCGTGTTCCCGGTGTTACATGGAACCTATGGCGAGGATGGTACTGTACAGGGACTGTTGGAATTGACCGATGTACCCTATGTGGGGGCGGGCGTTTTGGGCTCCGCCCTGGGCTTGGACAAGATCGCTCAAAAGGCCGTATTGTCCGCCAACGGTCTCCCCGTGGTCCCTTATCTGTCCGTGACGCGCACGCGATGGGGCGAGGCACCAGAAGGTGTGTTGAAAGAGATGGAGGAAACGTTCTCGTATCCCGTCTTTGTAAAGCCGGCCAATCTGGGATCCAGTGTGGGGATCACCAAAGCATGCGGGCGCGATGAATTGGAGGCTGCCCTCGAGTTGGCGGCGCATTATGATCGCAGGCTTCTTGTGGAGACGGCCGTCGATGCGCGTGAAATAGAATGTAGCGTGTTGGGGAACGATACGCCGCGGGCCTCTCTCCCCGGGGAGGTGGTGCCGTGCAACGAATTCTACGATTATGAGGCCAAGTATATAGACGGCGACTCGGAACTGCATATCCCTGCCGACCTGGATGAGGAGATGGTGCAGAGGATTCAGGATGCGGCGGTGCGTGCTTTTCTGGCCATAGACTGTGCCGGCATGGCGCGTGTGGATTTCTTTATCTGTCGCGATACGGGGACCCTATACGTGAATGAGTTGAACACCATTCCTGGCTTTACCGAGATCAGCATGTATCCCAAGCTCTGGGAAGCTAGCGGTCTTTCCTATCCCAGGCTCATCGATCGTCTGATCGAATGTGCCCTGGAGAGGTACGAGCAGAAAAAGGCTTCTGCAACCTCCTACGAGGTGGAGGCATAGGAACGATGGTGAGAAGGCGGCAGGTGACGCGATCCCAGGTGCGGTTGGATAAGCCCCAGGAAGCGGAGGACGCTTCCGACAGGGAATCTCTCCTGCGCCGGGTGAATTGGTCAAAGCTGCTCGCCCTGCTGCTTCTCCTAGTTAATGCCTGGTTCATGTACCAGTTTTTATCCAGTTCTCGCTTTTGGGTGCGAGAAGTAAGTGTAAAGGGAGGAGAACGGGTTTCAGGAAACGATGTAAAAGATGTGGTCGACGTTTTGGACAGGAGCATCTTTCTGGTCAAGGCCTCAGAATTGGAGAATCACATAAGGGAACAATTTGGCTGTGTGAGGGACTCGTCGGTGCGCTGTGAACTGCCCTGCAGGGTGGTGATCGCATTGGAGGAGCGTGAGGATATCCTGGTATGGGCGAGTGAGGGCAATCACTGGTGGGTGGATAAAGATGGTAACATATTGGGACCCACTGCCGATGCCAGGGATCGCATCGTGATACGTGACGTTCAAGGTTCGAGGTCGTCTCCCACGGAACACCTGGTGGGGGTCCCTTGTGGCCTCGCCTGGGATATGGCGGAGGAGGTGCCGGCCGCCAGGTCTTTTGACTATGTGCCCAATCTGGGACTCGTCCTTCATGTGACGGAGCATCGTTGGCCCGTTTACCTGGGATACGAGGGAGAGGCAGCATTCAAAGTCGCCGTGATGCGAAAGTTGGTACAGAGTTTTTTGGAGAATGATATCCAGGTCGAGTATATCGACCTGCGAAACGAACGACGTCCCAGCTATGGAAAACTTTAGGGATGTTGTGAAAGGGTCTTGGAATATTCTACTGAGCGGGAGAAGGGCTGGCCGATGCCACGGACAATAGTTGGTATTGATGTTGGAACAACCAAGGTGTGCACTCTGATCGGCCAAGTGGGCGAACAGGGAGCCCTGCGCATCACAGGAGTGGGGATCGCTCCCTCGCGGGGGGTGGACAAGGGCGTCGTCACCGATTTGGAAGAGGCCTCAGAGGCCATAGGAGAGTCTGTTCAAAAGGCGGAAAGTGTCTCAGGATACACCGTGGCGACGGCCTATGTGGGGGTGGGAGGGGCACATATCGCTTCGCGGAACAGCCGGGGGGTGGCTGCCATCGGCCGGGGGGATCGGCCCGTGGATCGAGGCGATGTCGAACGCGCCATGGAGGCCGCACGGGCCATCACCATGCCCCATAACAGGCGCATTATACATGCCCTTCCCCGCGAGTTCGTCATCGATGACCAGGGAGGTATCAGGAATCCCTTGGGGCTGATGGGATTCCGTCTCGAAGTGGAAGCGCATATCGTGACGGGCGCCATGACATGCATCAAAAATCTGATCCGTTGTGTCCAGGCCAATCAGATCGAGGTTCTGGATCTCGTCTTACAGCCCCTGGCGTCTTCGAGGGCGGTGCTCACGGATGAGGAGAAGGAGATGGGCGTGATACTCCTGGATATGGGAGGTGGAACGCTGGATATGGCCATCTATGCCGAGGGCAGCGTGGTAAAGACTGGGGTCATTGGTTTGGGAGGGCGTCACATCACAAAGGATATCGCCATGGGCCTGGGGACGAGTTTCCCCACGGCCGAGGATATAAAGGTTCGCTACGCTCACGTTTCTCACTCCGCGGTGGAGGAAAGTGAGGTCATCGAGATCTCTGCCTTTGGAGATGAGAATCCTGCCGTTGTGCCCCGGGGCGATGTGTGTGAGATTGTAGAGATGCGTACCGAAGAGATGTTCGATCTGCTCTCCCGTGAGATAAGGCGTTCGGGGCTTGGTAGTTTGCTCCCCGCCGGTGTGGTGATGACGGGGGGAACGGCGAACCTGCGTGGCGTAAAAGAGTTTGCCAGGATGAAATTGGGATTGCCGGTGCGTATCGGTACGCCCACGGGACTGCAGGGCTTGATGGAAGCTATCAGTGGTCCGGCCTATGCGACGCCGGTGGGACTGTTACTTTGGGGAAAGGAGCGCGAAGAGGGGGTAAGGGACGAACGGTCCGCCGCACCGGGCGGAGGGAGTTGGTATCGGCGCCTTGTGGATTGGCTTAGGATATTGTTGCCTCGAGCATAAGATTGGAAGGAGATGGGATGATGGATTATGATATGGAAGAATTGAACAACGCTGCCCAGATCAAGGTGGTGGGTGTGGGAGGCGGTGGATCAAACGCTGTGGATCGCATGATCCAGGTAGGATTGCAGGGCGTCGAATTTGTGGCTCTGAACACCGACGCGCAAGCCCTCATGAACTCGGAGGCTCCCATGCGCATGCGTATCGGCGACAAGGTCACGCGTGGGTTGGGGTCCGGAGGAGATCCCACCATCGGCGAAAAGGCCGCTCAGGAGTCCAGTGAGGAGATCGAGGAGATCCTGCGTGGCTCCGATATGGTCTTTGTTACTGCCGGTATGGGCGGGGGCACGGGCACCGGTGGGGCCCCTGTTGTGGCCGAGAAGGCGAGGGAACTGGAGGCCTTGACTGTGGCTGTGGTGACAAAGCCCTTTAGTTTCGAGGGATCGCGACGCATGAAGATAGCGTTGGAGGGCATAGAGCGTCTAGGCAAGCATGTGGATACGATGATCGTCATCCCCAACGACCGGTTGCTCGAAGTCGTCGATCCCAAGGCGTCTGTGAGTCAGGCCTTTTTGGAGGCAGATGACCTTTTGCGGCAAGGTATTCAGGGTATTTCCGATCTGATCACGGGCACGGGCCTGGTTAACGTGGACTTTAACGACGTGCGTTCCATCATGGGCGATGGAGGGGCGGCGCTGATGGCCATCGGCAGCGGCCAGGGCGAAAATCGGGCCAGGGATGCTGTTATGAACGCCGTGAACAGCCCTCTTCTCGACGTAAGTATCGATGGGGCCAAGGGAGTGCTTTTCAACATCAAGGGCGGCGAGGATATGTCCTTGTTTGAGGTGAACGAGGCTGCAGAGGTCGTCAGGCAGATGGTCGACGATGATGCCAACATCATCTTTGGTGCCGCCGTGGATGGGGGCCTGGATGCGGAACTGGAAATCACCGTCATCGCCACGGGTTTTGATGCTTCCAGGCGTAAAAAGTCATCAGAGTCATCGAGGGAACAGGCCGCTGGCAAGACCATCGAATTTCCCGTCAGAAATTTCGATGATGAAGATGATCTGGATGTGCCCGCTTTTCTGCGCCGCAACCCGTCTTGACAAGAGTGGCTTCAAAGTGTGAATTGCCTGGCACTTTTTTTCTCTTTCCCTTCTTGTGTTATAAAATAGGTTTTCTCATCGTGACCTAAAAAGTGCCAGGCATTTGGATATAGGGTTCGTTAGGATAGGCTAGGATGGAGCGTGTATGAAGTGTCCTTTTTGTGGATCATCGGATTCGCGCGTCGTTGACACACGGGACGTTCGCGATCGCATTCGACGTCGGAGGGAGTGCAAGGATTGTGGGGAGCGCTTTACCACTTATGAGCAGGTCGCCAAGGTCAATCTGCTCGTCATCAAGCGCGATGGTCGCAGGGAGCCCTTTGACCGGCAAAAGTTGTTCGAGGGTATCTGGAAAGCCTGTGCCAAGCGGCCCATATCCAGCGAAAAAGTTCAGGATCTCGTCTCCCGAATAGAATCAGAACTGTACAATTTGGGCAAATCCGAGGTTCCCAGCCGCGTGATCGGAGAGATGGTCATGGAGTACTTGCGAGAACTTGACGGTGTGGCCTATGTACGCTTTGCTTCTGTCTATCGTTCCTTTGCCGATCTGGAACGTCTCAAGCGAGAGGTGGATGAGATGATAGAGAGCAAGGCGGACGGACTGTAGTTAAATGGCGGCCGCGATCACATTTGACATCTGCGCTCTTTTCTATATACTTTTAGGAGGAGTGAGGGGCTGTAGCTCAGTCGGGAGAGCGCATCAATCGCACTGATGAGGTCAGGGGTTCGAGTCCCCTCAGCTCCACAAGATGATGCGGCTCTCTGGGAGGTAGCAAAAGTAGTTTTAGGCAAGAGTTTGTGGAGGCGGCTGGGAAACAGGGCTTTCACAACCGACATGGGGCTGTGGCTCAGTTGGGAGAGCGCCTGAATGGCATTCAGGAGGTCAGGGGTTCGAGTCCCCTCAGCTCCACTTTTTGCGTACTAAAAAGTGTCTGAACCCCTTTCACCCGCGGGTGGGAGGGGTTTCTTTTATTGACAAGATATGGGGCGTTGTGGTACAAATTGATCGGATTTCAGTACGGTCAACGCTAGACAAGGTTTATTGGGACGAATTCGGTGGATTGTTATGTAGCAGGTTTGGATATGGAGGCCGGATATGAGTGAAGAGCATGAGGCGGATGTGTATAGTCCTCAAGAGATCGAGAAAAAGTGGCAGAAACGTTGGGAAGAGACGGGGCTATACCGAACGGTTGAGGATCCTTCCCGACCCAAGCACTATGCCTTGACCATGCTGCCCTATACGTCCGGCGATCTACATATCGGGCATTGGTACGCCATGGCCCCTTCGGATGCCAAAGCGCGTTTCATGCGCATGAAGGGCTATAACGTGTTCTTTCCCATCGGGTTCGATGCCTTTGGCCTGCCGGCGGAGAATGCGGCCATCGAGCGGGATATACATCCCAGAGAGTGGACTCTTGATAATATAGAACGTATGCGTGAGCAGCTGCGTTCCATGGGCTGTATGTGGGCCTGGGACAGAGAAGCCATCACCTGCCTCCCCGCATTCTACAAGTGGACCCAGTGGTTCTTCCGCAAGTTCTACGAACAGGGATTGGCCTATCGGGAAAAATCCGCAGTGGACTTTTGTCCCCAGTGCAACACGACCTTGGCCCGCGAGCAGGTGTGGGGAGAGGATCGGCACTGCGAACGCTGTGGGACGCCGGTGGTCAAGAAGGAACTGGAACAGTGGTTCTTTCGCATCACCGACTATGCCGAAGAGTTGTTGGAGGGGCTGGAGGAGATCGAGTGGCCCGAGCGCGTCAAGCGCATGCAGCGTAACTGGATCGGGCGTAGTGAGGGAGCGTCTGTGGAATTTCGTTCGGAACAGGGCGATTCCATCGAGGTCTTTACGACCCGTCCGGATACGCTGTGGGGAGCGACCTTTATGGTCCTGGCCCCGGAGCATCCCCTGGTGGATAAGTTGGTCACGCCAGAATATGAAGAGGATGTGAAAGATTATCGTTATCAGGCTTCGCGGCGAACCGAGATGGAGCGCCTTTCTACGGAACGGGAAAAGACGGGAGTTTTTACTGGTGCTTATGCCATAAATCCTGTCAATGATGCCCGTATCCCCATCTGGATCGCCGACTATGTCCTGATGACCTATGGTACAGGGGCCATCATGGCTGTGCCCGCTCATGACGAGCGCGACTTTGCCTTTGCCATCAAGTATGGATTGCCCATCATTCCCGTGATCGACCGCCCGAATGGTGCGGCCAAGAGCCTGGTGCGCGAGGACGCCGTGCTGGAGGGGCTGGAACCGGCCCTTGAGGAGGGCGGTTTCGATCTCGACAAACGCGGCGATGCCTTCCTTGTCTCTCTGCGGGATGATGAAGAGATCGATGACTATGTGGAGACCGTGCGCCAGTACGTCAAGCCCGACGCCTGGGTGGAGGTGGTCGGTGGCCCGTGGCTGTTCATATTCTCCGATGAGGTAGTGTCTTTCGATTCCGTGGAGGCCGACGAGGAGATATTGCAGCGCTGTCAGGCCCTCGCTGCGGATAAGGACTGGGAAGGTATCAAAGAAGCGCGCACGACGATGGAATTATTGCATAACGTGGAATGGTATCGAGATATTCTTTTCCACGCAGAATATGGCCCCATGATCAATTCCGGTCAGTTCACGGGCACGCCGGGTGACGAGGCTGTGGCGACGGTGACAGAGTGGCTCGAGGAGAATGATATTGGGGCGCATGAGGTCAACTATCGGTTGCACGACTGGCTCGTCAGTCGGCAGCGTTACTGGGGAGCGCCCATTCCCATGGTTTATTGTGAAGAGTGCGGTGTCGTACCGGTGCCCTATGAGGATCTGCCCGTTCGTCTGCCCGACGATGCCGAGTTTATGCCCACGGGCGAGTCACCTCTCAAGCATCACGAGGGCTTTTTGTATACCACCTGTCCCGAATGTGGTGGCCCCGCCACCCGCGAGACGGATACCATGGATACCTTTGTCTGCTCTTCGTGGTATCATTATGCCTATGTGAGCCCCTATTATGAGGGCGACGTTCCTTTCGATCCACAAAAGGGCGAGTATTGGTTGCCCGTGGATCAGTACACGGGGGGCATCGAGCATGCCACCATGCACCTCCTCTACACGCGCTTTTTCACCAAGGTGATGCGCGATATGGGATTGGTCGATTTCGATGAGCCCATGCTGCGTCTTTTTACCCAGGGCATCATTCTGGGCGAAGATGGGGAAAAGATGAGCAAATCTCGGGGCAACGTGGTGAATCCTGACGACTATGTCTCTACCTTGGGGGCCGACTCGGTACGGGCCTTTTTGATGTTCATCGGTCCCTGGGATATGGGAGGAAGCTGGAGTTCCTCCGGCATCGAGGGTATCCATCGTTTCATCAATCGCGTGTGGAATCTCATCGTCGCGCCACGATCGGAGCCAGAGAAGACGCCGGTTGAGGAAAAGATAGAGGAGTTGCGACGCATGACCCACAAGACCATCAGGACGGTCACTGAGGATATGGAGGCCTTCAAGTTCAATACGGCGCTGGCGTCGTTGATGAAGTACAATAATTATTTGCTCAAGGCCAAGCGTACCCCGGTTTACGGGACCGAGGCCTGGAAAGAGGCCACGCATAACCTGGTGCTGATGATGGCTCCCCTTATGCCCCATGTTTCCGAGGAGCTTTGGGAGCGTTTGGGAGAGCCTTATAGCGTACACACGCATCCCTGGCCCACGTACGACGAGGAACTGGCCGCAGACGAGATCATCACCCTCGTCGTTCAGGTCGATGGGCGTCTGCGCGCGCGATTGGATGTTCCCGCCGATGTGACGGAAGAGGAGGCTAAGGAGGTCGCCCTGGAGGATGATAACGTGCAGAGGCACCTGGAGGGCGAAGAGGTCGAGCGGGTGATCTATGTGCCGGGACGACTGGTCAACTTTGTGACCTAAAAAGCCGAGGGGCGTTTGGCCTCCCTATGATGTTTGCTGTCATGGAGAGGCTTTTAGACGTCCTCGTCGGCGGGTTCGAGGATCACGTCCCCGCTCTTGCCCCCCGTCTTGCGTTGCAGACGGATATTGTGTATCTGCATGCCGCGGTCCACCGCCTTGCACATGTCATAGATGGTGAGGGCAGCCACGGTCACGGCGGTGAGGGCCTCCATCTCCACGCCGGTAACCCCTTTGCATTTCACGCGCCCCTGGATACCGATCAGGGAGGATGCCTCGTCCGGGCTGAAATCGATCTCTACATCGGTGAGTTGCAAAGGGTGGCACATGGGAATGAGATCGGGGGTGCGTTTGGCGGCCATGATGCCTGCCACCCGTGCCACAGAGAATACGTCCCCTTTTGGTATCTCCCCCTTTTGAATCAGGCGGAGGGTTTCCGCTTTCATATGTACCTCGCCCGCGGCCACGGCTTTGCGAACGGTGGTCTCCTTGTCTGTGACGTCAACCATGCGGGCATTACCTTGTGGATCGAGATGAGATAGCTTCACGGGGAACCTCCTTTCAGCCCCCGATGCGGGACATCTGATGTCGTGTCGTGGCGTGTTGGTGGAGTCGGTGCCCCTTGGGTTTGGCCGCCGCGGCCTGCAAAAAGATGTCTCGCAGAGCATCCTTGTCGGCCCCGCTGCGCAGGGGCGCGCGCAGGTCAAATTCCATATCCGAGAGCAAGCAGGGTAGCAGACGGCCATCGGCCGTGAGCCGCAGGCGGTTGCAGTGATCGCAGAAGTTGTGGCTGAGGGCGCTGATGAAGCCTATGGTACCCTTGGCGCCCGGTAGGCGCCAGGTGCGAGATGGCCCCTTGCTTTCGATTTCGGCCGGTGTCAATGTGCCCAGCGCGTCTTCGACCGTGCGCCGTATCTCATCTGACGAGATGTACTCGCGCCAGGCGTTGTCCGCCTGTCCTCCCAGGGGCATGCATTCGATGAAACGTACATGCCAGCCGTGGGAACGGGATCGTTGCGCAAAATCGACTACCTCGTCGTCGTTAATCCCTCTCATGACCACCATATTGACCTTGACCGGGATCAGCCCCGCTTCTTTCGCGGCCTTGATCCCCGCTAAAGCGTCATCAAAATTGTCTCGCCGCGTGATGGCCGCATAGCGATCAGGACGCAGGCTGTCCAGGCTGATATTGACCCGCTTGAGGCCTGCCTCCGCCAGTTTCCCGGCCATGGGAGCCAGGAGCGTGCCGTTAGTGGTCAGATTCACGTTGTCGATGCCATCGATCCTCGCCAGCAAGCTCACGAGCTCGACGATATCCCTGCGTACCAGGGGCTCCCCACCGGTGAGACGAATGGTACGTATGCCGAGGTCGGCTGCTATGCGCGTCAGTCTGGCGATCTCCTCATAACGCAAGATCTTCTCATGGGGCAAAGAGGGAACGCCGTCCTCGGGCATACAGTAAACGCAGCGCAGGTTGCAGCGATCGGTGACCGAGATACGCAAATAGTCGATCGTGCGGCCATAGTCGTCAGTCAGGGCTTGGCTCATAAAGGTTGCTCCTCTGGAAGGTCGATGCGTAGGGCTTGGACTTTTTTCCCCGCCACGAGGTCTCCCACCCCTTGGGGGATGCGTAGCAGGGCGTTGGCGCCCACCAAGGATCTGAGCCGGCTGGACACCTGGGACCCGGTGGTGGTCGCCCACCAGGTACCGTCATCCTCCTGATGGACGACGGCGCGTTGGAATTCTGTGCGATCCGGCTTGTGGGCGACGTCGTGGCGCAGGCGGGCGGTGACCTCCGGACGCCACAGCGCCCTGTGGCCCATCATTACCCGCAGAGCAGGCCGCACAAAGTTCTCGAAACTGACCAGGGAGGAGACCGGGAACCCCGGCAGTCCAAAGACGATGGCTCCCTCGATGGTGGCCAGAGTAAGGGGCTTACCAGGCTTGATGGCCACCCGTCCGAAATGCACGGTCCCCAGCTCGGCCAGCACGGGCTTGACCAAATCCCGGGTACCCATGGAGACCCCACCCGAAGTGATCAGGACGGAGGCTTCGCTGGCAGCCTCCTGGATCGTCTCGTACAGCGCACGTCGGTTGTCCACAATGCGGTCGACGCGCTGGGCGATGGCGCCCACGTCACGGACGGCAGCACACAGGGCATAGGAATTGCTGTCCCGGATCTGGCCCGGTCCTGGCGTCTCGTCGGCGGCTACCAACTCATCCCCTGTGGCCATAACGGCGACGCGAGGTTTGGGATGGGCCAGCGCGTTGGAACGTCCCAGGTTGGCCAGTAAGCCAACTTCGGGCGGACCCACTACCGATCCTGCCGGTATGATAAGGTCCCCCACGGCATAATCTCGGCCTGCCTCGTGTATGTACTGTCCCTCTGGCACGGTGCCGGGGAGGGTGACGTATCCGTCGCCCTCGTGGGTTTCCTCCACGGGAATGACGGCATTGGCCCCCGGAGGAATGGGGGCGCCGGTCATGATACGCATGGCTGTGCCCTCTGTGACGGTGATGTCAAGCTGCGCGCCGGCGGCCTCCTCAGCCAACACGCGTCGCTGTTGGCTGTCGTCCTCGGCGACCACGGCATAGCCGTCCATACGCGACGTGGCAAAGGGGGGCATATTCTCCTCGGCGCGGATATCTTGAGCCAGAACGTGTCCCAACAGATCATCCCGCGGGATAGAGAGGGGAGGGAGGGGCTTGACGATATCCAGAGTGATTTCTATCGCCTCTTCCAAGGGGATCATGGGATAGCGGCTCTCACTGCCAAAAGCCCTCATCATTCGCGCTCCTCAAAACGATCTGTCTCGTCGAAAAGAAGCACTTCCACGGTACTTCCGGCGGGCAGTTCCTCGCTCTCCTCGGGAATGACGGCCAGGCCATCGGCGGCTACCATGGACATAAGGATGCCCGAGCCCTGCTCCCCAGTGAGTTCGGCCTCCAGGCCGTCGGCAGTGGGATACAGCTTGACCCTGAGATGATGTCGGCGATTATCCTTGCGCGCGATACCCTCCCGTAGGCGCGCCTCGACGCTTCGGGCCGTCCAAGAGGTGTAGCCCAGCATCTTGCGCACCGCCGGTCGTCCAAAGAGGAAGAAGCTGATCATGGCCGCCACCGGATTGCCAGGCAGCGCCAACAGGGGGATGTCGTCCAGGGTGCCAAAGGCCATGGGCTTGCCCGGCTTCATGTTCACCCACCAAAAGTCCATCTGCCCCTCGGAGGCTAGTACCTCCTTTACCAGGTCGAAATCGCCCACCGAGACGCCACCCGAGGTGACGATCAGATCGGGTTGATCGTCAAGGACGCGGCGCAGACGCTGGGCCAGGGTATCGGCCTTGTCAGGGGCCACCTCCAGCACCAGGGGCATGCCGCCCACCTTTTTAATTTGTGCCGCATTGCTGTAACTGTTGATGTTACGAATCTTGCCCGTCGTGAGCGGGGCACCCAGGGGTACTACCTCGTCGCCGGTGGCCAGCACGGCCACCCGGGGACGCCGGTGCACCAGGGCCTCCTCGCAGCCCAAGGAGGCCAGCATGCCGATCTCCTGGGGACGGAGGGGAGTGCCTTTGGGCAGCACCGTCTGTCCCTCCTTCACATCCTCGCCCGCGCGGCGTACATTGCGACCCCGTGCGGGGATCTTTTCGATGAGCACCGCATCACCCTCGCGACGCGTGTTCTCAAAGCGTACCACGGTATCGGCGTCGGCGGGCATGGGGGCACCGGTCATGATGCGGATGGCCTCTCCCGTTCCCAACTCGCCCTCCCAGACCTTTCCCGCGGGCAGTTCTCCTATCACACGCAGGCGGGGCGTGTCGCCGCTGGCTCGCAGGTCGCCGGCGTGGATGGCATAGCCGTCCATGGCCGCGTTGTCGTGGGGAGGCACGTCGTCGGGCGCCACGGCGTCCTCGGCCAGCACACAGCCCAGGGCGTCCAGGATGGGCACCCGCTGTGGCTTCAATGGGGAGACGTACTCGAGAATACGCGCACGGGCCTCTTCCACAGAAAGGATGGGGCGTTCAGCTCTCATGTTCCTCACTTCCATGCTCTAGGTGCTCGCCCTTGGCCATCTGTATGGCGTGGGGCAAGAGAGAATCCAATATGTCCATGTCGTCGCGCACGGCGTTCGGGTTGCCCGGCAGGTTGACGATGAGGCATTGCTTGCGGAGCCCCGCCACGCCACGGGAAAGGACGGCAAAGGGCGTCTTTTTGTATCCCTCAAAGCGCAGTATCTCGGCCAGACCGGGCATACGGCGATCAATCACCTCCAGCGTCGCCTCTGGTGTTCGATCGCGGGGTGCCGCTCCCGTACCACCGGTGGTGATGATCAGATCGATCTCGCCACTGTCGGCCATTTCCGCCAGGGCTGCCGCCACCTGGTCGGGTTCATCGGGCAGGATGAACTGTTCCACCACCTCTGCGCCCATGCCTTTCAGGCGGGAGGCCAGCAGGGGGCCGCTCAGGTCCTCCCGTTCCCCCCGAGAGCCCTTGTCGCTCACCGTTATCACCGCCGCGCGAATATTCATCTTATCTCCTCAGAAAATGCTGGCATACAAAAAGCCGGCGTGCAAGAGGACGCCGGCCCTTTTCGGATCGATAGCGACGTTCCCCTTTCCAAACACGGGTGGCCCG
>JAWLEV010000101.1:0-8556 GCA_041685915.1 Anaerolineae bacterium | reverse complement strand
CTATAGTCCATAGCAGCATGATGGTCGTGAACGAAATTGTTCGACACAATGGCGGCCTCGCGATTGGCCACGTGCTTGAACATATGTTCGCCGGTGGCATCGCCAAGGGCCCAGACACCCTCCACGTTCGTCTCCAGGTATTCGTTGACCTTGATATAGTTCCGCTCGTCGGTCTCGATGCCGGCGTTCTCGACCTGCAGCAGATCGGCATTGGACTTTCTTCCTGCAGCGATCATGATACGCTCCCCGTTGAAAATCTCTTCCTCTCCGCTGCGGACGTTCCTGCAGACCACATGAATGCCGTCCTCGTCTTCACCTACCTTGGCAGCCTCGGCGCCGGTGTGAACGTCCATACGCTCGGACATCTTTGTTGTTAGCAATTCCGAGATCTCGGGTTCCTCACGAGACATCAAGCGATCATTTCGTTCTATGATCGTCACTCGAGTTCCCATGGCGGCGAAAAAGTGGCCGTATTCGGCGCCAATATAGCCGCCACCGACGATGAGGAGGCTTTTTGGTCTCTCGGTCAGCTCCAGCACACTTTCATTGGTGAGATATGACACGTCCTCGATGCCCTCGATGGGCGGGATGAGGGGCCTGGCCCCACTGACGAGGAATATATTGTCGCTCGTTATGCGCTGATCCCCCACCTGAAGCGTATGTTCGTCAACAAAATGCCCTTCCATCTCGTAAAAGTCGAGATTGGGGGCCGCCTCGATCCCCGCCCGCACCTTTTCCTGCCCTTCCCGTACACCTCGCCGCATGCGTTCCATGATGCCCTCAAAGTCTATATGCGTGACATCCACCTCGACGCCCAGCTTCTTCGCCTCCCTGGCCTCCATCACCCTATCGGCGGGAAAGATGAGTTTCTTTGAGGGGATACAGCCCACCATCATACAGGTGCCGCCCAGCGGGCCCCGATCTACCAGGGCAACATGCATCCCATGGCCCAATGCGCTATCCACGATCCTTGTCCCGCTGCCGGAGCCGACAACGATGACGTCATAAGATTTCATCTCACTCTCCATCCTATTTTCTCAGACAAATGTGGATGTTAGACCCGTATCTTCCCGCACAGAATAGGCGGCCATTTGGTAAAGTCGATGTCCCTGTGATCGTAACAGTGAGGTTTGCGGAAGGGGCCCGATATTCGCCCTGGAGAGGGAGAACGGCCGATTATCCTATCTTGCCCATAAAGCGCTTGACGTGATAGTCCCATTCGCGGGTTTCCACTTCCACCGTCGTTTCTTCGTCCTCCGCAAAGGCCGTGACGGTTACGTGTCCACCCCCTCCCTCAAAGGCCATGCAGCATGGTCCCTGCTCACTTTCCTTCAAGCCAAGCCCACCTTCTCCGAAAAAGGCTTTGGCCTCCTCAACGCTCTCTTCAGGACTCAGGTTCGTCTTTACGCTATAACGTGGCATATTCACTGCCTCCATATCTCTTAATTAACGCCTCCCAACGAAATCTCGCCGGGAGGCAGATTTCACACATCGCGTGCTGTTATTACGTCAGCACACAGATCGACCGGGGCTGGCGAATACGGAGCGCCACACTCTCCGAGATGGAGAAGGCCACCTTGGCACCCTCCTCGGGACCGATAAATCCGACGGTCATATCCTGTCCCAGGACGATAGAGGCATATTGCCGACCGCTCGCCATGAGGACCCCCTCGCTTTCGAGCACGGGAGCCTTGTAGATACCGTCCGTCACCATCATCTGCAGGTGCTCGAGTTCCGTCTGCCTTCCCCGAGGATACATGCGCAGAAGCCGATTGTAGCGGCCTGGTGACAAGGCGAGGGTATACGGTCCATGGTAGCCCGCTTCATCGAGGAGGGTAACGGCGTCGATAAGGTCGTTCGCCGCCATCCCCGGCTCGTCCCAGGTGGAAAGCGCGTCTTCGTTGACGTCTTTTGCAGTCAAGAGCCCAGGCGTCCCCTCCACGCCGTGAAAGACGATTTCATCCTCCATCTTGGCACAGGCGATAGCTGTCTCTCGCACAATCTTTTTGCCAAGGGATATCTCTTCTCGCTCATAGTTCGCCAGATCCCGTGCCCCCAAAGCAAAGGACTTTTGGATCAACTGCAGGGGAAGGCTCTCACTCACGATGAGGCCATCCTCTGTCTCGACGTCCCTTAGGGGTATCGCCTTCAGGCCATAACCATGCGGACCTTCGATCTCTAGCAGGCGGCGGCCCGTGAGTTCGCTCTTGGCCGCCTCCACCATCGCCGTGTCCAAGATTTCCCAGACTGTCGCCCCGAACGGGGCATCCTCACGAGCCAGGTATTTGTTCGCCATATGATTTACTCCTTTATCCACAGTATCCGATCTGTTTGCTAACTAATCTTTCAAGGAGCCAATCGTCTCCTCACTCGCCCCTCCGTCCGCAACCTCAGTGCTTTCTTCTTCAGCGTCCCCGACCTCGGCGGCCATCTCGTCAACCTCCTCCCGACCCTCGTTCAGCCATTCGGCCTCGTCGCCCGTCAGGATTTCGAGCAGACGATTGAACTCGCCCACGTGCTCGCGTTCCTCGTTGGCGATATCCGTGAGCACCTCTTTGGCCAGGGGATGATCGGTGGCGTCCGCATGGGCCATATACAGATGGATGGCCTCGTGCTCGGCGGCAACGTTGAGACGAATGGCGCGGATCAGTTCCTCCTTGGTGAGTTTGCGATCTGGCACCGTGCCACTGAATGGATTGACGAATTCTGGCATTTTATAATCTCCTCGATATGGTAATCTATAGTGAAAGAGTGTGTCCTCTCGCCCCCCTTGAGGAGGCGCGAGAGGATAGAAGTTTACCTGATCCCGATCTCTTTGCTGTCTTCCCAGAGCCCGTGGATGTTGCACAGGGCCAGGGAATGCAGCGTGCCAGGCTTGCTCGTCTTCATGGAGAGTGTCACATCATGGTGGGTGTAAACCGAACTCGTATCCGGTCCCTGGATGGACGCCCCATGGGCGTTGAACTCGAAGCGGCCGATCTCGTACGGGAACTGCTCTCCTTCTGGATGGAAGTACAGGGTAATCCAGCGGATATGATGTTCGGTGGTATTGGGATGGGCGATCTCTTTGCCCAGGCTGACGTTCACCTCAAAGAACTCGTCCGCCTCCACCTCATCCGGGCAGTCGATGGCGGGAACGTGCTTTTCTTTCTTCCAATCCGCACTCTGAATCTTTTCTCCAAGCATGACATTTACTCCTTTTATTTTATATGACACGCCAATCTTTCTTTTGCCCCCACCGCTGAGACACGTCGCCTCCGACGGATGCCGGGGCAAGAGACGGCATCTCGATCGAGCTCAGGGATAGACTTGCTCGCCGTCGTCATCCTCTATGATGATGGCCTGGGCGGGGCAGCCCTCCGCCGCATCCATCAGCAAATCATCGTCTTCCGGATCAGGGTTGACAGCCTCGGCCAACCCCTCATCGTTCAATTCGAACACATCGGGGGCCACCGAAACACATACGCCAGTCCCGACACAAAGATCGTGATCTACTCTCGCTTTCATGGTCTTCCTCCTACTTTTTTCAAATCTGCTACCTTGACAGACGATGGCCAAAACTGCGTTCTGCCCGCAAGCCTCCTTTCATTCGTAGAACATTTACTTGCTAAACCAATGCAGGTTCCAGGGTGATCTGCAATCCCTCACGCAAGAGATTGGAGACGGGACATTCCTCATCCGCCTCGTACGCGATGCGTCGGAACGTCTCCTCATCGATATCCGCAACCTCCCCAGAGACCACAAGACGCATGCCGGTAATCTCAAAGCCGCCCTCTTCTAGCGGTGTGAGCGAACAGGTGGCGTGTGTCTCGATGGTCTCCGGATCGTACCCCCTCTCGGCGAGCACATTTGCAAAGGCCATGCTGTAACAGGCTGCGTGGGCAGCGGCGATCAACTCCTCGGGATTTGTTCCGGGTTCATCCTCAAAACGGGTGCTAAAACTGTACTCCACGTCTGCGAGGACGCCGCTTTCCGTATCGATGCGACCTTTGCCCGTGCGCAGATCGCCATTCCATCTTACCCTTGCAACACGTTTGATATCTGCCATCTTTTAGACCACCTTTCCTGAGCTCAATATCGATCATTGGCTATTGGGCGACGTAGCCGCCATCGGCCGGCAAAGCGACCCCGGTGACAAAAGAGGTTCCTTCGGAGCAAAGGCACACGACGACATCGGCGATCTCTTCTGGCCGGCCCAATCGTCCGATGGGCTGCGAGGCAAGCAACTGTTCCCTTGCCTCCTCATCTCCCCCCGTGTAACGGTCGATCATGCCCGTATCGATGACTCCTGGGCACACGGCATTCACGCGCAGATTCTCTGTCGCATATTCCAACGCCGCCGCCTTGGTCAGGCCGATGACACCATGCTTGCTGGCCGTATAGGCAGGGATTTGCGCAAAACCAACTCGGCCGGCCGCTGAGGACATGTTGACGATGGCCCCGCCCCCTGCGTCCAATATGCGGGGGATCTCGTATTTCATACAGAGCCAGACCCCCTTGAGGTTGATATTCATGACGCGGTCCCAGTTCTCCTCGCTGGTTTCTGCCGTCGGGGCCTGCTCACCCTCGATGCCCGCATTGTTGCAAGCGAAATCCAGTCTGCCATATGTATCGATGGTCTGCTCGACCATCTCTTTCACGTCCCCGGCTTGAGAGACGTCGGTCTCCACAAACAGCGCCTCGCCGCCCTCATCCTCGATCATACGCACCGTCTTCTCGCCACCAGAGACGCCGATATCGCCCACCACGACTTTGGCGCCTCGCCTGGCAAAGGCAAGGGCCGTCGCGCGGCCGATCCCGGCGCTCCCGCCGGTGACGAGAGCCACCTTACCTGCAAACTCCTTTGCCATTTGACAATCTCCTTTACTTCAAGGCATCTATGATGGTGCGGCAGAAAACGGGCAAATCGGCGGGTGTGCGGGAGCTGATAAGGTTGCCGTCCCGAACCACCGCCTCGTCCACCCATTCCGCACCAGCGTTGACGAGATCATCCTTGATGGCGGACACGGAAGTGACCCGCCTGCCTTCCACGATACCGGCGGACACCGGCACCCATCCGGCGTGACAGATAAAGGCCACGAAACGTCCCTGTTCGAACATGCCTCGCACCAGATCGAGCATGAGAGTATGACGCCGCATGCGATCTGGGGCATAGCCGCCGGGGATGATCACGGCGTCAAAATCCTCCGGCGAGACGTCATCCGCGGAGACGTCCACGCTCACGGGATAGCCGTGCTTGCTCTTATAGGTCTCCACACCGGGCATGCCCACGACCGACACGTCTGCGCCGGCCTCCTTCATGCGATAGAATGGATACCACAATTCGGGGTCCTCATAACTGTCCTCAGCCAGAATAGCAACCCGTTTGCCCTGCAGTTCCATGAAAAACATCTCCTTTCATAAAGGCTCTTCTGGACATCGACGCCTACCTTGTCTTCATTCGCTCAAAACCACAAATGGAATGGGATCTCGGCGCCAATGTCTAGATACTTGACCAACTATATCTATTATAACATGATACAAGCCTTTTGTCAAACACTGGTTCAAGTCTTTCAGGTACAGAGAGGAAGAAACGAGATGGGAGCTGGCAAAAAGGGGTAAGGAATTATACGCGTTACAGGCTAGCTCTTGATAGCACAGGGAAAGAAACCCCCACCAAGGACCTTTTCATCGACGATCTATGTTCGCTCCACGAAACGCATGGCGTACAGATCGGTGTCACAAAGCACAAAGTGCAGCCGAACGGGGCGCCCGGCGAGCCCCCCGACGTGCGCTCCCTGTCGCCAGCGCACGGTGCGTTCTAACTCGTCGCCGATGATCTCGTAGCAGTCGTCCAGGGAGAAGCCGTCGATGGGTTCTCCCGATGCTTCCCTGATCTCTACCCTGGCGCTCCCGGCCGCGGACGTGGCGACATTCAAGGTTAACGCATCGCCCTGAAAGGTGAGGGGCTCGGTGGTCATGGTAGCGCCGGAACGCGGCCCGTGCAGGGAGACAAAGCCGTCGATACGCGTGCTGTAACGACGCAGGCGCTTGCCCTTGCCGCGCCAGGCTCCTTCCTCGACCAGAAAGGAGAGTTCCGACGGCGCCCCCGACAGGGATGAGGGCGTCTCAAACATCCCGCGGCACTGGTAGTTATCGCCGTAAGCCCAGTTACCCTCCAGTTGCGGCCCGGGCGGGATAAAGGCCTCGCCCCACCGCTCAAAGGTGCGTCCGTCGCGGCTGCTCATGAACAGGCCCTCTGTCAGGGCCGTGCCATAGCGCTCGTTGAAACTGGCGCGTCGCCGTCGGTGCTCTGGTTCGGGAAGGTGTTCTATGGCGGGTCCCCACTCTCGCTCCACATAGCGTGTGGGAAAACCGACATAGATATGCGGTGCTCGATAGTAAGGCTGGACCTGATTGGTGTAGAGTTGCTCGTGGGGGGAATCTCCATAATCCAGCCACAGCGGATCCGTCCAGTGCAGAAAATCGGGCGAGGTGGCCGTCTTGATGTCCCGCATGCCCCGCCCTCCATCATGTCTATGGAAGTCGCGTATGTAGATGCGGTACTCGTCATGTACCGTATCCCAAAAGGCGAGGTTCTGGGAATCAAAAGCCCCGTGGACGTCCTGGTACAGGATGGGCTCCTCCTGCAAGAGGGACCAGTGGATTCCGTCGGGGGAGGCCACGGCGTAGAGGTGGCCGTGGGTGGCACGACGGTCCCCGCCCACCGCTTTGTAGCGCGCCGCTGGGGCAGCGTTTGGGTTCGTATCCTTGAAGGGACTGAATCCGTGTACCCCGTGCTGCTCCGCGCCCGCCCCCTGCCAGACGATGTTATTGGCCCCCGAGCCCTGGTATTCGATCAGGCCCAGCTCTGGTTTATGCCAGATCAGGCCGTTGTCGCTCTCGGCATAGCACACCCACAGGGGATGTGGCTCGCCAGGATCGTCGTCGTCACCGCTGCCCCGCTCCAGATCCAGCTGCCACGCCTTGTAATACATGCGCACACGGGCCTCGTCGCGAAAGAGGGTGATATATCCCGACATATTCCCCTCCCACGGTTCGTCCGTTGCCAGCACCACTTCCCGAGGAGTCGGTTTGTGAAGCAAAAGTCTCGCCCCATCGCTCTTGTCGGCGATCAGATGATCGTCGACGAACAGTTCGCGTCGAGAGCCGATATCGATCACGTTTGGCGCTTTCATACGTCCTCCCCTTTTCCTTATAGCCGTTGTACGATGCCCATCAGCTGCCATGACAAGGCAGGAAGGATGCTGATCAGATGGATAAAAGTTTCGCCGGAATGACCTTTTTGAGGCGTGACTCTTCCCGCCCCCTTGCAACTTTAACACAATCCCCGCACTCACGCCAGTGAACTTGCGTACGAGGCCTACAGGTTTCCATAGATGCGGAACACCTCGTCCACGGACATTCCCTCGCGAATCTCCTGTCGCTCGTCGGCCTCGGCATCCAGCAGTTCCTCACAGCGCAGCATCACCTCGTCCACCAACTCCGCCGGTATCACCTGCACGCCGTCGGTGTCGGCAAAGATGAAATCTCCTGGCTGTACGATCACGGAGTGCTTCAGATGGCCGGGCATGTAGATGGGGATATTGATCTCCTCCACGATCCAACCCGTCTTGGCGTTGGGTGTCGTGCCCATGGTAAAGACGGGGAAATCGTCCATCTGCCGGATGATGCGCGTGTCGCGGACGTTCCCGGCCATGAGCAATCCCACCGCTCCCAGGGACTGTGCCAGGTGAGAGCTCATCTCCCCCCATTGAGCGCAGAAAAAGTTGGGCCCCGTGTCGATGCAGATTACGGTGCCTGGCTCGACGGCCTCCAGTATCTCGCGCTGGCGTGGACCGCCGCCCCAAGCCCCATCGCCGCGAGCGCGGAGGGTCTCCTCCGTTTCCGCATGGGCGTGCATCTTTACCGTCAGGGCGGAGCCGACGAGGACCATATTCTCATCCAGGGGACGGAACTCGTTTGAAAGCGTGGTATCCCGCACGTCGAGGGACCAGAGTTTATCGAATACCAATCCACCGTAAAAGCGTTTGTAACGCCGAACCCGTTCCTGATCGTCGATGTCCAGATGGCGATGATCTGACATATGCTCTTCCTCCTCATCCGTATCATGAGAGACCCTATCACTGCACACCATTCTCAGTAGGGCACTGCCATAACCTGCGTCCAGTAATGGCCAAAGGTGGCGTTCGCCTCATAGGCATATCCCACACCGATGTGGCAATAATCGGGGTTGAGGATGTTGGCGCGATGGTCGTCGCTGTCCATCCAGCCATTGACCACGTCTTCGGGCGTGCTGTATCCCCCAGCGACATTCTCCCCATAGGTCCACCAATGATAACCCGCGCGCGAGATGCGTTCCCCAGGATCGGAGCCATCGGAGCCTATGTGATCAAGAAAATCGTTGCATGCCATATCCTCGCTGTGTGCCCTGGCAGCGTCCATGAGCGCTGGGGACGTTTCCAGGGGCGCAAGCCCCCTTTTGACGCGCTCCTGATTGGTAAGTTCGATGACGCGCTGTTCGAAATCCGACGATGAGGTCGTCGGGATGGGAGT
>JAWLEV010000100.1:0-8812 GCA_041685915.1 Anaerolineae bacterium | reverse complement strand
GTTGATCACGCCGGTGGCGTTGGAGGTGGGGTCCCGCTTTGCCATTCGCGAGGGCGGCCGCACGGTAGGTGCAGGCGTCCTGACGGAAGTCTTGGAATAAGATCGTTTTTAACCATACAAGGATTGTAATAGATGGCCAGAAGGGCAAACCGTATCGTTGTCACCCTAGCTTGTAGCGAGTGCAACGAACGTAACTATACAACGGAAAAGAATCGCTTCAATGATTCTGACCGGCTTAGGTTGAGCAAGTACTGTCCACATTGTAAAAAGCATACGGAGCACGTCGAGCAGCGCTAGGTTATCATAGGCGAGTAGCTCAACTGGGAGAGCGACGGTCTCCAAAACCGTGGGTTGCGGGTTCGAGTCCTGCCTCGCCTGTCTTTCATCCCGCAGGCACCACACCAGGCGTGGGGCTTTTGGTTCCCAAGGTATCGCTTGGTTCGTGGTGTCTTTGATTTGGAATACCCGCAGGAGAGTATATCTGTGGCTAAAGTAAAAGGAAGCTCCGCTTCTGGAAAAAAGTGGGGAAGCGGTATCATTCGTTATCTAAAAGAGGTAAGGGCCGAGGTTAGAAAGGTCGCTTGGCCCTCTCGGTCCGTGGCGATCAATCTCGCGGCGATCGTTTTGGCTGTGACAGTATTTATGAGCATCTTGTTGGGATTGATTGATTGGATTTTTACCAAGCTCTTTGCTTTCATAGTCGCATAGCGCTTATTGTTTAAGGAAAAAAGAAATGGATTCGATCGAGTCCAAGGCTTTGGAAGAAGTTTCGACAGAGATAACAGAAGAGGAAAAAGAAGAGCAGCCCATTGAGGCTCCTGTAGATGAGGGGGCGGAGGCAGCTGCTGATGCCGAACAGGCTGTCGAGGATGAGGAATCCCCTGCAGAGGTGGAAGAGCAGGAAGAGGTGCCACCAGAGGCAGAGGAGGAAGAGATAGATGATGGGCGGGCTTGGTACTTTGTTCACACCTATGCGGGTTATGAGGAAAAGGTGAAAAAGTATCTGGAGCAGCGCATCGAAACCATGGGCATGCAGGACAAGATCTTTCGCGTGATCGTGCCTACGGAGGAAGAGGTGGAGATCCGCGACGGTGAGCGAAAGACCAAGCGGAAGCGCCTCTTTCCCGGCTATGTGATGGTGCAGATGATCATGGACGAGGAGTCCTGGTACGTGGTGCGGAATACGCCCAGCGTGACAGGATTTGTGGGGACCGAGGCGGAAGCCATGCCGGTCAGCCAGGAGGAGGTCGATAGGATCCTGGAGCGCATGGAGGAAGAAGAGCCGCGTATCAAGGTCAACTTTCGTGTGGGCGAGACGGTGCGCGTCACCGAGGGGCCATTCGCCGATTTCATGGCCGTGGTGGAAGAGATCTATCCCGAGCGTGGCAAGGTGCGTCTTTTGGTCTCTTTCTTTGGACGCGAGACGCCCGTAGAGATGGACTTTATGCAGGTTGAGAAGGTATAGTTCGCTGGTCTCATGTGGCCTTTGGGACTGGTGCATGGTGAGAAGGGGTAAAGATAAAAGATGGCAAAGAAAGTTATGACGACGATCAAGCTGGAGATCGAGGCCGGGAAGGCGAATCCCGCGCCGCCCGTTGGGCCGGCCTTGGGCCAGCATGGTGTGAATATTATGCAGTTCTGTAAAGAGTATAACGCGCGAACCAGGGACCAGGCGGGCATGATCATCCCCGTGGAGATCGAGGTTTATCAGGATCGCTCCTTTTCCTTTGTAACAAAGACGCCGCCGGCGACGGGGCTTTTGCTAAAGGCTGCCAATGTGGAAAAGGGGTCTTCGCGTCCCAACACCGAAAAGGTTGGTACGGTGACGCGTGAGGATCTCCGCGAGATCGCCGAGATCAAGATGCGTGACCTGAATGCTGTGGATATCGAAGGGGCCATGCGCATGATCGAGGGGTCGGCCAAGAGCATGGGTATCACGGTAGAAGAAGAGGAATAGTTGTTCGTTAATGATCGATGGCTTGTGGGAGGAGGATCCAACGGTTGGGTCCTTCGCTTGTACCACATGGAGGAAATATGGCAAGATATGGTAAGAGGTATGCCGATAGTTTGGCAGAGGTTGATCGGCGGAAGGATTATGCGCCGCGTGAGGCATTCGAGCTGATCAAGGATCTGCCCTCGGCGAATTTCGACGAGACGGTCGAGGTCCATATACGTCTGGGTGTGGATCCCAGGCATGCGGACCAGCAGGTTCGTGAGACGGTGACCCTGCCCGAGGGCACAGGGCGCACCGTGCGCATCATGGCTTTTGTGGAGGGCGAGGCCGCCCGCGAGGCCGAAGAGGCGGGCGCTGACTATGTCGGTGTGGACGAGTACGTGGAAAAGATAGAGGATGGCTGGGTGGATTTTGACGTGGCCATTGCCGTTCCTCAGGCCATGGGCAAGATAGGTCGCTTGGGACGCATTCTGGGTCCGCGAGGGCTTATGCCCAGCCCACGGTCGGGGACCATGGTGCAGCCCGACGACATCGCCGAGACCATTGAGGCGTTACGCAAGGGCCGTGTAGAGTTTCGGGTGGATCGCACGGGAAACCTGCACGTTCCCATCGGGAAGGCCAGCTTTACGGTGGATGAACTGATGAACAACTTTACCGCTGTGATGGAGACGGTGTGGCGAGCCAGACCGCCGGCCGTGAGTGGTGGCTCTTATATTCGCCGTCTGACCTTTGCCACGACCATGGGGCCTGGTATCCACGTGGATGTTTCCGAAGCAAGAGATCTGATCTGACATAAAAGAATATAGCCGCAGACAGCGGGTGTGCTCCTGGGGGAGTGCTTAATATCCCCGCCGAGGCGAAGATAAGGATGGATGGGTTTTTCTATCTGCCTAAAAAGTCTTCGTACCGGTGGGTGCGAAGACTTTTTTGATGTAAGGAGGTAAAGTACCTTTGGCGCTTACACGAGAAGAAAAGGAATTGCGCGTAAAGGAGTATGGTGAAAAGTTGGCCGATGCCCAGATAGCGATCTGGTCTCGGAACAAAGGCTTGACGGTGGCCCAACTCTCCGAGTTGCGGAATGAACTGCGCTCGGCGGAGGCTCAGGCCATGGTGGTCAAGAACTCGCTCATGTACATTGCTCTCAGGGATGCCGGTCTCCCTGTGGACGAAGAAGTGATGGGAGGGCCCTCCCTGGTGACCTTTTTGAGGGAGGACATCGCGCCGGCTGCCAAGACGTTGGTGGACTTTGCAGAGGACAACGATGAGAACATAGAGGTTCGTGGCGGCCTGATAGGCGGCGAACTGGCGGGCGTGGAGCAGATCGATATGTTGACCGAGTTGCCCTCGCGCGAGGTTCTGTTGGGGCAGGTGGTGGGTGGCGTACAGGCGCCCATAAGCGGCCTGGTCAATACCCTGTCCGGAGTGTTGAGAGGCTTTGTGAACGTGCTTCAAGCGCGTTCGGATCAGCTTGAAGAGGCATCGAGCTAGGTGGATGCCCATAAGAGACTGTGGGTTGTTAGAATATCAAAATTTAATTTGGGAGGATCGAAAAGATGACAAACGAAGAACTTGTTGAGACGATTGAGAACATGAGCGTTCTCGAACTGGCCGAGCTTGTAAAGACCCTGGAGGAAAAATTTGGGGTCAGCGCCTCTGCTCCGGTGGCTGTGGCCGCGGAGGCAGGTGCGGAGGCCGAAGAGGAAGAGGAAGAGGAGCAGGTGGTCTTTGACGTCATGCTCACCGACGTGGGTGACCAAAAGATCCAGGTCATCAAGGCCGTTCGTGAGCTGACCACACTGGGATTGCGTGAGGCCAAAGAAGTGGTCGACGAGGCGCCCTCTGCGATTCTGGAGCAGGTCTCCAGAGAGGAAGCGGACTCGGCCAAAGAGCGCCTGGAAGAATCGGGCGCCACAGTAGAACTACAGTAATCTCTTTCCTTCATCGTCCGGGGGCAATCGCCACGACGATTGCCCCCTTGACACCCTTTTCCTCCTGCGCTATCCTCTGGCCAAGAGTAAGCGAGAGAGATGGAGCGAGGAGGTGTTCTCATGCCCCGATCCCCCCAAGCGTTGCAAGTGCAGGTACGGGGACTGTTGGCCTTTGTGCATACTCCCTTTACCGAGGCGCATGAGGTCGATCTTCCGCGCTTCTGTGAGCATCTGCGCCATCTGCACGATGATTTTTCTGATAGCCCCTCCAGTTACTTTGTCTGCTGTGGTACGGGCGAGTTCTGGTCCCTCGATCTGCAAGAGTATGAGGCTCTGGTCGGGGCCGCGGCAAAGGTGGTGGGGCGCGAGGCCCCCGTTATCGCTGGCGTGGGCTATGGCACCCGGCTGGCCCTGGAATATGTGTGCGCTGCCCAGACCCAGGGCGCGGACGGGCTTCTGATCTTTCCCCCCTATCTGGCCAGCGGTCCGCAGGAGGGCTTGCTCCAGCACTATGGAACCCTGGCGGCGGCCACGGATCTGGGCGTCTTTGTCTACAACAGGGATAACGCCGTGTTTGCCCCACAGACGGTGGCCCGTCTGGTGGAGGCACGTCCCAACGTGGTGGGCCTCAAGGACGGCTACGGGGATCTGGAGCGCCTGGCCGGGATGCGCGACCTGTTGGGAGACGATTTTCTGCTGATGAACGGCATGCCCTCGGCCGAGATGTACGCCAAGCGATACGCCGAGGCGGGCATTCGTCCCTATTCGCCCGGTGGCATCGAGTTCGTGCCCGAACTGGCCTGGCGCTTTGACCGCGCCCTGGCGCAGGGCGACGAGCGCGAGGTCGACTGTCTCATCGACGGCTTCTATCGCCCCTATACCCAGTTGCGGGCGCGGGTGCCGGGCTATGGGGTGGCCCTGGTCAAAGCCGGGCTCAGGCTGCGCGGTAGGCCCTCGGGCGGGGTGCGTCCGCCGCTGGTGGATCCCTCGCGGGAGCATCGGGTGGTATTGGCGGAACTGATCGAGAAGGCTTTGGCGTTGGCCGAATAGCATGTGTCGAGGGAGGAGGTCATCATGTTGGACATGTTGATTCGCAACGGATGGGTGGTCGACGGTACAGGGAATCCGCCCTATCCGGCGGACGTGGCCATCGAGGGCGAGCGCATCGCCGAGGTGGGACGACTGAAGGGGGCCGAGGCGGAGCGCGTCATCGACGCCCGGAACAAGATCGTCTCCCCCGGTTTCATCGATGCCCACAGTCATAGCGATTGGTCCATCCACGCCAATCCCCTGGCTCAGAGCACCGTCCGTCAGGGCGTGACCAGCGAGGTGGTGGGCAACTGCGGCTACAGCAACGCTCCCCTCACGGACAGATCACGTCCCACCATCGCCAGCAAACTGCGCGACTATTCCTACGACGGCCCCGTGAATTGGTCCTCCTTTGCAGAGTATCTGGACGTGGTGGAAGAGATGGGCACCTCCTGCAACCTGGCCTGGTTGGTGGGCCACAACACCCTGCGCGAGGGTGCGGGCATCATCGGTCCCTCTGCCACGGAGGAGCAGATGGAGTTCATGAAGCGGGCCCTCCGCGAGAGCATGGAGGCCGGCGCCCTGGGCCTGTCCACGGGGCTGGAATTCGAGCCCGGGCGGACGGCGCCCACCGAGGAGGTGCTGGCGCTGGCCCGGGTGGTGGGGGAATACGATGGGCTGTACGTCAGCCATATCCGCAACCGCGACGCCCATCTACAGGAGGCCATCGAGGAATTCCTGCACATCGTGCGCCAGGCCCGCACAGCGGGAGAGGTATCGCACCTGAACGTGCGTTACAACTCGGGCGCGCCCGAGGGGGCCTGGGAGCGGGCCGTGGAGACGGTGGTACGCAGCCGCGAGGAGGAGGGGCTGGACGTCATGGCCGATACTACACCCTTTCCCGATGGCATCGGCCAGTTGGCGGCCATCCTGCCCCCATGGGTCAAATCCGAGGGACCGGCCCGGGCGGCTGAGATGCTCAAGGATCCCGAGGTGCGGGAGCGGCTGCGCACCGACTGTGACCGCTACTGGCGCTTTATCCATCGCGGCGAGTGGCACCGGGTGCGCATGGGCAAGAGCGCCCTCTTTCCCGAACTGGCGGGCATGAGCTTCCCCGAGATTGCCGAGAAATGGGGCCAGGACGAGTGGGAATGCTGTTTCGACATTCTCGCCGCCCACGGCGAGGCCATGGACGCCCTCTTTGTCATCGGCGACCTCAAGTCGGAGGAACTGTTGGCGGCCATGACCTCCCATCCCCTCTTTAACCTGGGCGTGGACGGTTTTACCAGCACCACCGACCCGTCCTTCTCCATCCCCTGTGCCCATCCCATCCACTTTGTGGGGATGACCCACTATTTGACCTACCACGTCCGGAAAAAGGGCACCGTGCGCCTGGAAGAGGCCATTCGCAAGATGACGAGCATGCCCGCCACCCACTTTGGCCTGCGCGACCGGGGCCTGCTGCGCCGAGGCCAGTTCGCCGATGTGGTGGTCTTTGACGATGAGGAACTGGAAGACGTCTCCACGGTGGAGGAACCCGAGGCCTATGTACGGGGCGTGGAGCACGTGCTGGTGAACGGCGCCTCCGTGGTGGAGGACGGTGAGCACACGGGAGCCCGCCCGGGGCGGCACCTGCTGCGGCGTTGAGTTCGTCGTTAGTGCGGAGAGGGATCGTGGCTATGATCCCTCTCCATCCCCTCCAAGATTTTGCTCGTCAATGTCACGTAGGCAAAGCCAAAGGCCAGGTTCAGCAGGCTGGCCAGGTGCATCCTTTCCGTGACCGTACCCGTGGCGTCGGCGGGGAAAAAGACCCGATAGTCCCGATAGTAGGCGTCCCGGGCCGTGGATTCGCAGCACAGATTGGTCATGACCCCCGCGATCACCACATCCTCGATCTCCAGACAGCGCAGGACCGTCTGCAGGTCGGTGCCATAGAATGCGGAATAGCGATGCTTATCTACGACCTTTTCCTGGGGCAGGGGCGCGATCTCCTCGTGAATCTCGCTTTCTGGCGTGCCCTCGATGCACATGCCCTCCCACCACCAGCCCATGATGCCCGCGTCCAGGCCCTGGGGATGGTGCACGTGGCGGGTGTATATAACGGGCCGCCCGGCCCGGCGAAAGGCTTCGATGAGGCGTTTCACGTTGGGGATGATGGGCGGGCCGCCGCACGTATAGGTGGGGGATTCTGGGTCCAGAAAAAAGTTCTGCATATCCACCACCAGCAGCGCCGCCCGCTCCCGGTCTAGCGCCATCTCATGGGTGTTAACGGGCGCGATCTCTTTTATCCAGCCCTGGGCCTTTTTCTCCAGGCTGTTTGCGTGCACGTAAGGTTCCATGAACACCTCCTACTCCTTGTCGTTGAAAGATATGTCGGCTAGATGTACGGGACTGGCGATTCGGTATTTTTGTTGCCCCTAGCAGCCTGCGAATTTGATTCCCAGTGTTAGAGGCTATTCCTGTCAAGCCCTCAAGTGCCAAGCACCTGGACGCAACTAGCCGATGCACCAGTTGGCATTATCGACCAGCGTAAGTTGTCCACTCTCCGCCGAGCGAATGCCAGCATCCAGAATGGCCATGACCTCGATATTATGCCCCATCTGTAGCGTGGGATGCAGGGGATCTCCCGTCTCCAAGTGATGGATGAACTCCTTGGCCAGCGTCTCTCGTCCCTTTGGGAGGGGATCGCCCTGGATGACCTCGTCAGGCGCCGTCAGGCCATGGCCGCGTGAGGTATAGACCTCCACTACGGGCACGTGATTGCCGGCCTCATCCTCCCTTCTGTTGACCACCAGTGTCCCCCTGGAACCATAGGCGATGGGGCCCGTGGGTACACCCACATTCCAAGTCGTCCATGTCGCCTCCAGAATGGCCATGGCGTGGGGAAAACGCACGGTCATGACGGCATTGTCCTCCGCATCACCATAATGGCTTTGCAGGTTGGCCTTGAGGCCGTAGGCCGCCGTGGCCTGCTGCCCCAGGAACCAGCGCGATAGGCAGGCACCGTAGCAGCAATAGTCCAGCAGCGCTCCACCCCCGGGCTCGGACTGATGCCACCACTCGGCGCCCTTTTCCTCAGGGGAGACGAGATTCTCCCCTGTCGTGTAGGCCAGCGGGCCCATCGAAGCGGCGTTGCGCCACTTGATCTCCCATACTTTGCCCACCACACCGTCGTCGATCAGTTCCTTCATCTTGCGCACGGCTGATGACCAGGTAGTCGGCCAGTTAACCATGAGCTCTACGTCGTTGGCCCGCACTGCCCGCGCGATGCGCAAGGCCTCCGACAAGGAGGCCGTCATAGGCTTCTCCGTAAGCCCGTGTATGCCGCGGTTGGCGATGGCTTCACCTACCTCGCCACAACGCGCATTCTCGGGACAGTAGATCACGATATCAAGATCCTCGGAGTTCAATAGCTCACGATAGTCATCGTACACCTTGGGTATTCCTATCTCCTCGTGCGCTCTGCGCAGATTCCACTTGCGCGTATTCGTCTTGTCAGTGAGAACCGGCACGGCTGGCACCGTGTCAGCACAGGCTACCCACTCGATGTTGGATAAGGCAGCGAACTCGTCCAGTAGATGGTTGATGTGCATGTGGGCAAATCCAATGGCACCGACGCGATAGGTCTTTGTCATGGGCCTCATCTCCTCATATCACTTATCATGCGATTATCTTCCGCATCCTCGGCTAATCAAAACGTATCTCTTTCCCCGTCTTGGCACTCTCGAGCAGGCTCTCCATCATCTGCTGAATGATCAAGCCGTGCCGCAGGGGCGCCTCGCATTCTACATCATCCAGTATACAAGCGATAAAGTGATCGGCTATCCGATCCCAGGCATTGGGTCCCTCGGGCAAGTCCACCTTGATGTCCTGCGGCGCGCCATGCTCCGTGCGATATAGG
>JAWLEV010000099.1:0-8945 GCA_041685915.1 Anaerolineae bacterium | reverse complement strand
GTCCCGTAGGCTCTGCAGCAAAAGGTTATCCATCGTCGCCTCCAGAACCCGGTAGCGGTGCAGTGGCGTGGATGTCTCCCCAACGACGCTCCTCAGCTCCTCAGCATGGGGCGCTGACGCCTCCTCGACCAGTTGTTGCACCTCCGGATTCGGCTCGATGCTCTCATCAACCACAATCAGATCGTGGTGGCAATTCACGATTCGCCCATCTTCAATATCCAGATCAAGGCGGCCAAGGAACGAACCGTGGCAACCTGATTGAAAGACGATGGTATCATTCACTCGCGCTGGGCGATAAATGCGATTGTGCGTATGACCACTCAGCAACACGTCTATGCCATCCACCTCGCGGGCCAGTTTCATTTCCTGAGGGAAACCGAGATGCGAGATGAGCACCACCAGATCCACCTGCTCCTCGTTCCGCAGCTTGTCGATGTAGCCGGGCAGCTCTTCGTTCCCCAAAGTGAGATAGACGCCCTTGCTAAACGACGATGGCATCACCTTGTCGACGATGGTGGCCGCTGTGCCCAACACACCCACGCGCAACCCCGCCGCTTCAGTTATCAAATAGGGATCAAATACCAGCTCATCGGTCTCCTCGTCGTAGCAATTGACGGCCAACATCGGATAGGTGAGCTGCTCTGTGATCTCTTGGAGCCGCGCCGGACCGTAAGCGAACTCCCAATGCGCCGTCCAGGCATCGAAATCCATGGCCTTGAGGATGGGAACCAACGCCTGTCCCTCCGTCTGGACCGCTTGATAGGTGCCGTGAATGGTATCCCCGCAGTCGAAGGCCAAGACGCCCCCCGGATTCTCCGCACGGATAGTGTTGAGCAATGCTGCTACGCGCCCGTATCCACCTGCCTTATGAAACTCTACGTGGTCGCCGGCCCAGAAAAGCTCCTCGTGCATATCCAGATAACCGTGGCTATCGTTCATCTGCAAAATAGTCAACCGCTCTTTCGACATAAGTCCTCCCTCCCCATTCACGCAGTGAACAACAACACAAATGCGTTGATCGTCAACAGTACCAACACAACCCAACGGAAGGTCTCTTTGGGGATCAGGTTATAGATCTTGATGCCGACCCAGGCACCCACAAAGAGGCCCGGCAAGGCGACCGCCGCCTCCACCAGCAGAGAAGGGCTCATCGCGCCCGTCACCGCCAGCGATCCCACGCGATAGAACATCAATGTGCCGAAAAAGGCCGTGAAGATGGCCTTCATCTTGTCCCCTTCCCAAAAGCCCGCCGCGACCATAAAGGCACCATATAGGATCATGGGTGGACCGGGGATAGCTACAGCGCCCCCCAAAATGCCGGCCAGCAAACCAGCCGCTACGCCAATCTTCCAGTCCGGCTTGAATCCCTGCTCCTCAATCCAATCCCTGATAACCGAGGATTGCCGCACGGCAGCGATCAACGCCACCGCCACCAGCAAAGTGATACCGATAGCAATGCGCAGCTGGCTGCTGCCGAGCGACTGAAAGACATAGATACCCAATGGCAAGCCCACTACCAATCCCGCTACCGGGATGAGCCAATCCTTCCAGGCGAAATCCTCCCGCACACTCCACCAGATCCGAGCGTTACTGATGACGGCGATCATGCTAAAGATGGTCGAGGCCGACGCGGCACTGCGGAAGAGGGGCAAAAGACCCATCGAGACCTGCGCCAATCCAAAGCCGACAATGCCGTGGACAATTGTTGCCACGAAAATCACCAATGCACTCAACGCCGTATGCATCCAGTTGATTTCCATATAGTTTCTCCAATAGATGGTCTCTAAATTAGATATCAGTAGCGATGGGGACACAGGTTAATAGTTCGCCAATGGGCCAGATACGTTCGGTGATACCTGCTGCCATCATACCTCGCGTTCTTCCTTGGCCTTCATTCCGTTACCCTATCAGCTAGACCTCCTCCTCCTCTTCTGTCAGCCGTTGCACCACTCGGGCCACGGCAGCGAAATCCTTTTCCCCATATCCCCACGCCCGCGCCGCGTTGTACATCTGATAGGCAGCACCCACCACGTGCAGGGGCACCTTCAGTTCCTTCGCGGCCTCCATTCCCAGCCCCACATCCTTGAACATCATGTCCAGGGTAAAGCGTGGCGCAAAGCCCGTGTCCGCCGGCCCGTCGGGGATGACGCCCTCATAGGGGACGCCCGTCTCCAGGCAGGCACACGAGCCGCTGCTGTGCGTGATCACCTCATACAGATCCTTGGGATCGGCGCCCGCCCTGACCCCAAGGGCAAAGGCCTCTCCCACGGCGGCCATGCTGCTGGCCAGGATCAGGTTGTTGCACACCTTGACCACCTCGCCCATTCCCACGCCCCCCACGTGATAGATCCTCTCCCCCAACACCTCCAGGATAGGCCGACAGGCTTCCACCACCTCCTCCTCGCCCCCCAGCATGATGGTGAGGGTGCCCGCCTCGGCGCCCGAGGGTCCACCGCTCACCGGGCCGTCCAGCATCCTCACGCCGTTTTCCTTCGCCTGGGCGGCGATGTCGCGGGTCACCAGGGGATTGATGGTGCTCATATCCAGAATGGTACCCCCGGCCGTCATGCCCTCCAACAACCCTTCCGACCCCAGAACCACCTCCTGCACGTGTGGGGAGGAGGGAAGCATGGTGATTACCACGTCGGAGGCCTCTCCCACCTCGCGCGGGGAGAACGCCGGCGTGGCCCCCTCCTGGCTCAGTTCCTCCACGGGCTCCCGACTGCGGTTGTGCACGGTCAGCGAATACTCGGCCTCCAGGAGCCTCCGCGCCATGGGCTTTCCCATGGTCCCCAGACCGATGAATCCTATCTGTACCTCTTCTGTCATCTCGACCTCCCTATCTATCCAAACCTTCCACGAATCTTTAGGCCAACCCCGCGACATCCCCCATCACGACGCAAACCGTTCTCCCAGGTAGGCCCCCTGCGCCAACAGTGTCTGCTGTAGCAGCTCCATATCCAGCCCACGGGGTGAAACCCCCTCGCCCGTAGAGAGCGCGGCCGCCGTGCCCGCCGCGTGCCCTGTCGCCATGCACGTCCCCATCACCCGATACGAGGCGTGAGCCTCATGGGTCCCAGAGATGCACCGCCCGGCCACCAGCAGGTTCTCCACCCGCTGCGGTACCAGACAGCCATAGGGGATATCGTACGATCCATAGTCCTTCACCTGGGTCCCCCTCTCTGGCTCGTTGTACACGGGACCCCCATCGTAACCATGGATGTCCACCCGGTAGCCACAGAGCGCGACCACGTCATCGAAACGCCGTCCCTCCACCACATCGTCATAGGTCAGACGGTATTCTCCCCGAATGCGGCGCGACTCTCGCACGCCAATCTGCGGAAAGGTCATGACCAGGTGACAGCCCTCAAAACCGGGCACACGCCGCCGCAGGAACTGCACCATGCGCCAGACGAGCCTCTGGCCCTGGAATTCTGCCCTGGACAGTTCTTGCCCATCGGTGGCATCCATGGCCGGGATATGTATCATGTTCCCGCAGAACCAGACGCCGTCGCCGTTCTGATCCGCCGCACCAAACCCCGTCAATAGATCCGCGTACTCGGGTATATCCCGGCGCATCTCCTCCTTCCACGACTCCAGCCTGACGCTGTACGTCCTGCAGCGCTCCTGCCACACCTCCGAGTCCACCACCTCCCAGGGTCTCTTTACGACGGCCCCCGCCTCCATCGCCCGCTCCGCATCCACGTTGCTCAGGAGGAAAAACGGTGTCATGGGCTGCATGCTCCCATCATCTGGTCGCCCTTTTTCAAACGGTGCGCCAGCCCGGGCGGCCACGTCCCCATCCCCTGTACAGTCCACGATCCTCTCGGCTGGAATCACCACCCGTCCCGACTTGTTCTCCACCACCAACCCGGCCACAGCCTCGCCCGCCATGACGACGTCCGAGGCATAGGTGTGTAACAGCAGTTCTCCCCCCGCCTCGTGCAGCATCTCCAGGGCCGCGTACTTGAGGGCCTCGGGGTCGCAGCGAATGGCCCGTGCATTGTATTTGAGGCTGCCCCGCCCCCGTGGTGGACCCACCGCCGTATTGCGCACCTCGGCGGCGGCGTTCATCTCCTCCAGCCGCTCTATCAACTGCAGGGGGATCCCCTCCACGATCCGTTCCTCCCGATTGTTGTGAAAACTCAGCAGGGGCAACTCCACGACGGCCAGGCCACCCACGGATCCTCCCTGTTCCACCAGCAACGTCTTGGCTCCCGTCCGTGCCGCGGCAATAGCCGCGATCATGCCGGCGGGACCGCCTCCCGCCACCACAACCTCTGTGGGGTTCATCGTCTGCAACACCATCCCTTCCCTCCCGTTTCATCGCTCTTCTCAACCAGATAGGGGCGAGCCGATCGATTTCTCAACCATCGCCCCATCAACTCCCTCTATCATACCCGGACAGGCGCCATCCCTCAACCATACCTGAGAAGAAAAACTCAGCCTCCGGGCTTTTTGGCGATCATCCGCGCCAGGCCGTGGTAGTGGGGGGTCCCGTGGGACGAATCCCTCTGCATCCCTTCAGAGTAATACAGAATTTCAAGATCCTTGAATTCCCGTCTCAACTCGTTCGGCCGATAGTAATACTCGACGCACATGGACGTATCGCTGACACCGCTCTCCATATGACCCTCACCAGATCTGCCGCCCCTCTGCACCCGATAGCCGGGATCATCCACGGTGAAGACATTAAGGTACACGATGCCCCCGGGAGCCAACGTTCGTTTGATCCCCGCAACCACCCTTTTCCTGGTGCCATCCTCCAGATGTCCCAGTACGGTGGCCGCGACCACAATATCATAGGTACCTTCAGGAAAAGTATAATCCCGTAGATCCCCCAAGATGCAGTTGATATCCAGTCCCCTATCCTCGGCGATACGAACAAGCTTGTCCAGACCAACTTCTGATATGTCTATCGCCGTCACGTGACACCCTCGCTCTGCCAGATATATTGCATAGCGCCCCTCGCCACAACCCGCATCCAGTGCCGCCTTGCCCTCAAGATCCATTCCGTCAAGAAAATCGGTGAACTCCTTGCATAACTCCCAACCATAGTACATGCCATCGCCTCGATATACTCTATTGAATATGTCGCACCTTGCCCCTTTCATGCGCTGCTCCTCAGAAAAAGGTTCATGCACCAGAGATACCAACAGCTCATCGAGTCGTCCACCATCACCAGAGACCTGATCCATACAACGATGATACTCCCGCCCTCGGATTTCATCAAGAGGCTTCGGCATCCTGCCCGCCACCTCCTTGACACCCCTTGTCTCTTATAGTGTAATAGACACAGTGAAAAGTCAGAAAGGAGATGAAATGTCCAGCGAAAAACAGCCCAACATCATCTTTATCACCGCCGAACAACAGCGCGCTGACACCATCCATTGCGATGGCGCGGACTGGATGATCACGCCCAACCAGGACGCCCTGGCCGCGGATGGCGTGCTCTTTCGCAACAACTTTTCCTGCGCCGCCACCTGTGTGTCCAGCCGCTCCGCCTTCTATCACGCCCTCTATCCCCACACGACGGGGATCTTTGGCTTCGACCCCTCCTCGGGCCGACTGCATTGGACCAACCGTCTCTCCGAGGCGGGCTACCATTGCGCAAGCATCGGCAAGACCCACCTGCCCCAGGGCGGCTTTGACGAGCGCATCGCCGCACAGGGCAACAAGTACCAGACCTTCCAGGGAGAGGGACGCAACGACTGGTACTGGGCGGTAAAGGCCGCCGGCCATGAGCCGCCCTTTAACCTGCACGAGACGGACCCCAACTATTACAATAAACTATCCGCCATCGTCTGGCCCCTGCCCGAGAAGTTGCATCCGGATATGTACGTCTGCCGGCGGGCACTGGACTGGCTCGACGACTGGCAACGGCGGCCCCATGCCGGCGAGACCCCCCTCTATCTGCACATCGGCCTACTGAGCCCCCACGACCTCTACGATCCGCCCCAGCGTTTCCTGGACATGTACGACGACGAGGATATCCCCATGCCCCACGTCACCGAGGAGGAGCGCGCGGGGATCCCGGACGAATTGTGGGAGGAGCAGCGCCGCGACGAGGATCGCCACCGCGTCACCGTGGTACGCGCCAGCCACGCCACCCCAGAGCGCATCCGCCGCATGCGCAAGCACTACTATGCCCTGGTCACCCTTATCGACGAGGTATTGGGCCACATCATCGCTTCCCTGAAGGAAAAAGGATTATACGACGATTCCATCATCATCTACACCTCGGATCACGGCGATCACCTCTTCGATCACGGCCTCCATTACAAGGGCGAGTTGTACGATACCATCACCCACATGCCCCTCATCATCCACGCCCCGGACGCCCACCGGCCCGGGCGCAGGGCGGAGGATCTCGTCTCGCACATGGACGTGGCCCAGTACATCTTGCAAAAGGCCGGCGTTCCCAGGGACGACCTGAACGGCATCTCCCTGGCCCCGGTGATGGAGGGGGAGACGAGACATGCCCGCGAGTATGCCTTTGCCGAGGAGGGGGCCACCGGCCTGCGGCCCGCGCCCGATCTAAACGCCATGATCCGCAGCCAGACTCACAAACTCGTCTACTTTACAGGAAACGAGACAGGCCAACTCTACGATCTCATCGCCGATCCGGGGGAGACGCGTAACCTATGGGGCGATCCCGAGCACCGGCACGTGCGGGACACCCTGAGGGCCGAACTCCTCGACTGGCTCTACAGCGATATCTACAAACACCAGGATCTGTTCGCAGACGCGCGCTAGGACGCCAAGTCATCACCCTGAAAGTGATATCGCATCCTGTGCTGGACATCCGGATGATCTGAGGGTAGAATGGCGCAGTCAGAAAAAAATCAATCGAGTGAGGTATCGGATCATGGAAAAGATTATCGCCTATTGTGGATTGGTATGCAGCGACTGCGAGGCCTATGTGGCCACCCAGGCCAACGATCAAGAGGCCTTGGAGAAGGTGGCGGCCCAATGGCGGGAGCAGTACAACGCACCCGGTATCACCGTTGAGAACGTGATCTGTAACGGTTGCCTCAGCGACGAAAAGAAATGTCATCACTGCGCCGAATGCGATATCCGCGCCTGCGCAGTGGAACGGGACGTGATCAACTGTGCATATTGCGACGACTATGCGTGTGACATGCTGAAAGAGTTCTTTGCCATGGTGCCCGACGCACGGGATAGGTTGGATGGGATGCGCGCCGCGTCGTAGCGGACCAATCCCTTTGCGGCAAGGAGCGATGATTGGCCTTCCGTCTTATGATGCCCCTTGATCGGACACGATCCCCCGCGCCCACTCTACGGCACCCTCAACCTCGCCCTCTTTCAGCGGCCCCTCGGTGCCTTCCACAGCGAACCCCTCAGGCAACGCCGCCTGCTCCCCTCCCTTTTGCACCAGCCTATCGTTGATGGGCTTGGCCGCATAGCCAAAGACCTTGACCAGCAGGGGCAATACGGGCACATCTATATCGCTCAAGGCGATTCGCGTATCAAAGGCAGCCACCCGCACCCCCTCCAATCCGCCCTGGGGGATACTACTCAAGAATTTTTTGATCCCCGGCGTCGGGCTGAATGCCCGCGTGGGCGAGCCGACCACCAGGATATCCACACCCGCCAGTTGCTCTGGCGTCACCTCGCTTGCCTGGCGCACCTCTACTTCCTCCAGTGACGCGAGTGCGTCGCTCACCGCGCGGGCAACTTGCTCCGTATTCCCAAAAAAGGACTCGTAAACGACCAATGCCTTCATCAAGATAGGCCTCCCCTAAACCCCCCATGGTAAGAGCACGTTCACGCCTTCATGCCCTGGTTCATCCACCGCTTGAATTTCTCCACCTGCTCCTCCGGCCAGGGACCGTCACAGGGCATGGACCCATCGGCCAGGTAGGAATGGATCGCCTCGGCGTTCTCGCGAACGTCCTCGTAGTTGGAGAGATCAAAGTCGGCGATCTCCTTCATCTCCTCAACATCCTTTTCCCGGAACAGAGGTCGGATATCCTCCTCAAAGCTTAGCTCGGTCCCTTCCTCGTCAGCTGCTTCTTCCTCAGCGCCACCCAACAGAGTCTCCAACTCCACCCCCTCGTCGCGCAGGACGTCAGCCACCTCATCATAGGCGACACGCGCTTTGACCAGCTCCTGCATGGGGGATCGTTCCTCAGAGGGTCGGCCCATGGCGAACACGCCTACCATTTTACCCTCGTCAAAGTAGTAGTAAGCTACACTGCGCTCCTCAAGGGAGCCCCGCTCTACCGTCCGCTCCCACGAGGCCAGATTGCCCCACACCTCAAAGCTCAGATCAAACATATCGGAAAAAAAGTACGGCAAAGCATTGTAGGCCTCCTCTTCTCCGGCCATATTCCGACCCGCCCTCCTGCCCTGCCGACGGGCCACGTCCCAGTGCTCCACGCGCAGCCGCTCACCGAAGGTGGGATCGGGCCAGGCAGCGATATCTCCAGCGCAGTAGATATTCGGATCACTGCTACGGAGGTGTTCATCGACGATCACGGCCTCGTCCTCTCCCAATTCCAGACCGGCCTCTTGCGCCAGCTCCGTATTGAGCGCGATTCCCACACCCATCACCACCAGATCGACGTCCAGGCTCTGGCCATTGCTCAACACGGCCCGCTCCACGTTTCCATCTCCTTCCAACGTTTCACAGATCACCTCAGGCAGGACGGTCACATTCTTTTGCTGATAGACCTCGGTCAGAAACTCACTCAGCCCCTTGGACACGATGTACCCCAAGATGCCTGACTCAGGAAAGATCATGGTCACCTCTGCCCCTCGCTGGGTGAGCGACGAGGCTACCTCCGAGCCGATGAAACTGCCACCCATGATCAAGGCGTGCTTCCCCTCGCCCCCGGCCTCCTGAATGGCCTGCGAATCCTCGATGGTTCTCAGAGTAAAAACGTTCTCGAGGTCGCTGCCCGGTATGGGCAGGCCCCGGG
>JAWLEV010000098.1:0-9104 GCA_041685915.1 Anaerolineae bacterium | reverse complement strand
GGTGGGCTACGATTTCGACGATTGCATCGAGAGACGGGGCACGGATAGCCTCAAGTGGGGACGCTATGGCGATGACGTGTTACCCCTCTGGGTGGCGGACATGGATTTCCGTTCGCCAGAGCCCGTGATCCGCACCCTGAAGGAACGGGTGGCCCACGGCGTGTTCGGCTACGGCATGGAGCCATCCGACCTGCGCGAATCGATCGTGGAACGCCTGCAGCGCCTTCATGGCTGGACCGTGGCCCCAGAGGCAATCCTCTTTATGTCCGGCGTGGTCACGGGATTCAACCTCGCCGCCCTGGCCGTCGCCTCCCCGGGCCAGGGTCTGTTGCTGCAAACCCCCGTCTACTTTCCCATGCTTGACACGGCGGATAATGCCCACCTGCGCTGCGAGGCCATGGAACTCACTCAACAGGCGAACGGACGCTATGTAGTGGACTATGAGCGTATGGAAAAAACCATTCGCAACGATACCCAGGTCTTTTTGCTGTGCAACCCCCACAACCCGGTGGGGCGCGTCTTTCGCCGGGACGAGCTGCAGCGCATGGCCGAACTCTGCTTGTCAAACGAGATGATCATCGTCTCCGACGAGATCCACTGCGACCTGGTGTTTGAGGAACAGGAGCACGTGCCCATCGCCTCCCTGGCCCCCGAGATCGAGGCGCGGACCATCACCCTGATGGCCCCCAGCAAGACCTACAATATCGCCGGGCTACACTGCTCCATGGCCGTTATCCCCAACCCCGACCTCCGCCAGCGATTCCGGGACGCCTACCGCGGGCTGATCAACGAGCCCAGCGTTCTGGCCTATACGGCCGCTCTGGCCGCTTACCGCAAGGGAGATCCCTGGCTGCGGGAGGTACTCCGCTACCTGGAGAATAATCGCGACCTGGTGTTCGAGTTCGTCGATCAAGAACTGCCCGGCATCTCCATGACCAGGCCCCAGGGTACGTACCTGGCCTGGCTCGACTGCCGCCGCACGGGCCTCGACGATCCCCATACCCATTTTCTGCGAGAGGCCGGGGTGGCTCTCAACGACGGCGCCGCCTTTGGTCCGGGTGGCGAGGGCTTTGTACGACTGAATTTCGCCTGCTGCCGCGACTTGCTGGAGCGCGCCCTGGCACGGATGAAACAGGTCCTTCCGGCCTGATCACCGCTTATTCCTCTTTGTCTCCCAGTTCCCGCAGCACAAGGGAGGCCAGCGAATCCTGTAATTGGATGGTCAGCCCGCCGTCCACCATCAGCGCATGGCCGGTGATAAAGGAGGAAGCATCAGAGGCCAAAAAGAGGGCCGCCTGCGCGATATCCATGGGGACCCCTAAGCGGCCCACAGGATAGATGACCTCGCCGCGCCGCACGGTCTCTGGGTGCTCCTCCAGCCACTCCTCGATGCCTCTTGCCACGATGATCGCCCCCGGACAGATAGAGTTGACGCGGATGCCATCGTGACCGAAATCGACGGCCATCTGTCGCGTCAGGTTGATGATGCCCGCCTTGGCCGCCTCATAGGGGGCATAGTCCCGCGCGGCCAGCACGCCGTGCACAGAAGAGATGTTGATGATGACGCCCCCGCCCCCCTCGATCATCTCCGGGATGGCGAACTTGCTGCCCAGATAGGTGGCCTTGAGACTCACGTCGAGGAGGGCATCCCACTCCTCCTCCTCGATCTCCAGCACAGAGCCCAGCCTGCCCGACCAAGCATTGTTCATCAGGATGTCCAGCCGCCCGTAGGTATCGACGGCATGTCGGATCAACCCCTTCAGTTCGTCGCTCTTGGTCACGTCCGCGTAGCAATAACTGGCCACGCCCCCCTGTGCCTCGATCCCCTCCACCACCTTTTGCCCTAACTCGCGGCGCCGTCCGTTAACCACCACACGGGCCCCTTCCCGCGCGAACAATTCCGCCGTGGTGCGTCCAATCCCCGACGTGGATCCCGTGATCACAGCCACCTTGTCCTGCAAACTTTTTGTCATCATCGCCTCCTCATATGATATCTATAATAAGAGATGGTGCCCTCACAGCACCATCTCCCACTCACCTATGTTACGATTCCCCCACACAAATAAAAGCCCCACCCTTGGGTGGGGCAACAAAAATGCAAGGTCCCAAGTGATCTATCCCTTCACTCCCACCATCCGTCTCGTTTTTATGGAGTGTCTCCTCCGTAAATTCGGCTTGGCGCTTTTCGTCACCTGCTACAGCGACTACTTTGCTCCGACTTCCCTGTGATCATCTTTCGACGACCACACTCACATCAGATGACGGGCCGCCAAGCTTGCGCTCAACTTTCCGCTCGCCTCACCTTGCTTCTTAACGAATGATCGGTAGCGAGAGCATCAACCTCTCGGAACCTTGCACCATTATAATAGCACACTTTGACCTCTTTGTCAAGGATTTTTCAGAAAAATTTACGGATAGCCCCCCAGTGCTCCCAGGGGCTCCCTGGGAGCACTGGGGCCCGGTTATCTATTCGTGTCGCTTTAGCACCTCGATATCGGGATCAGCCAACGCTTCATCAGCCTTCTCCTGCATGGTGTCGGTGAACTCGTCGGGTGTGATCTCTTTCCGCAACAGTTCACCCATACGGTCGTCGACCTCCTCTGAAATCTGGGAGAGGCCGCCATAGAAGGGAGAGGCAAAGGTCTCCTCGCCGGCCTCGTCGGCCGCATCAACGGCCGACTTCATGCCAGGACTCAGGCTGGCGTCCTCAGTGGCTTCCTTGACGGGCATCATGGAGCTCACCTCTTCGGCAAAGTAACGCGCCGATTCCTTGCTCAGCAGCATACGCAGGAATTCCATGCCGGATTGGGGATTCTCGGCCTCGGCGGGCACAAAGTAGATCTCGCCCGATGCCGTCTCCAGGGCCTCATAGGACCCCTCGCCCCCCTCCACAGCGGGCACCGGCTTCACCACCATCTCAAAGCCTTCGGGAGTGACCGTCTTCATCTCGTTCTCCAGCCAGCTCCCGCAGGGCACAAAGACGGCCTTGCCGTTCAACCACTCTGCCTGGGCCTCCGTATGCGTCAATCCTGCCGTGCCCGACATGATATAGTCGTTTTCGGCCAACTGATAGACCATCTCTGTGGCTTCCTGGACTGCGGGCTGCGTAAAGCAATCCGGCTCAAGGTCATCCACGTTATGGATCGGCTCATAGCCACCGATCTTGTAGATCAGGGGGAACCAGACGCCCCATGCCATATAGCCGGGATATTTACCCTGATAGGTCCAGGGGGCCATATCAGTCTCTTCCTTGACCATCTCACAGAAAGAGAGCATCTCATCCCAGGTCTTGGGGTATTCCCATCCCTGTTCCTCAAAGAGGCTCTGGCTGTGCCAGATGCCATAGACGGTGTAGGCGATATTCAAATAGTACTGTTTGCCCGCAATGACACCTGTCTCCTGGGAGCCCGAGAAAAGCGTGTCCGCGAACGTTGTGTCGGGCGTATCCAGGGCGGGCGCTTCCATGAGGGGCGCCAGATCCAACAACTGCCCTTCCCTCGCGAGGGCGACGGTGTCCAGGTTGTCCGCGCCGCTGTTGTCGACGACGTCGGGAGGATTGCCGCCGATAAAGCGGGGACGAAGCTGGTCCGCCACACGCTGGATCGGATCCACCGAGACCTCGTTCTCGGGATGAAGGGCCTCAAAGATATCGGCAGCATACTCGATATAATCGCTACCATAGCCTCCGGCAAAGAACACACCATCGACCGTTACCCCCTTTTCGATGTCGAGGGGATCGACGGCATCCTCTGCCACCTCGATACCAAACTCTTCCAGCACCACCGGTCCCGCCGCCTCTTCAGGGGTAGGCTCCTCCGCCTCTTCAGGGGTAGGCTCCTCCGCCTCTTCGGGGGTAGGTTCCTCCACCCCTTCGGGGGTGGGCTCCACTTCCACCTCAGATTCAGGGGCACAGCTGGCCAGAACCGCTCCACTGCCCAAAATCAAAGCACTTCTTAGAAATTCACGACGGTCAAGAGATCTCTTGTCCTTCACAGTCTACCTCCTTCTCAAAATGTGCAATAAACTAAGCTTTCACCTGGCGCTCCAGATCTTTTTCCTCCTTTGATCGATGAAAAATCCTTTACGCCAGCATGTACCACAAATATTATCCTTTCAAAGCGCCCACGGTCAGCCCCCGCTGGATCTGTCCCTGGAATAGGACGTAAACGATCAACGTGGGCACCATGATGACCACGATGGCCGCGAACAGGGCGCTCCAGTCATTCAGGTAATACTGCTGATGATTCATATAAGCCAACCCTTGAGTCAGAACATATTTCTTGCGATCGGACATCAAGACAAAGGGCAGGATGAACTGATTCCACATACCGAGAAAATTGAATACGCCGATGGTGACCAGACCGGGCTGGGCCAGGGGAAGCATAATGGAAAAAAAGATGGTATATTGATTGGCCCCATCCATGATGGCTGCCTCGTGCAATTCCGACGGCAGGCTCCTGAAAAACCCGGTGAGAAAAAAGATGGAGAAGGGCAGGGAATACCCTATATACACCAGTATCAGCCCCACAAAAGTGTTGAGCATATCCAGGCTGCGAAGCAGGAAGAACAGGGGTACCAAACCCAGAAATACGGGAAACATCATACCACTTATGAACAGGTACAGGATGGCCCGATTACCGGGAAACGGAAAGCGGGCCAGAACATAGGCTGTCATGGCCGAGAGCAGCAGCGTGAGTATCAGGGAGGGAACGACCACCACAAGGCTGTTGAGAAAATATCGCCCGATATTCACCTTCACCCAAGCTCTAAAAAAGTTATCCCACTGCATCACCCGGGGCAGAGACCAGGGACTGAAAAATATCTCCTGATCGGTCTTGAGCGAGGTGTACAGCACCCACAACATGGGAAAGATGACGATCACGGCCCAGATTCCCAGGAACAGGTGCATCAGCGCACGGAAAAAGAGCGCCTTTGTCCTTTCCCATCCCCCTGAAGGGAGGGGGGTATGCTCTGTAACCGGTTGTTCGCGAGTGCCTTCGATAGCCATGTTAGTATTCCACTGCCTCCCGTGCGGTAGCGCGCATGATGAGCATGGAGAAAGCCAGAACGATCAAGAACAGGGCCACAGCGATGGCCGTGCCATAACCAAAACGGCTGTGGGTAAAGGCGTTCTTATACAGATATATGGACAGAACCTCCGTCGCCCGGCTAGGTCCCCCCTCCGTCATGGTCTGGGTGATAGTGAACATGTTCAGCGCCCCCATGGCCAGGTACACCAGGGCCACGCGGGTATTCTCCCACAGCAGCGGCAGAGTGACCCGCCAGAACGTCTGCCAGCGGTTGGCGCCCGCGATCCGCGCAACCTCATAAAAAGTCTCGGGGATGGCCTCCATGCCGGCGATAAAGAAGACCATGTAGAATCCCACCGACTGCCATATCACCACGGCCGCCACAGCAGGCAGAGCCACGTTGGGATCGCCAAGCCAGGCGGGCAGATTTTGAATCCCGAACAATCCCAAGAAGCTGTTCAAAATACCGATGGTGGGATGGTAAATGAAATTCCACAGGACGCCGACGGCTACTGCGGACATCACCTGCGGGAAAAAGAACACGACGCGGTAAAATTTGGCCAACGCTACACCCCGTGTGACGACAAAGGCGAAAAAGAAAGCAAGAGATATCACTACAAGGGGCAAGCTCACCAGATAGATGAGATTGTTCTTAAGAGCATTCCAAAAGTACTCGTCGCGCAAAAGCCGCCCAAAGTTGCGCAACCCGACAAAGTCTTTTTCGGCGGTCAGTCCGCTCCAATCCGTGAGACTGATATACATGGCCTGTGCATAGGGATACAGCACAAAAAGCCCATAGAGAACCAAAGCGGGCAACAAAAATGGTATGATCAACTTGTATTTTCCGCGATACATGACGTCTCCGTTCTCCAACGATGCCCGTCTCAAAGCGTAATCGAAAGTGGTGAAACCCCAGGCCGAACGTCGCCCTGCTGATAGAAAAATGCCACTTTCACCCTGCCTCAACTTTTTAATCCAGAATTGACTACTAAACCGTCAAATTCTTGAACCGTTGTGCCAACATGATAATATACTCTGGGACACTTGTCAAAATTCCCCCGCCTCCACCCTATCTAGTATATAGACCATCTGGAAACAGGCCAATTGCGCCAATTCGTCTCCTTTGCCCTCCGCCCCCTCTTCCACTACAATAATGGCTCCATTGGAGAGCCTTTCGGTGGATGACACAGACAACCAACAGGAGCGAGAGACCTCTTGGCGAACGAAACGATCCGTATGAATAAGGAGAGATCATGAAACTCACCACCTACTGCTTTGAAAAAGCCGGCCCACAGAACACGGATGAAACCCTGGAGGTCGCCCTGCAACGAGCCCGGGCCCTGGGCATCACCCAGGCCGTGGTGGCCTCATCCCATGGTGACACGGCACGCCGGGCCCAAGATATCCTGACTCCCCACGACATCGAGATCACCGTCATCACCCTCTGTCACGGATTTGAGGATCTGGGCTGGTGCATGTCGGAGGAGACCAAGGAGGAACTGCGGCAAATGGGCCTGCACGTGGTCACGGGTATCCACGCTCTGGGGGATGGGGTGGGCTCGGCATTTTCCGAAGAGCATGGCGGTCGCACGAGACCAGAGATCGTGCGCGACACCCTGTACCGCTTTAGCCAGGGCATGAAGGTGGCCGTGGAAAACGTGCTCATGGCTGCCGATGCCGGCCACCTGAACATGGACGAGGAGGTCATCTCCATCGCGGGCACAGGCAGTGGGGCCGACACGGCCATCGTCTGCAAACCTGCCTATCCGCGTACCTTTTTCGATCTGGAGATCCGCGAGGTGCTGGCCAAGCCCCGTATTCCCTGAGGTTCCCATGAGCTGCCATCATAACTGCACCACAGAGAACCCCACAGAAGAAGCTCCTTCCCACGCCAATCATACGGCGGGGATGGCTGAGAACCCCGCCACCTCCCGTGTGGTCTGGACGTTGACCGTCTGCACGGCCCTTGCCCTGATGGGAGATGCGACCCTGTACACCGTCCTGCCCTCCCATTACGCCGCCGTCGGCGTGACGGCGGTGCAGGTGGGATGGCTGTTGAGCATCAACCGCCTGGTACGTCTGCCCCTGAACGTGCTCAGCGGCTGGCTCTCCCGACGCATGGGGCCCAAGCTACCATACATCGCCGGCCTCGTCGCCGGCACCCTCTCCACCCTGGGCTATGGCCTGAGCAGGGGCTTTTGGCCCCTCCTCTTCTGGCGGGCCCTGTGGGGCGTCGCCTGGGCCTTGCTGGTGGTGGCCGCCTATGCCATGGTCCTCGACGTGAGCACGGAGCAGCGGCGAGGGCGTTTTACGGGTATCTATACCTCGTTTTCCTACTTTGGCGGCGCGGTGGGCGCCCTCCTCGGTGGCATCTGGGTCGACGCGTGGAACTTTTCCCGCGCCATGCTCGCCCTGGGCTTTCTGACCTCACTGGGCTTTTTGGGAGCCCTCACCCTGCCCTGGACACGACGAAAAAGATCCCCACCCCAGATCCCGGTAGTGCCCCTGCGCGCGCGCATAGCGCGCTGGCGCGATACGCTGGGCGCTGTGAACAGCCGCTTCTGGCTCATCTGGGGACTCAACTTTGCCCACCGTTTCTTTTTTGCCGGTGTCTTCTACTCCACCCTGGGCTATTACCTCTCCCAAAGTCTGGGCCAGCGGGTATCCGTGGCCGGTACGGTGGTGGGCATCGCCTCCCTGACCGCCATCCTCCTGTTCGCCCGCAACCTGATAACCATTCTGGCTGGGCCGGGCCTGGGCTACCTCAGCGACTACCTGGGGGACCGCACGCGGGTGCTGCTGCTGGGAGAGATACTGGGAGCGATGGGGCTGGGCTGCTTTGCCCTGCGTGGGAACCTCTGGCTCATCGGCGTGGGCGTGGTCCTTGCCGCCATCGCCTACGGCGTGGTGCCCCCCATGCTCGTCTCCTGGATGGGCGATATGACGCGCCGGGGCGAACGGAGTGGCGTGGTGAGCGGCTACCAGACCATGGGTGACCTGGGGTCCGGTCTGGGCCCCCTCTTTGCCTACCCCCTGATGGCCCTGCTGGGCAGGCGTCCCGTGTACGCCCTCAGTGCCCTCTTTCTCGCCCTGACCATCCCCTTTATCCTGCGGGAGCGCCGCCGTTCGCCGTCGTCATAGACGCCAGTTATTCGGGCTCGGCGGTGGGCTGGGAGGTGGTATCTCCCAGCCACTTGTCCCGATGGGGCTCGGTGACGGTCATGAGTACGCCCTCGGGATTCCACGCCGTGAGCCAGACGGCATCCTCGGGAGCGATGCGGATGCACCCATGGGAGGAGGGGCGCACACCAAGATCCTCCCACCCCTGATATAGCTTTTCGTCTTCCTCCCAGGTGTAGGGCAGGCTGTGTACGAGAATAGAGCCCGCCGACTTGTAAAGATACCAGGCCTCGTCAGCATAGACGTCAAAGGCGTAAAAGGTCCCCCAGTATTCCCCCACCCTTCCCTCCCATGCCGGTGTATATTTGTCCGGATCGGGGATGCCCGTGCTGCAGGGAACCTCTCGCACCAACTCGCCATGCTCAAAGACGTACATATGCTGCGTCTCCTGATCCACATAGATGTAGCGGGGCAGATCGGCCCGCGTGTCAAAGGAAAAGGGGGATGGGGTCATGGTGGGAGAGGGAGAGGGCGAAGGGGTAAGCGTCGCCGTGAAAGTGGACGTGGGGGTGGCAGATGGCGTGGAGGTGGGAACAGCCGTAGGAGACGCCGTCGGCGTGGCCGTGCCCAGTGCGGCGGCCAGGGGCAGTGCCTCCCCTTGAGTGGCAGGTGGCGCAAGGGTCAGCATGATGGCCGTGACCAGGGTCAGGGCGCCGATGACGATCCACTCTATGTAGTATTGCATCCACTCCTTCTCCACGATCAGCCAATATAAAAGCCGCGCAGGGGTACATTGTACTGGCGCCGCGTATCCGAGGCAAAAAGGAGTAGAGGACTCTGCAATAGCTCGGGGTGGGGGAATGCGATTATCTGTGGTAGAGACGTTCCGGTGGAACGTCTCTACCAAACAGCCCCCAGGCGGCGCGACCCGTAGGGTGAAGCGTCTGCTTCGCC
>JAWLEV010000097.1:0-9119 GCA_041685915.1 Anaerolineae bacterium | reverse complement strand
GTAGAGACGCAAGATCTTGCGTCTCTACAAACTATCATATCTTTTCTTCCCCGCGCCCCGCCGACTATCAAGGGGCGCTTTTTTGGTCTAAGCGACCTTCCCCGCACGATCCGTGCGCCCGTGGTTTTCTATAGCACGAATTCAGACTATAATAGGGCTCGATATGGCAGACCATGACCATAAGAGCGGATCTAGTCAACGCTGGGAGAAGGATGTCCAAACTTGGTATAGTGGTGCTCATCAAACAGGTTCCAGAGATGGAGCAGGTGCAATTCGACGTCGAGAGCGGAACGCTGGACAGAAGTTCGGCGGGTGTGGAGATAAATCCCTTTGACCTCAACGCGCTGGAACAGGCGGTGCGGATAAAGGAGGAGTGTGGAGGAGAAGTAACGGCCATCAGCATGGGGCCTTCTCGGGCCGAATCGGCTCTGCGGGAGGCGCTGGCCAGGGGAGCGGATCGGGCCATCCTCCTCTCGGATAGGGCCTTTGCCGGCGCCGACACGTGGGCCACCTCGCTCACCCTTTCGACGGCCATCAAGAAACTGGATGGGTTCGATCTGATCATCTGTGGGGAGAAGACGGTGGATAGCGACACCGGCCAGGTGGGGGCGGCGGTGGCCGAATTCCTGAGCATTCCCCACGTCGCCTATGTTACAGAGGTCAGGGGCGCGGATCAGGACGGTCTGACGGTCGCCCAGGATATTTGGGGCGGCATTTATTTAAAGCAACTAGAGTTCCCCGGCCTCATCACGGTGACCAAGGATATCAATGAACCGCGCCTTCCCACCCTGCAGGACAAGTTGAAATCGAGGAACGCGCCGATAGAGATGTGGGATATGGATGACTTTTCCGATACCCTGGCGCCCGACGATGTGGGGCTCCGTGGCTCCCCGACGAAATTACGCAAGGTTACGGACATCGTGCCCGAGAGCAAAGCGTGCGAGATGCTGGAGGGAGAGGTCCCAAAGGCCGTCGATGAACTGATCTCAAAACTAAAGGCTCTGGAGGTTGTTTAAATGGGAGATGAATACAGGGGCGTTCTGGTTCTCGCGGAGCAGAATGAGGGCGAATTACACGCCATCTCGTACGAGTTGTTGAACGTGGGCCGCAGGATCGCGGACGACTTGGGAACAGGACTCTCCGCGGTTTTTCTGACCCCTGACCCCTCTGGCGTTGAGGAGTTGATCTGTCGCGGGGCCGACAAGGTCTTTGTATACCAAAGCCCTTCGTTTGGCCGCCCCGACGAGATCGTTTACAAGGACAACCTGGTGACCCTGGTCGAGGAGGAGAAGCCAGAGGTTTTTCTGATAGGGGGCACCAATTTCGGCAGGTCGTTGGCTCCCAGGCTACAGGCTGCCCTGCATACGGGCCTGACCGCCGATTGTACGGGGTTCGAGGTGAATGAAGAGGGCAAACTGGTTCAGATCCGGCCTGCCTGCAGTAGCACCCTTCTGGCCCAAATAGTCAGCGATAGATTTCCGCAGATGGCCACCGTGAGATACAAGGAATTCGAGGAGGCGCCACGAGATCCTGCCCGAAATGGCGAGATAATCGAAAGACAGGCCAGCATCCCAGATCTTACTGGAGTCAGGACGCTGGAGAAACTAACGTCGAGAGAGGTGGATATCACCGAGGCGCAAGTTGTCGTTTCTGGGGGAAGAGGGCTAAAGGATCCCCAGCATTTTCAACTGCTGGAAGAACTGGCCGAGCTGCTCGATGGCGTTGTGGGGTCGAGCAGGCCCCTGGTAGATGAGGGATGGATAGACAGGGCCCATCAGGTGGGGTACAGTGGTAATAGGGTAAAGCCAACACTCTATATTGCCTGCGGGATCTCGGGCGCGCCCAATCACCTGGCCGGTATGAGGCAGGCGGAGGTCGTGGTGGCCATCAACACGGACCCCTCCGCGCCCATCTTCAAGGTGGCAGATTATGGCATCATCGGAGACCTCTATGAAGTGGTCCCCGAACTGATAGAGCGGATAAGGAAGGACAAGGATGAAAGATCGGATAATTAAGGACTTACGATCGATCGTGGGAGAGAATTGGGTGGTGGACAGGATCGACCAGATGCAGGATTACCTGCTCGACGAGACGGCCGGGCCATCCTGCCCGGAGCCTGATACCGATGTCGTCGTCGTCAAACCAGCGGACGCTGACGAGATATCTAAAGTGTTGAAATTGGCTAACAGGGAGGCCATGCCGGTCGTTCCCAGGGGAGGGGGAACGGGCCTTTGTGCGGCTGCCGTGCCCACCGAATCCAGCATCATCGTCTCTCTGGAGCGGCTAAACGATATCGTCGAGGTGGATGAGGATAACCTGACCATCACCTGCGAGGCCGGCGTGACCCTCAGAGAGTTGATCGAGCGCGCGGAGAGGACCGAGTCCCTCTTTTTCCCCCTGCGGCCGGGAGATGAGGGAGCCCAGGTAGGGGGCCTGATCGCGGCCAACGCCGGAGGGGCCAGGGCCGTGCAACATGGCGTCATGAGAAATCACATAAAGGGTATCGAGGTGGTGCTCCCCACAGGCGAGATAACGAAACTGGGCGGCAAAGTCGTAAAGAATAATACGGGCTATGATCTGATGCATCTGCTCATCGGCAGCGAGGGGACGTTGGGGATCATCACCAGGGCGATTCTCCGATTGTACCCCAGGCCCGGCACGAGTTTCTCCTTGATCATACCCTATGAGAAGCGCAGCGATGCCATAAGGACCGTTCCAGAGATCCTCCAGCACGGTATAACCCCCCTGGCCATAGAATATGTGGAAAAGGATTTGATAGAGGAATCGGCCGAACATCTCGGCGAAGAGTGGCCGGCACAAGAGGGCAATGCCTATCTGTATATCATCGTGACCGGTGCAGACGAGGAGGCGTTGTATACTGCGAGCGCGGAGATAGACCGAATCTGTCAGTCCCACAATGCTCTTGGAACGTTGGTGGCCGAGAAAAAGCGGGAGCAGGACAGGATCCTGGATATCCGCGGCAATATCTACACCTCCCTCAAGGCCGATACGGCGGACATTCTGGATGTGACGGTTCCTCTGGCCAATATCGGGAAGCTAATGGACAAAGTGGACGAGATTGCCGAGGCGTTCGACACTGCTATCCCCATGTATGGTCACGCCGGGGATGGGAACCTGCATCCCCATATCATGAAGGTGGATGGGGAGGCGCCCCCTTACCTGGACGAGATCAGGGAGAGGATCTACAAGGAGGCGATGGCCCTGGGGGGGTTCATCACCGGGGAGCATGGCATAGGCAAGACGAGGGTCAAGAATCTGTGCCTTTTGGATGAGAAGCAGATCGAGTTGATGAGGGGCATCAAAAAGGTCTTTGATCCCCACGATATTCTGAATCCGGGCACCATCGTGAGCGCCTGATTGTATAGTACGCGCCGCAAGGTAGAGGCGTGAGAGCGTATTCTAATCGGTTGGTCTTTCCTCGAGTTGTGCTTCTATCTCGCGGATCAGTACGGGTAGATTGGGCCGATTGCAACGCATCTGGGGCGCAGGGATGCGGTGGTGTTTGATGTCTGGAGGAATGTGTTTGTGGTGAGGATGCGTGGCTTGTAAAGAAGGATCGTTCGGATGTGGTTATAATCCTCGGCGGTACGCAACGGATCGCTCACGAGCCTACCTGCACCAGATTTTTTAGACTGGGGGCGTTGTCTTGCTGGCGTTGTATTTCGTTGCGATAGGCTTGTCTCTCAAGCCACGTACGATATACACTGGCCCACTCGCCGAAATCCAGTACCCAACTGTCGTCTTCTGGTTCTTCCCCACTCACAGAGGCTGCGTAAAATGTTTCTGAACGGATGCCATATTTACGCTCGAAGGCTAAAAGATCGTTCAAGCGCATGAATGTCGGCCAGAATTTCTCGAAGCGTCATAATTTATCTCCTTTTCCTTCCATTATAGCCTCTTTTCTTTGTTCCTGAAAAATGTGGTTTCCGCACCGTCCCCCGCCCCACCGCTGCGCTGAGATGGGCGCCAAAGAGGGACAGATAACTGCTCACATAGATCCACAGCAGGAGGGCCACCACGCTGCTCAGCGAGCCATAGACCAGGGGATAGTTCACCAGGTCGCTGCTGATGTACCAGGTCAGCCCCCGCTTGACCGCCTCCCAGGTCAGGGCCACGAACAGGGCGCCCCAAAAGGCCTCCCCCCAGGGGACCTTTGTGTTGGGTGCCCAGCGGTACAGCATCATAAAGATGGCAAAGATGAGCAGCAGGGGCAGGCCGTTGATGAGCAGCCCCCACAGAAAGGTGTTATAGAGGGCGACCCCGCCCCACAGGGGCACCCTCAAACGGGCCAGTATGCTGAGTGCCGGCCCCAGGGTGAAGGAGAGTAAAAGGAGCACAGCCAACAGTCCCGCTAGGCCCAGGGCCAGCAGGCGGCTCGTGAAAAAGCCCCGTGGTTCGACGTCCGTCCAGGCGCGGTTGATCTGATGCACCAGCACGGTAAAGGCACCCATTCCACTCCACAGGAGGCCCACTGCCCCGGCGATGCTGATGCTTCCGCGCCGCTCGAGCACCTGACGGATGTTTGATTCGATCAGGTGCTCGGACACGGGCACGACACGGGCCACCACATTCACTACCTGCTGGAGAGCCTCCTCGCTGGTGAGGAAAAAGCTTGCCACCGCGACCAGGGCCAAAAGAAGAGGAAAGAGGGAAAAGAGGGCATAATAGGCCAGGGCCGCGGCCGCGTCTGGCCCCTGGGTGGAATTAAAGCGTCCCGCAGCGTCCTGGAGGATGGCCCATCGCCCCCCGCTGACCTCATTGGCCCATTCTTGGGCCGAGCTCAGGGCGTTATGTATCCTGTCCATGGACCTCTTTTTCTCCCAGTGTGCGTCGCAGCAGATTGTAGGCGGCCAGGACCAGGGGAGTAAAGACCATGAGGTTGAGCAGGTCGGTGGTGGCGGCGGGGGCAAAGGCGCCGATGATGGCCGTGCCCGGCGTGAATTCGCTGATCCAGATATCGGCCAGGGCGGCAAAGGCGTTGCCCGTCATGATGCCCAGGGTGCCCCACAGGTTCACGGCCGCCAGGGCCACGCTGCGATCCTGTAGCAAAAAGCGATTGGCCATCATCACCAGCCCTCCGACGAGGAGGGCCCAGCCCCAGAAGGAGTGGTTCTTAACTTGGTCCGTCCAGGGTTCCGGCGCGCGGGGATGGATAAAGACGACACCTGCCGTGAGGGCGATGAGCACCAGCACCACGGTGGTCAGGACCCGCAGGTTCCGCCTCTCCTTGGCCACGAGTACCACCAGCCCGGGCACAAGGCCCGTCAGCCCGCTGCCCATGGCCCAGGTGGGGAATACGCCCCAGCCACTTATGAAATCGCCCAGCACGCTGCCCACGGCCCCGGTGAAAAAGCCCACCACGGGGCCAAAGGCATAGCCAAAGAGCACGGGAATACATATGGTGGGACGCACCCGAACCTGCCCCACAGAGGCGTCCACGATGACGCCAAAGAGGTAGGTGGAGGCGGTGTGCAGGACCGCTCCCAGGGTCATCCAACCGATCCCCCGCACGCTCACCTCCCACGCGCCGCTGCCCCGCGTGGCCCGAAAGAGGGCCAACAGACCCGCCAGGGTGATGGCGATGACCCCTGCCGTGCCCAGGCCGTGGAATCTCTCGCCCTCGGTAAAGGTGTTGGCCAGTACCAGCAGCACTACGAACAGGACCAACACGGCCACCCATGTGGCAGCCCGATATATTATTGTCCTTGCCCTTGTTTTCATGACATTCATCCTTTCACCTTTCATGAGGTGACGCTCCGCTCAGCCAAAGGTCAACTCGATGGTCTCCGGTTCCTCCGCCTCCACCGGGTTCACGCCCTGAAGGATCCTGCTGGTCTCCCCGTCGCTCACCTTGATAGTATAGGTTCCCTCGGCAAACACTTTTGGGCGATAGGAGGTACCCTTGATGCGCAGCGTATAGATGATCTCCTCGCTGTCCTCCTCGATGATCTGCACCACGGGGTCCTTGGTCCCCGTGACCTCTAGCGTAGGCAGGTAGGCCAGGGGTTCTCGACCATAGTTATCCTCCTGGTCGATGGTGATCGGCCAGCCTGCATATTGCTCACAGTCCGGATCGGTCACGTCGCAGCCCCGGGGCCAACACTCCAGGGTGATTTTGCGTGTCCGTTTGTTGAAGCGGATGAGACCGTATCCGGCGGCCTGGGCGCGCCATTTGTCGTATTCGCGCCGGCTGGGGTCCGGGTTGGCATAGGCGTACATGGTCATCCTGTTGCCAAAGCCGTCCGTGTATTGGCCCGTGTGCTCCAGTTCTCCCTCTGGTACGTCCCGCTCGGGTTCCAGGGGTCTCCACCAGCGCCGGTAAAAATTCACGATGGAGGGTACGGAAAAGGAAAAGTTGGCATCTCCCCAATTGTCGATGCCATATTGGAATACCGTACCCAGATGCTGATCGCCGTTGATGTGCAGGGCAAAGCCCTTGCGCATCTCCCGCAGGGCCCTGTCGCGTCCGCTCTGGGGCCAGGCATTGACATCGAGATCGGCGATCAAACGCCGCCTCGTCGGCCCGTGCACGTGGGCGATGCCCGCAAAGGGCGCCTGCGAAAGCACGGCCTTCATGTCCTGCTCTGTCCAATCGGCGGTCCAGTCGCGGAGAAACTCCAGTTGTCGTTCGCCCAGCAGGGTGGCCCCCGGCACGTCGACGAGGTCGGGATCGGGCAGTTCCCTGATGTGATCCTCCCGCGCAAAGGCGACTCCCTGTTGTCGCAGGGCTCGGCGATCGAGAATGTCTATTTGCGACTTGAACTTGCGATCCTCGACGATGGCAAAGCCGACCCGTCCCCAGGTCAGCGAGGTATAGTAGACGCCGATGTCGCGCTTGATGGGCGTGGGATCGTAGGGGTCAGGCAGATGGCTGGTCTGGGCCCTCTCCACCTGCCGCACGTAGGCGGGGTCCTTGTACCCCCCTGTACCTATATCTCCGCCGCTTCCCCACAGGTTGCGGACGCCCACGTCGTGATCGTCGGGTATGGTGATGGTGGGCCTATCGCGGGTGATCTCCCCGAACTGTCGCCCAAAGAGCAGCCAGGCGGCGAAATGATCGTGGTGATCGTAGACCTGATCCCCGGAGAAAAAGAGGAGGTCGGGGTCCTGGGCTTTGATATTCTCGATGACATCCGGCCGTGGTCCCCGGTCCTGATTGCCGTTGCCCGTAAAGGCGGCCACCACGATCTCTTCCTTGTCCACCGGGTCCTGGCGGATCACACCCTCGTAAAAGGCGCTCTTCCCGTGGACCACGCGATAGTCATAGTCTCGGCTGGCGTCCCAATCCTCCACACGAAAGAGGGCCACCCAGCCATCCTCGATCACCTCGGTCTCGGCGATCTGGGTCCACTGTTCGTTCTCCTTGATCTGCAGGCGCACGGTGCGGTCCGCCTCGGGCGGGAGTTCGTACAGTTGGGCCGTCATCTTGAGCACCCCATCGTGGAGGGTGTACAGGGTGAAGCAGATCATCTCGTCTGGCGGAACCTGGGTGATCTTCCAGGCTGGGCTGCGCAACCTGGCTCTGACGGTGCCGATGCCGATGATCAGTCCCGCTGCCACGACCCCGATCAGGGCCAACAGTCCCAGGGTGCGAAATATTCGTTTCATCCTTCCTCCGTAGTCTCTACTCGGTCTTTAGACTATCCAAAGTCAAGATTGCGAGCTGGGGCAAAGACGGCAGACGCGCATCGTTGGTTACGAAAGAAGAAGCCCCTGTGTGAATTGCAGTAGCCATCTGGATAGCGTCTGGAGTGCGGACGCTGTAGATCGGCCGAAGTCGTGCAGCTTCTTCAGCAATGTCTTGAGATAAATGGAGGATCATCAGATTCTTGGCACCAAGCAAAATATCCCGATATTGCTCAGCTAAGTCTGTTCTGCCAAGTCGCAAGGGATGAACGAGGGCTTCCAGCAGCGTCACGGTGGAAGTGACCACGCTGACGTCACCCCGGTCCATAGCCGCGAAAAACGGACGGACTATCCCGAGATAGGTCGGATGCTCCTCAATGCAATAGATCAGAGGAGCAGTGTCTAGCCCAACTACTTCCCCTTGCAGTGTGTCTAACCATTCCAAGAGGCACGCTCCTGGTCTACGTATTCCTGAGCGTCGATGGCGGCCCAGATCTCTTTACCCAGCCCCTGCAAATCCAGGATGCTTTGCTCTGGCTGGGCCGAGATCTGGTTATGGACGAGCGTAGCCAGATCCTTCAGTAGGCGAACGTGCTCAGCTGGTTCAAGACGCTGTACGCGCTGTAGGAGCTCATAGTAGTCTGTTGTCGACATATTGTCTCTCCGATCTAGCCCGAGCACGTCGAGGCATTCCAGACGGTGTGAAGGTGGGTTGATATGAACAGATTATAGGCGTCATTTCAATTCTGTACCAGTAGAGATGCAGCGCGCTGCATCTCTACTCCCAATCAAGCCCCGGTCTAAAACAGGATATACCCCCCACATACCGAGATCACCTGGCCCGTCACATAATCGGATAGGTCGGTGACCAGGAATTCCAGCACCTTGGCACAGTCCTCGGGGATGCCCAGGCGTCCCAGGGCGATCTCGGATTCCAGCCGTTCCCGCGTCTCCTTCTCCGTGCGCCCCTGGGCCACGGCCCGCGAGGAGAGGATCCAGGCCGGCGCCATACAGTTCACGTTCACGTTGTAGGGGCCAAGCTCGGCGGCCAGCAGGCGCGTATAGTGGATGACACCCGCCTTGGCCACGGAATAGGGCGCACTTCCTCCGCTGACTCCCGACTTGAGCCCGGCCTGGCTGCCGATGGTCACGATCTTGCCCGACTCCTGGCGCTTCATCATGGGCGCGGCGGCCTGGCAGCAGTAGATAGTACCCATCAGGTTCAGCTCCAGCGTACGCTGGAAAGCATCCTCGGTGGCCGTGGCCGCCCAGGGGTTGTCTCGTCCGAAAAGGGCCCCGCCGGCGTTGTTGACCAGTATATCCAGCCGGCCAAAGGTCTCCTCCACCTCGTCGAACATGGCGTTCACGCGTTTCTTGTCCGTCACGTCGGCCTCGATGGCCAGGGCGCGCACACCCAGGTTCTCGATCTCCTCGGCCACGCTCCCCGCTGTCAATTCCTCGTCATACTCCTC
>JAWLEV010000096.1:0-9367 GCA_041685915.1 Anaerolineae bacterium | reverse complement strand
TCCGCCGCGCACGCCACGTGGCGGGCCACTCCTGGCCCATAGATACGGAGCCGCTCATAGTATCACCCGTCACCGTCCCCTCATAGTCGTAGCGGGTGCGGGAGGGACCATGGGGCAACACGGCCTGGAAGGAGACCTCATTCCCTGCAACCTGTCCCCTGATCGGGCACTGGCCATACTGGGAGCGGTAGGTGCCTGTCAGTGTGGCTCCCTCCTGTATCAGGTTCATCGAGTGCGTGCTCCCGCCAAAGACGAACGCCAGATCGATGAGCCATTCGCCGCTGACGTCCACACTTGCTGGTGGGGACGGCGCCACGGGTTCGGGCGCGGGCCGGTCGCTCATCACCTCCCGCAGGCGCTGCGCCACGATGGCATCCTCGCCCGCTTCCATCATGTAGGGGTTAAAACGCAGCCCCTCGGACGTGGCATTCACAAAGATGCTCGGCTCGCCCTCCAGCAACTCCTTTCGAATCTCCTCGGGGGTCCCGTTGAGGGTATCCGTATCCCAGGTGACGTGGAGGTAGGGGGTGACGTTGCAGATCCCCGGCTCTTCGTAAGTCATCTCCACGGAGGGGAGATCGTCCACGGCCTGTCCGATGGTCTTCAGATACCCCTCCCACATCTCCCATTCCGCCTCGTGATCGCGCCCCAACAAAAAGGCTTCCACGGCGGCCAGCAGGCCCATGATCTCCTCCTTGCCCACCTTCATGGCCCGCCCCTGCACGTTGTGCGGCGAGGCGTTCAAAAAGGCGGCCCGCAAGAGCCCCTTGTTCCCCAACACCAGGCCAGAGGCCTGGGGGCCGCGCAGGCACTTGCCGCCAGAGTAGGCCACGGCGTCGGCGCCCATCTCCAGATAGCGATTGGGCACCTCCACGCGCTGGGCGGCGGCGTCGACGAAACAGGGCACGCCGAATTCGTCGGCCACATCGATCATGGGCTGGGGCGTGATGCGACTGCGCGACTGGGCGTCGCCATCGATAAAAATCAAGGCCGTGTGCTCGTTGATGGCCGCCCGCAGGTCGGCCTCGGTGTCCACAAAGACCATCTCGGCGCCCGCGATACGCATGCACTGCTCGTATCCGCTGCGGATGGCCCGTTCCTGGATGACCTCGTTCTTCATGCCCCGCGTGTCCGGCAGGCGGGCGATCTTTTCTGGGTCGCCGCCGGCCATGGCTGCAGCGGTGATCTGGTTGATGGCCGCGGAGCAACTGGTGGTGATGTAGCCCCACTCGGCGCCGGTCAGTTCGGCCAGTCGCTGGCCCACCTTTTCCATCAATTCGGAGATCCTGACGTAACCATTCGTGGCCTCGGCCATGGCCTCCACGGCCACGTCGAGCATCCGCGAACCGCTGATGACGGTGTACGTGCCGCCACAGTTGATCATGGTATCCACGCCCAAGCTCTCAAAGGTCGAAGGTTCTATGTTGCCATGGGTACTCGTGCTGGGTGACATTGCTTGTCCTTTCTTTTGTTTTTGTTGAAACTCACGCTACTGTGCGACGGAGCGTTGCTCCGTCGGGGTCTTGGGTGACGGGCGCAGTAGAGACGTCCCGCCGGGACGTCTCTACTGAAGGTACCGCCCCCTGCAAATCCTGGGAAGCGTGGAGAATGGCCATGCCATTCTCCCAAGCGATTGACAAGCCGCTGTGCGGCTTGTCAATCGTCCCTCACCCATTCACCGTCCAGTACTCGGGTGGCGCCTCCTTCCAATGGGGCATGGTCAGTCCATCGGCGTCGTACATCAACTCGCCCCCCTGATAGGTGAGGACGCACTCCAGTTTCTTGTCGCCCACGACTTTGGCCCCGCCACAGTCGAAAAAGCCAAACTCGCCCTCGCGCACGCGCAGCACGGCGATATCCGCCACCGCGCCGACGCTCAGGTGGCCCAGTTCGGGACGACCGATCTCCTGGGCCGGGGCAACGGTGACCCGCCTGACGGCATCATCCAGGTCCATGCCAATGTTCAAGAACTTGGAACAGACGTTGAGCAGATCGCCAACCAGACCGTTGGCGGCGTTGCCCGTGTGCAGGTCGGTGCTGATGGAGTCGGGCAAAAAGCCTTGCTCCAGGGCCGGCACCGCATTGCGAAACCAGAAACTGCCCGCACCGTGCCCCACGTCAAAGATGATACCGCGCTCGCGGGCCTCAAAGAGAGCGGGGTTTACCTCCCCATCGTCCAGAATGATGGGATGCTGCTGGGCAAAGACGTGGGTGTGGATATCGCCGGGGCGCAGTTTTTCCAGGATCAACTCCTCGTAAGAGCGCTCCGGCGGACGGGGCCAGAAATCGACCATGACAGGCATCTGGCACAGTTCGCCGGCCTCCACGGCCCGCTCCACGCTATCCCAGGGGGCGTGCTCTTCGTCCCATGGCTCGCTCGTCCAGTAATGGGCAGTCTTGACACCCACCACATCCTGGGGAAAGGCCTTGCACACACCGGCCGTCAACTCGGGCCGCATCTTTGACACGTCCTGCTCGCCCGGCCCCATACCCTGATCGCAGATATTGACATAGGCGAGGATGCGCGTCTGCGACTTGTCGATGACGCGCTCCTTAAACCGCCCAAAATCCAGCGGACCCGCCGTGCCCGCATCCACCATGGTGGTGATGCCCGCATTCCAGCTCTGCGCGTCGGGCACAACGGCCCGGATACCCGACAGACCGAACCACTCAGACCAGATGTGCACGTGAACGTGCATATCGATGAGTCCCGGCGTCACGTACAGGCCCGACACATCGACCACATCCTCCGCCGTCCCCTCCGGGATATCCTCGTCCACGGCGGCGATTTGGCCCTCAGCCACGGCCACGTCCATGCGCTCCGAGAGACCATTCTTGGGGTCGATGAGATGCCCTCCCTTGAGAAGAGTGTCGAACTTGACCGTCTCGCTGCTTCCCGATCCTTCCTGTGTACTCATGGAAGATACTCCTTTGTACTTGTATCCTTGGGGACGGGCAACGTGAGAACGTGAGCGTAGCGCTACAGATGCCCGTGCCCCTGGGCGAATTGATATCTTGCGCACAGCAAACCGTTCCCAGCCCCCTTAGTATAATGCAAAATGAAAAAGATGCGATATGATAGGTTCACGCGTCTACGTCCCAGAGGCTTTTTTGACAGCTCTCATCACTGGGACTACACTCTATGGTGACAATGCGATAGCTTCGGGGCAGGGTGAGACGCACAGGCGTCAATTCCCGATCGGTGGTAAGGTGAGCGGTGGCTTGCCGAGCCCACGCACCAGTAGTAATGGTAGACCCGGTGAGAGGCCGGGGCCGACGGTACAGTCCGGATGAAAGAAGTCACAGCAAGAGTATGTAAGCGCGAATCAAGCCCCGAGGCTTTTCACTCGGGGTTTTTGTTATGCAAAGAGCGGAAAGGATCGAGGCGTCGATCAGAGAACGGGACAAACGCTGGCAGATCGGGGAAGAGCATTTGCTGCCCCCTCTCCTGTTGCTCCTCTTTATCTTCTCGTGGGACCTCCTCGTGCGCTGGCAGGGCTACCCGGCCTTCTTTTTGCCCAGCCCTCACCGTGTGGCAGCCCGCTTTATCGTGGCCGTGCGAGAGGGCACCCTGCAGATGCACACCCTGGTCACCCTGTACGAGATCTTTTGGGGGCTGATCCTGGGATTGAGCGTAGCCCTGGTCCTGGGCTATCTTCTGGCCAAGTCGCCCATGCTGGAGCGCATCCTCTCTCCCTATATCGTGGCTTCCCAGGCCATACCCGTCGTGGCCCTGGCCCCCCTCCTCGTCGTGTGGTTCGGCGCGGGAAGCCTGTCCAAGGTTCTCGTCTGCGCCCTGACCATCTTTTTTCCCGTCCTCATCAATACCATGGTGGGCGTGCGCAGCGTGGACGAACAACTGATGGACCTCATGCGCTCCCTGCAGGCCTCCCAGTGGCAGATCTTCCGCCTCCTGGAACTGCCAGCGGCCCTGCCCATCGTCTTTGGTGGGCTCAAGGTGGGGGTGACCCTTTCCGTCATCGGCGCCGTGGTGGGCGAGTTCGTGGCAGCGGATCGCGGCCTGGGCTTTTTGATTAACCTGGCCCGAGGACTGTTCGATACCCCCCTCATGTTCGTGGCTCTCTTTACCCTGATGTTCATCGCCCTAGCCCTGTACTTTGCCGTCTCCACCCTCGAGCGGGCCGTGCTCACCTGGCACTGGCCCCAGGGCGATCGAGAAGGGAAGCGTCTCTAAAATAGTAGTGATGAATGGAGGAATACAATTGAAAACGCGTCACATCGTTGGTATAGTCGCCTTGCTCGCTTCTCTCCTGGCGGGATGCGCCGTCATTCCCCTGCAGGGAGCCCAAGAACCCGGGAAGATCACCATCGCCATGGGCTTTGTGCCCAACGTCCAGTTCGCCCCCATGTACGTGGCCCTGGAACGAGGGTACTTTGAGGAAGAAGGGATCGATGTCACCCTGGACTATGGCATGGAGACCGACCTCCTGCAGCGCGTCGGCACCGGCGATGTGCGGTTCGCTGTGGCCAGTGGCGATCAGGTCATCCTGGCGCGGGCCAGCGACTTGCCTGTCAGATACTTTATGAACTGGTATCGGCGCTTTCCCGTGTGCGTGGTATCCATGGCCGATAAGGGTATCACCTCGCCGGAAGATCTGGTGGGCAAGACGGTGGGCATACCAGCCACAGAGGGCGCCAGCTATATCGGTTGGCTGGCCTTCTTGGAGCAGGTGGGCATCTCCCGTAAAGATGTCAATCTACAGACCATCGGCTACACCCAGGTATCCAGCCTGGTGGAGGACCGCGTGGACGCCGCGGTCTGCTATGCCATGAACGAGCCGGTGCAACTGGAGGCCGACGGTCATGAGATAAACGTCTTCTATCTGGACGAGTACACGAATCTGGTGTCCAACGGCCTCATCACCAACGCGGAGACGATAGGAGAATATCCTGATCTGGTGCGCGGCGTGGCGCGGGCCTTTTTGCGGGGGCTTGAGGACACCCTCGACGATCCCGACGCCGCCTTTGAGATCACCCGCGAGGCCATCCCCGAGATGGAGGACGAGACGGCGGAACTGCAGCGGGAGGTACTGGGGGCATGCCTCGATTTCTGGCGCGCAGAGTCCCCGGGCAAGAGCTCACCGGAGGCCTGGGAAGAATCCGTGGACGCGCTGACCACCTTTGGCCTACTCACAGAAGAGATAGAGCCAGAGTTCTTGTACACCAACGAATTCATCGACTGACCCCATGGAACAGCCGAGCCTGGTGGCCGATCACATACAGATGACCTTTGTCTCGCCCAACAGTTCCCTGGAGGCTCTGGCCGAGGCAGATTTCGCCGTCATGCCTAACGAGTTCGTGTGCATCATCGGCCCCTCTGGTTGCGGCAAGTCGACCCTATTGCGCATCCTGGCCGGCCTGGTGGAGCCCACGAGCGGCCGCGTCCTCCTGAACGGTGAGCCCCTCGACGGACCCCAGCGCCGCGTGGGATTCATGTTCCAACAGGCCAACCTGATGCCCTGGCGCTCGGCCCTGCGCAACGTCACCCTGCCCCTGGAAATCCAGCGACTGAACGGCCAGGAGGCCGAGGAGCGGGCCCGCGAGATGCTGGAACTCGTGGGCCTGGCCGACTTTGCCGATGCCCTGCCCCACGAGCTCTCGGGCGGCATGCAGCAACGGGTGGCCCTGGCCCGGGCTCTGATTTATGATCCCCAGGTGCTTCTCCTCGACGAGCCTTTCGGCGCCCTGGACGCCCTCACCCGCGAACGCATGATCTGTGAACTGCTCAGGATCTGGCGCAAGCGTCAGAAGACGGTGGTCATGGTCACCCACAATATCCAGGAGGCCGTACTGGTGGCTGATCGCGTCTTGACCATGAGCCCCCAGCCAGGATGCGTCGAAAAGGAGGTGGTCATCGACCTGCCGCGCCCCCGCTCCATGGACGACCTCTACAAACCCCGCTACCTGCAACTGGCGCGCATCCTGCGGGACAGCCTGCGATAGAGAATTATATAGAGACGCAAGATCTTGCGTCTTTGGGGTCCTCACACTCCACCTCTCTGGGTTCCCGCACGCACCAGTGCATGACGGCGCATCCCGCCACGGCAAAAGATAGGCCAGCGATGAACAGCGTCCAAAAGCCTGCTACGTCCACAATCCAACCGCCCAGAATGGGCGCCAAGAGGATGGGGATGGCAGTGATCGTATTGGCCAGGGCAGAAAAGATGGGCATCTCCTCCGCATCGCCGAATTCCATGGTGATGCTCATGCCCGCCAGAGCCATACCCGTGGTGGCGGCGTTGGCCAGCATGAAGACGCCGTAGAGCCAGGTTGCGCTGGACGAGAAGAGCGCCATCAGGAGTCCCATACCGCCAGCGAGGGTACTCACCTCCATCACCCAAATATTGCCGCGGTGGTCGGCCAGCCAGCCGAGAAGGGGATTGCTCACCGTCTGGCTGATCAGGGCCGCCATGGTCAGATTTGCGGTAAAGGCGTCCGTGATATCGTAGGCTGCGCGCCCATAGATCACGTAAAAAGTGGTGGCCATGGTGCTCATGATGACGAGGCTACGTCCCACCAAGAAGCGAGCATAGTTGGGATTGTCTCCAAGCACGCCTGGCAGGCGTCGCCAATAACTCGTTGCCGACTCTTCTGGCTTGGTCGGTTCCCTGGCTGGCTCGCGGTTGAGGCTGAGACAAAGCCACGAAAGGGCCTGGAAACAAAAACATAGCAGGAAACAGATGCCAAAGGAGGTGGGGTAAGGATAGGCATCCAGCACGTGACGGGCATAGGCGGCCCCTCCCACGCCCAGCAGGCCCCCCAGAGCCCTGCTCAGACCGAATAGCCGTCCGCGGCGCTCCACGGGTATCACCTTGGCCAACATGCTCTTCCAGGCCGGACTGGCCAGCCCACCGCTGCCCGTGGCCACGGCCAGGCAGAGGGCGAGGAGCGAGTAAGAAAACCAGGACGGGGCCTTGGGCCAGAGCAGGATGGAGAGGGCGACGACGAGATAGGGTAACCGTTCAAAGACGCTGATCTTTTGCACCAGGGGCTTCTTGCGCGCCAACCAGCCGGCCCGTCGGGCGGTGAGCAATTGCGGTAAAAAGTAGCCCACACTCTGAATGGCTGGCAGCAAGCCGATCAGCACAGCCGAAGCGGTCAAGTAGCTGGCATAGAGGGAGAGAACGGTGGCCCCAAAGATGAAACTGACGGCCAGATTGTAAAAGGTCAGATCCAGGCTGTTGACGACGAAATTCCAGGTCTGATGCTCTTGAATATAGTCCTCGTACACCTCTGACGTGGACGCCATCCTCTCCCCTGTATGATGATCCTGCGTGCACTCCAGACAGCCATCATACCATGAACAAAAGACAGCCCAAAACCAGGGAACCTATCTCGCCTTGGATTGTCGAGGGACCATGCTCAACGCTGGCCCGTCATACACCCTGGGACTCATCAGGTATGAGCACCGCCTTCATGGCCTCCCGGCGGGCCACCGCCTCCAGGGCGGTCGTGGCCTCGTCCAGAGAAAAGCGGTGGGTGACCAGTTCGGCAAAGGCCGCCTCGCGCTGGCGCACCAGGCTGACAGCCCGCAGCGTGTGACGCACGTCGCTGACCCATACCCCCTGCACGCGTACGTTCTTGCGTACCACCTGCTCAAAGGGCGAGAGGGTCATCTCTCCCACCGGCGTGCCGAACCCTACCAGGGATAGGGCCCCACCCGGCCGCACGAGACCCAGTCCCTCGTGGGCCGCCGCCACGCTGCCCGAGGCCTCCACCACCAGGTCGGCTCCCCGTCCGTGGGTCAGATCGTGAATTATCTCCCGCCGCTCCGAGGGATCCCCCTCATGGCGATTGAGGATATGGGTGGCGCCCAGGTTTCGACATAGGGCCAGCCGCGCCTTGGTGCCACCGATGATCACGACCCGCTCGGCGCCATCGGCCCTGGCCAGGGCCACGCAAAAGGCGCCCAGGGGCCCTGGCCCCAGGATCACCACCGTATCCCCCACCTGAACGGGTGAGAGGGCAAAACTGTGGGCCGCCGTGGCGCCAGAACAGGAGGCGGCCACGTAGCGCGCAGGATCTTTTACATTCTCAAGGGGAATGATGGCCGTGTGGGGGTCCAGTATCACATGGGTAGCGTAGCATCCGTTGAGATAGGGAGGCTCCTCACAGGAGCGAGAGATACCATAGACCCAACGGTGGGGGCAGAGGGCGGGTTCGTGAAGGACGGTACAGTAATAGCAGATGCCGCAGGTCACACCCCGTTCCCAGAGGATCAGATCTCCCACGTCAACGGGCCGGTCGTGAATGTCTCGCTTTTCGACCTTTATGTCGACCACACGTCCCACGCCCTCATGCCCCAGGATCATGGGCAGGGGCGTGCGCGGATCCTTCCCTCGCCACATGTGCACGTCGGAACCGCAGACGCCGGCCGCCTCCACCTGTACCAGCATCTGTCCCTGGGACAGAGGCGGGATCTCGATCTTTTCCACGACGAGAGGCTCGTTAAATTGTTGTAGGATCGCCGCTTTGGCCTTCATGAAATCTCCTCCTCGGTAGAAAAAGTGCATAATCGCTTTTGACTTTTCAGCCCACGTGTACGATACTCCCTTGCCTGTGTGGATACATCTAGCCATGAAAGCGAGTGAACGTTGGGCATCCTCTTTGCCTTTGCGCAGGCCTTTTGCTGGGCCAGCACGAGCATCGTGCTGCGCTCCCTGGCCACAGAACTGAATCCCTTTTTGGTAAATGGACTGCGCGCCGCTGTGGGCATGCTCGTCATCGTCCCCCTAGTCTTGATAACGGGTGGCCTGGGCGACTATCAGTACGTCACTACGAGGCAGGTGCTTTACCTCGTGGGCTCCGTGATCCTGGGAGGCGTCATCGGCGACGCCCTGTACATTAACAGTCTCAAGATACTGAGTGTGGGGCAGGCCTTCCCCATCGCCAACAGTCATCCCCTGTTCACCGTGCTTTTCAGCGCGCTGCTGCTGGATGCGCCCCTAACGTGGAATCTACTTCTTGGCCTGGCGCTGACACTCTTGGGTGTCTACTTTGTCGGGCGTCCCAGAAGTCACGTGGAAGAAACGGACATAACTTCCACTCCCCTAGCACAGATGATCCAGGGAATGCTCCTGGCCACAGGTACAGCGGCCATGTGGGGCGTGGCAACCGTGATACTGGCCTTTGGACTGCGCGATATCAACAGCGTGGTGGCCACCAGCATTCGTGTGCCAGCCGTAATAGTGATTTGCCTTCTGCTGGCGGCAAGAAACAGAGGCCTGCTCGAAATCCGCACTATAAGGCCCCGTACGCTCCGCCTCCTGTTCCTGGCCGGAATCCTGGGCTGGGGCATGGCGGGCACTCTGTATGCCACAGCCGTCAAGTTCGCTGGTCCCAACAA
>JAWLEV010000095.1:0-9416 GCA_041685915.1 Anaerolineae bacterium | reverse complement strand
GCCCATCTGCGACGCGCCGCCGACACCTGCGGCATCACCCTACAGCCCTGCACCATCGTGGGCAAGGCGGGCACCGACGCAGGAGCCATCCACCTCAGCCGCCGGGGCGTGCCCACGGCGGGCATCGGCCTGGCGCGACGGTATTCGCACACCCCCGTGTGCACCCTGGATCTGAACGATGCCGTGGGCGCAGTGACGGTGTTGGAGCAGTTTGTCAGAGACGTGAGGGCGGACTTTTCCCTGGATTTCCTCGATTAGTCACCGAGAAGAAGACGGCCCAGCAGGGGCCTGCGCAACTCTACGGCCAACTGGGGACACAGTTCGTGGCAGCAATAGCAGCGAATGCACGTCTGGGGGTCCATGTGGGCTTTGCCCTCCACGATCTCGATGGCCCCCACGGGGCAATGGTCGACGCAGTAGCCACAGCCGGTACACTTTTCGCCTGCGTGGGGCATGGCCACCAGCTGACGCCACATCCAGCCGTGACTCAGGGTGTGGATCAGCCCACCGCCGGCCCCCTCGCCCTCCGGGGCGGAGCCGTCCAGCCCCACCAGACGCCGCACAAAGCCCGGCAGCAGACCGGGATCGATGTCGGCTTCCACGCCCCGACGGAAATCGTCCACTCGCAGCGAGTCCAACGACTCACCCCCCAGGGCGATATCCTCCAGACGTCCCGTGGTCAGACCCCGGTCGGCGGCCACCCTGGTGGTCAAGACCTCCAGGGGGTCATAGCCCACCAACGCGGCGGATACCATGTCCACGGCCAGGGCGTCGGTGCCGGCGATGAGGGCGTTCAGGGGCCGTGGATCGCCGCCAGAGGGCCCCTGTCCCTCCATGCCCACCACGGCATCCATGACGTTCAGCACGGGCTGGACGTAGGTAAAAATATCCACCAACCCCTCACAAAAGAGCCGCCGCTCCTGCAGTTTAGCGTGATAGCCGATCTTGACGATGCCCGGAACCAGGCCAAAGAGGTTCTTGACCGCCAGTGTCAGACCCGTGAGATTGTGGGTCTTGAGTTTGGCCAGGTTGATCACCGCGTCCGCCTCGAGGAGAGGCTGTACCACATCGAGCCTGCGCAGGACGTTGCCCTCGGGATGGGAGACCTGGGTGGCCTCCACATCATAGTTCAGTTCCGCCCCCCCAACCTCCGCCGCCCAATCCATCTCCGTCCGACCATACGTGCTCCGCAGGATAGCGGCGTTGTAGGGTCCCCCCGGGGACTCGACGATGATGGGGACGGCCCCGGCTTCGCGAACGAGTTTGGCCATGGCGGCCACCACCGTGGGGTGGGTGGAGACGGCCCGCTCCGGCTCCGCGGCCCGCACCAGATTAGGCTTGAGGAGGACGCGCTGCCCCGCCGCCACAAAGACCTCCATGCCCCCCAACAGCTCAATGCTGCGCCGCAGGGCGGACTCTATGCGGGCGGGATCATAATCGCCACATTTTACGAGGGAGACTTTTTTTTCTGTCATCGCTCTCTCACTATCACGGGCATCAGCGCCTGCTCGCGGCATCCACGATGGCAGAGACGGCGTCGGCCAGGAAGCACAACTGTCGCGCCACAGGCCCCACCTTGATCACGCTGCCCTCATTTGCCGCCAGCATCCGCTGGAACTGTCCCCCTTCCACACATTGGGTCAGGCGCTGCACCTGGTCCACGAACTCGTCCAGCGAGTCGATCTCTTGCAGGCGCTCCTCCGAGGAAGGGGATGGCTGAAGGTGTCCGTACGTGTCAAACCCCTCCTCCGCCTCCTCTTCTCCCTCCTCCACGTCCCAGAGATCCTCGTCTTCCTCCTCGACGCGGGGACGGGAGGGCATGGCGGGGGGCGTCTGCCGCGACCGCTCCTCGATGACGGCCACCCGCTCGCCGCGCCGCAGCGTGTGCAGGGCCAGGCTGGGATCGATATTGGCGTTGTGACGCAGGGCCGTGCATAGCCGCGACAGTTCGGCCGCCGAGAGCCCCTCCTCCACCGCCAACTGGGCCACCCGGGCCTGCCGCTCGTCCGGCATGATCCCCGCCAGGTGCTGGCCGTGGGTGACCCCCAGTTCCCCCTCGGCCACTAGATGCCGTGCCTCGGGACAAAGTTCTCGCAGGCGCAGGTAACGGCGGATCTGTCGCGAGGAGAGGCCCAACATCCGTCCCATCTCCTCCAGTGCATCCGATGGCGAAAAGCCCTCGCCCGTCAGCCGCTGAAAGAGGCGCTCAAAGGCCTGGGCTTTTTCCATATCCCCCAGGTCCAGCCGCTGCAGATTCTCCAGCATCTGCTGGACCACCACATCGGCCTCTGTGAGGTCGTCCAGCACGATGCAGGGCACACGGGTCAGTCCGGCATCTATGGCCGCCTTGCGCCTGCGACTGCCATAGACCACACGGTAGCCCTGATCGTCGGGCCGCACGCCCAAAGGCTGCAGGAGCCCAAACTCGCGAATCGTGTCGGCCAACCGTGCCAGATCGCCGGGATCGGAGCGCACGTTCTGCCGGCTGGGCAACAGATTACGGGGATCGAGATAGATGACGCGCCGTTCTTTATCCATGTTTTCCCTCAACTCAGATGATCGTTATCGTCGAGACAGAAGATATGATAGACGCAAGAGGAAAAAAAGTCCAAAAGATGCCCATGGACACAGACATTCCACAGTTCCTTCCTCGGATTACCAATCCCATGAGATTTCCAGTACAATTCAGACAGGATACGGAATCGCCTCTAAAGGATACGGACGTAGAAACGGAGCAACATGCCATCTCACGATATCGCCCTCATCACCGATAGCACCTGTGACATCCCACAGCATCTCCTTGACAGGTACGACATCATCATGATCCCCCTGCTCATCATCTGGGGCGAGGAGACGCTGCGCGATCACGTCGACCTGCAGCCCCAGGCCTTTTACCAGCGCCTCACAGAGGACGCCGTGCATCCCAAGACGGCGCATCCCAATCCCCCCCGCTTTGTGCGGGCCTACCAAGAGGCAAAGGAAAATGGGGCCGAGGAGATCGTGATGATCACCATCAGCAGCGAGATGAGCGGCACCTTTGACGCCGCCCAACAGGCCGCAAAGCAGGTGGACATCCCCGTTCACTGCCTGGACGCCAGGGGGCCCACCATGAGCCTGGGCTGGCAGGTGCTGGCAGCGGCACGGGCCCGCGAGGCTGGTGGCGACGTTCAGGCCATGTTGGCCGCGGCGGAAAAGGTGCGCCAGAAACTGGTGCAACTCGTCTGCCTGGACACGCTGGAATATCTGCACAAGGGAGGGCGCATCGGCGGCGCCACGCGCTTTATCGGCACGCTGCTGCACGTCAAACCCATCATATACATCGATCACGAGACGGGGCGCGTGGAGGCCGCCACCCAGGTGCGCACGCGCAAAAGGTCCCTGGAGACCATGTATCAGCGTTTCTTTGAACAACTGGACACCAGCAGCCCCCTGCACATCGCCGTGCTGCATGGCGATGCGCCGGAGGAGGCCCAACACATGGCCGGGCGCATCCAGCGCGACTATGCGCCCGGCGAACTGCTCATCAACATCACGGGACCAGTACTGGGAGTGCACACGGGCCCCGGCGCCATCGCCCTCTGCGGATACGCGGAAAAATAAGTCAGAGGGCCTCTATTGCGGCCCATAAACAGCAAAAAGGCGGATCATGAAAGAGGAATATCTCCATGATCCGCCCCACTGTCGCCTGAACGGGGGTCGTGCGCTAAAGCTCCAGTTCCTGGCCGTAGACGTCGGCAGAAAAGACCTCGTCCCAGTCCTTGCGCGCGCGGGCCGAGGGCTCTATATCGGGCACGCCAAGGGGGGTGCAGGCCACCACGTCCAGTTCGGGAGGAATCTGACAGACCTCTTTAACCGCCTCCTCGGAAAAGGCGCCGATCCAGCAGGTGCCATAGCCCAAACTATGCGCCGCCAGTACGATATTCTGCATGGCGATGGCCACATCCACGGGATACCAATCCTCACTTACCTCGGGCAGCCCAACGCCCACCAGGATGTAGGCCGCCTCGGCCATCCACGTCTGGCCGCTGCAGGCCTGGGCCAACTCGCGCTTCTGTTCCGGATCGCCGACGACGACGAAATGCCAGGGCTGCCGATTGGCCGCCGAGGGGGCCTGGCGCCCGGCCTCCAGTATTTCTTCCAGATCCTCTTTGGGAATCGCCGTATCCTTGTACCGTCGTACGCTGTGTCGTGTAAAGATGGCCTCTAACGTATCCATAGTTCCTCCTCGTATCGACTCAATACAAAAGGGTTTCAACTAACGAACGTGCCTCTAATAGCATAGTGATATGCGGCGGTTTGTCCAACTCGCGGGCCCTCCACCCTACAACAGGGACGATTTGATCCGCCGTGCCACTTTGCCTATCATCTCCCCATGACCTGATAAGAAGGGAGGCATATGCGCCAGACAACACAGATCGAGATCCCCTACGGTGAAGGGATGTTACAGTGCACCGCGCCCGCTGCCAACATCAAGGGCGTCCATGTTCCCCACGAGGTAGCTCCCGTTCGGGACGAGGGCGCAGGGATCCAGCGTGCCCTGGCCCACCCCATCGGGACACCTCCCCTGCAGGAGATGGCCCGGGGCGCAGAGCGCGTGGTCATCGTGGCCGACGACAATACCCGCCTCACCCCCACCCACGTCATCGTTCCCCTTCTGTTGAACGCCTTGAACGATGCCGGCGTACCCGATGGGGCCGTGGATATACTCATCGCCCTGGGCACCCACCGCCAGATGACGGAGGAGGAAATCGAACAAAAGTTTGGACGGGAGACGACGGGGCGCGTGTCCGTGGTCAACCACGACTGCGATGACCAGGACGCCCTCGTGGATCTGGGTACCACGCCCGGCGGTGTCTCGGTGCAGGTGAACCGCCGCGTGCTGGAGGCCGATCTCGTCCTGGGCGTGGGCAGCATCGTCCCCCACCACATCCCCGGCTTTTCCGGCGGGGCCAAGATCATCCAGCCCGGCGTGTGCGGCGCGCGCACCACGGGGCAGGTCCATCTCCTGTCGGTGCGCCGTCCCACCAGCCTGTTGGGCAGGGTAGAGAACGAGGTGCGTCGGGAGATGGAGGCCATCGCCGAGCGGGCCGGCCTGCGGGCCATCCTGAACACCATACTGGACCGTGAGGGCCGCCTCGTGCGGGCCGTCTATGGCGCCCCCCGGGCGGCTTTTCGTCGGGGGGTGGAGGCGTCGCGGCGCGTGTATGGCGTTCATGTGCCCGAGACGACGGACATCGTCATCGCCAGTTCCCATCCCTGCGACATCGAATTCTGGCAGGCCCACAAGACCCTGTACCCGGCCCAGCGCTGCGTGCGCGAGGGGGGCACCATCATCGTTGCCACCCCCTGCCCGGAGGGCCTCTCCGTCACCCACCCCGAGATCGCGGACTGTGCGGGGCGTGAGATGGACGCCATCGACGCCGCCATCCCCAGCGGGGAAATAGAGGATCTCACGGCGGGGGCACTGGCCCTGGCCTGGGCCAGCGTGCGCCGTCACGCAGACATCTGCCTCGTATCGGAGGGCATCGACGACGAGGTGGCCCAAAAAGTGGGCTTTCATCCCTATCCTTCCGTGCAGGAAGCGCTGGACGCCGCCCTAGCACGCCACGGGCATGCGGCCACCATCAGCGTGCTGCCCTACGCACCGGACACCCTGCCCCTGCGTTGACAACGCCTCTACGGCGCTCTACAATCCAGACGTATTCGGGAGATGTCGGATCTCTATAAAAACGAGGACCCAACTGTAATCTCCATAGTATTATGAGGAGGCAACAAATGCGTACAACGCCTATCGGCATCGCCATGTTGAACGACGAGCGCCCCCACGTGTGGCAGAAGAACAACCCACAGAACATGAGCGTGGTCAATCGCTGGGCCGAGATCATAGAGGAGGGATTGGAGAACGTCGACGGCAGCAAACCCAAGGTCGTGGTGGGTTCCCGCATCATCACCTCCACCCGCGTGGCCCAGCAGGTGGGCAGGGAACTGCGTCGCCAGGGCTGCCGCGTGGTGATCATGTGCTACAACGTGTGGAACTTTCCCTTTTTGGCCTGGCCCTTTGTCAACAGTGTGGGGCCGGACGTGCCCATCCTCAGCCTCTCCAACAACAACGGCCAGTTCCCCGGCAACGTGGGCCTGCTGGCCACCGACGGCGGCCTGCGCCAGGCGGGGGTGCGCACCCACAGGATCGTCGGCGACATCGACGATCCCGAGATCCACCAGCAGGTGTTCGACTGGATCCGCGCCGCCGAGGCCCTGACCACCATCGGCAACGAGGTGTATGGGCTGTACGGCGGCCATTCCATGGGCATGGAGACGGGCTACTTTCACCTGGTGCCCACCCTCAAAGCCCTGGGCTGCACGGCCCGTCAGATCGACCAACTTTTGCTCCTCAAAACGATGGAGAATGAGGTGGACGAGGATGAGGTGGAGGAGGGATTCGAGTGGTTCCAGAACCTCCTGGGGGAACGCATCCGCTTTGATGGCGACATGCTCACCCCCGAGACGCTCAAGACGCAGATCAGGCTCTACCTGGCCCTGCAGACGGTCAATGAGGAAAAAGGGTTCGATTTCTGCGGCCTCAAGGGCCAGCGTGAACTGACCGAGTACGTATGCCTGGGGGACGTGGCCGAGATGCTGCTCAACGACCCCTATGACTGGAACGGCCCCAAGGAACCCACCGTCTGCGCCACAGAGGCCGACGCCTATGCCGCCATAACCATGCAGTTGCTCAAATATGTCACGGGCGGGCTCCCCTCCCTGTTCATGGACGTGCGCCTGTACCTGCCCGACCGTGACCTCTGGGACTGGTGCAACTCGGGCAATCACGCCTCCTGGTACGCGAAACAGAGCTTCAACCCCGTGGAGAACTTTTCCAAGATCACCTTCCATCCCGCCATGGAGTTCTATTTCAAGGCGGGGGGCGCGTCCGTGGAATTCAACGCCGCCCCCGGCGAGATGACCTTCGCCCGACTGGGGCTGTGGGACGACAAGCCCTTTATGGCCATCATGAAAGGGGAAAGCCTGGATCTGTCAGAGGAGGAACGCGAGGAGATAAACCAGCGAACGGATCCCACCTGGCCGCACGTCCACGCCAGGCTGAGTTGCTCGTTCCAGGAATTCCTGCGCGTCTTCCCCTGCAACCACGTCATGGGCACGACGGGGGATCGCGTGCAGGCCCTCACCTACCTGTGCGAGATGGCGGACATCACCCCCGTCATACTGGGACCGGAGGGGGAGGAGAGGATCGCCCCCATCTGGGAGCGCGTGCGTTAACATCCCGTATCAACGAGGGGGCATCCGCACGCGGTGCCCCCTATTCCTTCTCCTCGATGAGTACGATGACGGAGCGGGGGCCGGCTTCCATCGTGGCCTCCTCCACTAACGGGGCGTCCTCCGCCTTCACGATCTCCTCGGGAGGCTCCAGGCCCGTGTCTACCACCCGCTTCCACTGTATGTTGGGAGGAATCTCGAACTCCAGGGATTTCGTGTAGGCGTTGACGATGAGGTAGAATTCCGCCGTCTCGCCTCGATCATGGAACTGGATGGCCAAAGAGTGGGAATGATAGCCCCAATCGGGACGGCGGAGCCTGACCCCGTGAAAGGTGAGATCCTCGCGCAGTGCCTCCTGATAGGGCCTGCGCCCCAGAACGTGATCCATGATCAGCGTGGGATGCTGCTGCCGCAGGGCGATCATGAGGCGGGTGAAACGATAGAGATCCTCGTTCTCCTCCAACATCTCCCAGTTGAACCAGCTTATCTCGTTGTCCTGGCAATAGGGATTGTTGTTCCCCTCCTGGGTGCGGGCCATCTCGTCCCCTCCCAGCAGCATGGGGGTCCCCCGCGCCATCAGGAGCAGGGCGATCATGTTCTTCATCTGTCGGCGACGGAGGCGCCGTATCTCGGGATCGTCCGTGGGGCCCTCGGTGCCATAGTTACAACTGTAATTCTGATCGACGCCATCCTCATTTTCCTCCCCATTGGCCTCGTTGTGCTTTTTCTCATAGGATACCAGATCGGCCAGGGTGAACCCGTCGTGACAGGTCACGTAATTGATGCTGCGCTGGGAGTGATAACTGGGTTTGTTGCGAAAGATGTCGAAACTGCCCGCCATGCGCCGTGCAAAATCCCGCACCATCCCCTTGTCCCCCCGCACAAAACGCCGCACATCGTCGCGAAAGCGCCCATTCCACTCTGCCCAGCGGTCACCCGTAAAGGCCCCCAACTCGTAGAGGCCGGCGGCGTCCCAGGCCTCGGCGATGAGTTTGGTACCTGCCAGCATGGGATCGGATTCGATCGCCCACAGGATGGGCGAATCGCTTATAGGCTCCCCCTGCTCGTTGCGAGAAAGCACCGAGGCGAGGTCGAAACGAAATCCGTCCACATGCAGGACGTGTACCCAGTGATGCAGACACTGCCGGATAAGCCGACGCACGATGGAGTGATTACTGTTGATGGTATTGCCCGTCCCCGTAAAGTTATAGTACTCGCGCCGATCGGGCTTTAGCATATAGTAGGCCACATTCTCCAAGCCGCGGAAAAATATGGTGGGGCCGTCGCTTCCCCTCTCCGCTGTATGACCAAAGACCACATCGAGGATGACCTCTATACCCGCCCGATGCAGCGCCTTGACCATATCGCGGAACTCGTTCAGGGCACCCCGCGCATCCCCGCTGCAGGCATAGGGCACGTGGGGCGCAAAATAGGCCAGGGGGGCATAGCCCCAATAGTTGGTGAGCGGCTCGCCGGTCAGGGGGTTCTCGCGAGACACCTCTTGCGGATCGAACTGCTGCACGGGGAGCAGTTCCACGGCGGTGATGCCCAGTTTCTTCAGGTGAGGAATCTTTTCCACGAGCCCCGCATAGGTTCCCCGGCACGAGACCTCCGAGGAGGGGTGGGCCGTGAAACCCTTTACGTGCATCTCATAGATGACGGTACCGTTCATGGGACGCTCCAGGGGCTCGTCCCCCTCCCAATCGTATCCGCCCGGGTCCACCACCACGCACTTGAGGGCGGAGAGGGCATTGTCGCCATGGCCGATCGCCTCCTCGCGGACCCAGTGCTCACCATAGTCCACGGCCAGGGCGTAGGGGTCGAGGAGGACCTTGTCACTATCGAAGCGCATGCCCTGCTCGGGCTCATGGGGGCCATCCACACGATAGGCATAGATCTGCCCGTCGCCGATACCCCGCACAAAGGCGTGCCAGTAATAGTAGGTCTTGTTCTCCTGCGGATCGAGAAAGATAGTGTGTGTGGGCTCCTCGTCGCTGCGATCAAAGAGCAGCAACTGCACCCCCCGCGCATTGGCCGAAAAGAGGGAAAAGTTCACCCCATCGCCCTGGACGGTGGCCCCAAGGGGATGCGGATGGCCCGGCAGAACCTCCATGGAATCGTTCGTGGACACCCTCGCGCCTCCT
>JAWLEV010000014.1:12201-38172 GCA_041685915.1 Anaerolineae bacterium | reverse complement strand
GAGACGCCACGTCCCACGGATACGCCGGTCCCGTCGCCCACATCGACCCCCACACTGCCCCTCGCCGTTACCCTCGATGGCGTACGCCACGAGTATCAGCGCTGGAGCAACTGCGGCCCGGTCACCCTCGGTATGGCCCTCTCTTATTATGGCCTGGAGGAGACCCAGACCGAGATCGCCCCGGTGCTCAAGCCGGATCCCGATGATCGGCACGTCGACATCCGGGCGATGGCCGCCTACGCCCAGGATCTGGGGATGGGTGCCACGGTGCGCGCCAACGGGACGTTGGAGGGGCTCAAAAGGTTGGTGCACGCCGGTTTCCCAGTCATCGTGGAGACCTGGTACGTCCGCGACGCTCAGGATCAGTTGGGGCACTATCGTCTCGTCACCGGCTATGATGACGAGGCCCGGCATTTTATCGTGTATGACTCGCTCCACACCCCCGTCGTCCACATCGACTATCAGGAGATGGATGAACTGTGGCGAGTCTTTAACCGGCTCTACCTGGTCATCTACAGGCCGGAGCGCTGGGACACCCTGGCCGTCCTTTTGGGCCCCAACGTGGACGACGAGACCATGTATGAACGGGCCCTGGAGCGGGCCCGCGCCGAGGCCGCCGATCCACCCACCTCCTGCGTGGCCTATGCCGACTGCGACGACTGGATCGCCTTCTCCCACTTTAACATCGGCAGCAGCCTGACGGCGCTGGGGCGCCACGAGGAGGCCGCGGCCGCTTACGACCATGCGCGCCAGCTTGGCCTTCATCCCCGCATGTTCTGGTATCAGCTCGGTCCCTATGAGAGTTACTATGCCACGGAGCGGTATGACGATGTCATCGCCCTGGCGGAGGCTACCCTGAACAAGGCCGAAAATACGGAAGAGTCCTATTACTGGCGAGGAAGGGCGCGGCTGGCGCTGGGCGACGTGGAGGGTGCACGGTCCGACTTTGAGAGCGCCCTACACTATCACGAGGGATGGCCGCCCGCCGAGCAGGCCCTGGCAGAAGTGGAGGCGTCTGGCGATAACTAATATCGGGGAAGGGGTTCAATCATACCGTTCTCTCCAGATTACGAGATGAGAAAGCAGACTTGTAGCATCCTGATGATGCTTTTGATCATGGCGCTCCTGGTCGGCTGTAGAGGTGAGGGCGGAATGGCGGCGGAGACACCTCAGGCCGCCACCGCAACTCCCTCTCCAACCGTGAAAGCCACCACCGCGACGCCATCGAACACGGTTGCGTCGAACACGCAGACACCCGAGCCTACGACCACGACGCTTGCCACGTCCGCCACGCCCACGCCTTCTCCGTCCAGCTCCCCCACGGCCTCTTTGACGCCCACACAAACTCGGACATCGACGTTGACAGCTAGTCCTTCGGCGACACCCACGCAAACGCCGCCACCCACGCCGCGCCCCAAGCAACGCACCGCCTCACCCGACACCGCATGGAACTTTCGACTGGTCGGCCACAACAGCATCGACGCCATCGGCTGGCACGGCGGCCTCGCCCTGGCGGATCGCTGCGCCTACGTGGGCAACTATCGCCGTTCGGCGGTCGCCATCCTGGATGTTTCGGATCCCGCCAACCCGTCCCTGCTCGAGCCCCTGGAGCTTCCATCTGGGACCGCACCGGTAGAGTTGCGCACCATTCCCGATCTCGACCTACTCGTGGTGACCGACCTTTCATCGGCCGCTCGCCTGCTCACCTACGATATCTCTGACTGCACCGCCCCACAACAACTGGGCTCGATAAACCTCGTGCACCCCATCCACGAATTCTATCTCTGGCGCGGAGAGAATCGCGTCCTCGCCTATGTGGCCACTTTCGACCACTATCCTCCCCACCTGATCGTTGTGGACATCACCGATCCGACCCAACCTCAAGAGGTGGCTCGCTGGAATGCTGCCGAGGACGGCGTGCAGGGTATCCTTCATTCTCTCAGCGTCTCGCGAGACGGTACACGGGCTTACCTGGCCATGTGGGATGGCGGGTTTGTGATCCTCGATATCGATCTGCCACGAATTGAAATAGTTCGTGGGTCCGACGGTGGATTCGACCCCGCTCGTCTCCCCAACACCCATTCCGCCGTGCCACTGGAGGATAAAGACTTTGTCCTGCTGGCATCAGAAGTGTTTGATTGCCCCTTCGAGGGGCTGGCCGTGGTCGACATCTCCGATCCAGCCTATCCCGAGATCGTCTCGCGCTTTCGCCTGCCGGAAAACCGTTGCCAGAATCTCCCCGGCACGCCCGGGGGCACCTTTACGCCGCACAACCCCCTCGTCGTCGAGGATATGGCTCTCGTGAGTTGGTATGCGGCAGGCGTTCAGGCCATCGATCTGCGGGATCCCACCGCGCCCTCACGTTTGGGGCAGTTCGTGCCTCAGGCCATAGAAGGCGCGCCCGCCAGCCTGCTGGGGAATTATCCGATTCAGATGTTCAGCTATCCCATCGTAAAAGACGGTTTGATCTATGTGACCGATTCCGTGGGCGGCCTCTATGTCCTCCGCTACACGGGGTCCCGCGCCGACTGGCTGGCCGGCGTCGCCCATGCGGAGGGCAACGTCACCATCCTGCCCTGATACTGCTCTCTGCGCAGGGGTCGTAACCAGTCATTGGCCCCTGCGCTTGCCCAGCATCTTGACCACCTCCAACCACCCACCGCCCATCACGGCTCCCACGATCACCATGACCCACTGCGCGACACTCAGTCGCGTCGTCTGCAGCGCCCCCCGCACAAAGGGCGCGTAGACCATGACCATCACCAGGCCGACCATACCCAACAACCAGCCGACACCAAAGCGATTGGCCAGCAGCCCCCGCTCCAGAAGCGACGTCCGCTCCTGCTTGAGTGTCAGAGCCAGGACGATGTGGCCCAGGAGCCAGGTGCCAAAGGCCGCCGTGCGCGCGCTCGCCACCTCGTGCCCCAGCGCCAGGGAGAGGAAATAGGCCGCCAGGATCGCCACGGCGGGCCCAGCGAGATTTCGCAGGATGCGCCGCCCCACGCCCCAGGAGAGGAACCGCCGTCGCCGCCAGGGCTCCTGCTCCATCAGCCCTGGTTCCGCCGCCTCGCTGATGAATATCGTGGACGAGGCCAGATCCATCAGCAGCTCGATGGCGATGATCTGAAGGGGGGTAAAGGGAAAGGGATATCCCATCACCAGTGGCACAAAGAATGCCATCAGCAGAATCGCCTTCGCCGAGAGATAATAAGTTATCCCTTTGGAAAAATTCTCATAGGCCTTTCGCCCAATGGCCACGCCATCGGGCAGATGAGAGAAATCGTCATCCGTGAGCACCAGGTCGGCGGCCTCGCGCGCCACGTCGGTGCCCGTGCGTCCCATGGCCACCCCTATATGAGCGGTGCGCAGCGCCGGGGCGTCGTTCACGCCATCCCCCGTCACCGCCACTACCTCGCCCTGGTCCTTGAGAGCCTCTGCCAACAGCAATTTTTGTTCGGGCGTCACGCGGGCAAAGACCGCCGTCCTCTGCGCCCTTTTCTGCAGTTCCTGGTCCGACGAGTCATTTAGCTCCCCGCCCACGACGACGGTTGAGGTGTCCAACCCCACTTGCTGCGCCACCTGACTTGCCGTGGCCGCGTTGTCCCCCGTCACCATCACCGTGCGCACCCCCGCCTTTCGCAACTGGGCGATGGCCTCCTTTACTCCCTGGCGGACGCGATCCTCCAGCGCCGGACAGCCCACAAAGGTCAGGTCCATCGGTTCGTCTCCCTCGGCGGGCGCGCTCCCGCGGGCATATCCCACCACGCGCCGTCCCTGACCGGCCAGTTCGTCCACCCGCTCGCGCGTGCCCTCTTTATCGGCCCGGGCGAACGCCTGTATCTTCTCTCCCCGTTGCCATTGGACCGAGCGATCCAAAGCGAAATCGGGCCCGCCCGTAGCATAGAGCGCCCGCCGTCCATCCTTTTCATACGTCAGGCTGCGGTACTCTTTGCCCCGCGCAAACCCCGAATGATCGATCAGACGCCCCGGATCAGGCGAGAGTGTCGGGTGCATGGTCTCGCTCGCTTCCACCAGCGCCTCATCCGTGGGATTCCTCGAGCCCTCGGGAACGGCGGGAAGGGCCCCGTTCAGGAAAGCGCGCCACAGCGGGGCGTCCTCCTCCCGCTTCTCCCAGACGAGCAGCGTCCCGTCGCCCAGGACGAGGAAAGCTATCGCCATCTTGTTCTGGGTCATGGTTCCCGTCTTGTCGCTGAGGATGGCCGTCACAGAGCCCAGCGTCTCAGCGCCCCGCAGGCGGCTCACCACCACGTCCTTTTCCGCCAGCTCAAAAGCCGCCAGCGCCAGGGCCATGGTGATGATCACTGGCGGCTGGCCGGGGACCATGAGGAAGGTCAAGGCCAACCACGTCAGAATCATCTGCTCCAGGTCGTATCCTCGCAGCAAGCCCGCCACCGGGATAAGCACGCTGATGGCCACAGCGACGTAGGCTAGAGTTCGCGCCAGATCGTCCATCTCCTGCTGCAGGGGCGTGGGTTCCTCCGCCGCGCCAGCCGCCAATTCCGCCACCCGCCCCAGTTCTGTCTCCTCGCCGACGGCGGTGACAAGGGCCTTGCCCTGCCCATCGAGGACGGTGATTCCCGCAAAGACCGCCGTGGGCCGCTCGGCGAGATCGGCATCTGCGGGGACATCGGTCTCGGCATCCTTGCGCTGCGGGGTCGACTCGCCCGTCAGAGGCGCCTCGTCGACCAGCAGCCCGGCAGAGGAGATCAGACGCCCATCGGCTGCTACGCGACCCCCCGGTTGAAGGGGCAGCACGTCGCCCACCACCACGTCACCCACCTCTACTTCCCGCCGTTCTCCGTCGCGAAGCACGGTGACCCGGGGCGCCTGCAACTCACGCAGCCGGGCCATGGTGCGGTCGGAGCGGGCTTTGTTATACAGTTCCACCCCCACATAGATGAGAACGACCACCACCATAACGATGGCCTCACGGGTCTTGCCCAACACCAGCGACACCGCCGCCACGGCCAGCAGGAGCAGCATCATGGGAGAGGTGATACTCTCCCACAGGAGCTCTCGCAGGCCAGTACGCCTGCCCTCGTCCATCTCGTTGGCACCATAGCGCTCCCGCATCTCCTCGACCCGTGCCGCGTCCAGCCCCTCGTCTGGTTCCACGTTGAGGGCATCGAGGAGTTCGTGTGCCGGTCGCGACCACCACACGTTGGAAAGGATATCGTTCCTTGTTTCACTCATGCCCCTTTGCCCTCCTTTACGCAGTTCTGGCCTCGTTCAGCGGCCGATCATCAGCACCATATGCGGCAACCGTCAGTCGAACAGACCTTTTCCCATCTCCACCATCTCGCTCAGAAGATCCGGGCGCTTTCGCGCCGCATCCCTGGGCCCCAGATTCCCCTCAGAGACGACGGCGACCTCGCCGAAATCGCCCATCCAGCCTATGTAACGGGCCAGTATCTCGGCTTGGCGATGGTAGTCGTCCCTTGGCGCGTCCTCGTAGGTGACGATGACCGCACCCCTCCGCTTCCCCGTCAGTTGGGGCTCTAGTTCGTGAGCCTGAGGATCGGTGGTAAAGGTGCGACAGCGGTCGAAAAAGGTCTTCAGTTGCCCCGAGACGCCGTCGTAGTAGATGGGCGCGGCGAGGACCCACCCCTCGGCCTCGGCAAGCTTGCTCAGGACCGGCGTCAGATCATCCTCGAGGACGCACTCCCCACCGCCCTTGCAGGGCTCGCATCCCTGACATCCCTTATAAGTGAGACCATGCAGATACACTTCTCTCGTCTCCGCACCGGCCCGCGCCGCGCCCCGCAGCAGGGCGCGCATCAACGTGGCCGAGTTGCCTCTCTTTCTGGCGCTGCCGGCCATAGCCATAACGATGGTCATTCGAACCTCCGTATCATGCCTTCCCCTCTTCCCGCGATCTGATGGGGAGATGCACATCAATGGACGCCCAGCGCTCCTCATCCTCAAGATCGGGAAACTGGGGCAGTTTCTCCGCAACGGGAACGTGTTCCTCCAGCCACTGACGCTCGTCGTCGTACACGTATCCATTCTCCTCCGCCCAAAAGCCAAAGCGCCTGCGGGCCCACTCCCAACCTTCTCCAAGCCCTAGGGCCACCACATACAATCCCCCGGGCACGTCCTTTGTCTGCACCGGGGCATCGCCTTCCACATCACCGTCGACCACGAGCCAGAACTCGTAGCCGTAGACCGGATTCCGGAATTGGGGATCGGGATTGTTAAAGCCATAGAAGCGGGGAGCACTGTCCCTCTCCAGGAGTCCTTTCCCGGCCGCCCAGTCGAGCACCGTCTGAATGGCGACACGTTCCGGTTCCCGTCCCTCATAACGGTACCAAGCCACTCTCATCGGATCCAATTCCACCAAGTGAACGTCAACTTCTCTCATATCCAGCCTCTCTGTCATCACATCTCCATTATCGACGAAGTGTAGAGGATACTGTATAGTTTTAAGCAACGTCAGAACAAAAGGGATTGATCCCACTCACGTCACATCCATAATAAACGAAAGAACCAGAAAATGAAAAGACAACGATATGGTATATTAGTGGCCATTCTGATAGCGGCGCTTCTCATCGGCTGCAGACGCGGCGAAGAGTTGGCGGAGGAGATGTCCGCAGCCAGTGTATCCACAGGGGTACCGGCCACCGACACCCCCGTTCCCGCCACAGACACCCCGATACCCCCGACGGAAACGCCGCCCCCTCCCACCGATAGTCCTATACCGCCGACGGCGACACCGGAGCCATCCCCCACTTTTACACCTTCAGAAGGTCCCCCCACTCCCCGTGTGGACGGCGATATTGATGATGACGAGCACACGACCATCCTTCTGACCGGCGACTCGATGCTGGGAAGGTCCGTTAACTTTGGGGCCCAGAGCGAGGACGAACTCTATCCCTTTGCACAAGTCAGGGAGGAGATAAGCGGCGCCGATATAGCGGTGACCAATTTGGAATCCCCTCTGATAGAGCATTGTCCCGCAACCAACGAGGGGATGCGGTTCTGTGGGGATTGCGCGCTGGCAGATAATCTAAAGGTAGCCGGCTTTGACGTGGCCATAATCTCGAACAATCATATCAAAGATTGGGGAGAGAAGGGGTATATCGAGACGGTGGACTGTTTAGGGGAACAAGATATCGATCCCGTCGGTGTCGATCATACCCTTGTAAAATCCGTCGACGGTGTCAAGCACGGATTGCTGGGTTATGATGCTGTCTGGCGAGATATCCCCGAGGACGTTCTGCAGCAGGATATCGAGAGAATGAAAAGGGAGGCGGACAACGTTCTCGTGTACTTTCATTGGGGAGAGGAATATACATACGAACCCACGGAACATCAGGTAGACCTGGCACGCCAGACCATCGATCATGGGGCAGATATCGTCTTTGGCAGCCATCCCCATTGGGTTCAACCCATCACCGTTTACAAGGACAGGCCAATTTTCTACTCCCTTGGGAATTTCGTCTTTGATCAGGGCTGGTCCGAGAACACGATGCGGGGACTCGCTGTCAAACTCTTTTATGATGGAGAAACTTTGGTCGATATTCAACTACTGCCCGTGAGAATAAACGAGGATTGGTCGGCCTCCTGGATGGAGGGGGCAGAGAAGGAGACGTTTCTACAGGATTTTAAGCTCGGTTTTTGATTCTTTCACAAACACAAGACTAAAAGAGTGCACGCAAATGTTGTAGATCATTAGTCATTGCTCGTCCGCGAAGGCGTTCGGGCCACCGAAAGTGGCCCATCTGGCCGTAGGCCTGTGCAATGAGACTTTAGTCCATGCACCCCCAGGGCGCCGGTGGCCAGCGGCCAATGAAGGCGGCTTCTCAGGCGCTTCGCGCCGGGCGTCGACCTACGTCGACGCATCTGGGTAGTACCCAAGACTGCGCTCACGCTACCCCTGCCCCGTCAATTTCTTCTTTCCAAGATGTCCGGTCAGTCTAACAGGCTTTGCGTGCACCCAGACTAAAATTGCGTTGTAGTACGCCCAAGCAATATTGATGAATTGGTCAAGCTTTTATATAATTTATAGGTGGTAGAGTATACAAAGAAAAAGCCTAAAGGAAAGGATAAGAAATGAAGATCCGTAGATATGGTATACTGGTTGTAGCCTTGATAGCAGCGTTCCTCATCGGCTGTGGAGGCGGCGAGGAGATGGCAGCGGAGACGCCCGAGGCCAGCGCCCCTACTGCGGTATCGGCCACCGACACAGCAGTTCCCGCCACGGACACCCCAATACCCCCGACGGAGACGCCACCTCCTCCCACGGACACCCCGGTGCCGCCGACGGCGACACCGGAGGCGACAGCCACTTCCAGCCCATCGTCAGAGGGAATAGCGTCCGAAACGTCGGGGCCCTGCCACAATCCCTTCTACCCCATCCGCACTGACACCACATGGACCTACCGGATGCGAGGTGAGGGTGCCCCCACGGACGAGCACTCCATAACCTTTACGGACGTCAGCGAGGATACCTTTACCACCGAGATGATCTTTTCCGATACGACCGTCGAGGTACGGTGGGTGTGCTCCGAGGAAGGCCTGGTCTCCACCGAGTTCACCAACTTTGACCTTCCTCAGATGTCCGACTTTCAGCTCGAGACCATAGATTTCGAGGGCACCAGTCTGCCACCGGCCGGGGAATGGGAGGTGGACACAACCTGGGACAGCAGCTACACGGTCAAGGGAGATATACAAGCGCAGGATATGACCGTTGAGGCCACGATGGATGTCAACCTACAGAACCGCATCGCGGCCGTCGAAGAGGTGACAGTGCCCGCGGGCACCTATCCGCAGGCCTACAGAGTGGACTCGACTGGCAAGACGACTATGGAAACCTCGGGGATGGGCACGGAGTTCGACATCAATTACTCTAACTGGTATGTCGAGAACGTAGGGCTGGTCAAGACCTCGTCAGAGAGTGAGGACGGCACCTACGTCACCGAACTCGTCGCCATCGAGTAAACGAGTAGCAATTTGAGGAAACGAGGACAGGCGAGCCAAGGGCCCCGCTCGAATGAGCGGGGCCCTTGGGATGTGCCTAGATCTCAAGGCAAAGGTTTTGCAGAGGATAAGTTTATCGTCCCGACGTTATCAGGAGCCTGCACTTGCCGATATATGGCCTTCAGTTCACCCCGCCTCCTTTTGACAACGGGGACAGTAATAGGCGTGGCGGCTCGCTACCTGTACGCGCTCCAGTTCGGTTCCACAGCGGGGACACTCGCCCCCCTCCTGTCGATGAGGGATGATAAAGGATTCCGGGAACTGGTCCGCGTCCGCCTGGCACTCGACCGCTTTCTGAAGCACCTCCTTCATGGTATCAAAGAGCGTCTCTAGAGTTTCCTCGTCCAGTTTGTTGATCTTGGTGCGGGGATGGACCCCGGCCTGGAACATGATCTCGTCGGAATATACGTTGCCGATGCCCGCCATCGTTCTCTGGTCCATGAGGACGGACTTGGTCATGGCCCGCCGGCCCTCGACCGCCTCCTTGAAGGCGGCGAGATCGAATGCTGGATCGAGCGCATCTGGTCCCAGCCCTTTCTTCTCGACAAAGACTTCCACGTCATCGATCAACCTGACCTCGCCCAGCTTGCGCATGGACTGATAGGCCAGGTGATAACCGTTGGCAAAGCGGAAGAGCACGCGATCATACTCGGGTTCCTCCGCCATATCCTTAAAATAGGCCAGCCCTCCGGTCATGCCAAAGTGAAGGAGGAGAAATTTATCTCCATCCTCATCCAGGGCCACGAGTAGATACTTGCCATGCCGCCGCGTGGAGGCAAAGGATCGTCCGACGAGCGTCTCTTTCAACACCTCCCCTGAGGTCCCCTCAAGTACCTGGTCACTACGCACCTCCACGTCCCCGATCTCTTGGTGCAGCGACGTGGCCTGTAGATACTGTCTCAGTGCTTCCACATCTGGGAGTTCAGGCATGAAAAACCTCCTCGTTCTCATACCCCGTCAAAGAAGCCCCCGTGATTATGACACCGCCTATACCATAACATTTTCACGTATTTACAATTATGATATAATTACAAGAGAAAGTCAAGCCTCACAGTTGACGCGCCGTTGCAGCGTGTGCTACACTCGATACACGCGAATCGATTTCAGGAGGACAGATATGGAGATTATAGAAGCACCGGGTGCAGTGCGCACCATCATGATCTATTTCAGTCGCGGCGACTATATCATCGAGGAACTGGAATCCTTCCTCGAAGAGGAGGACGTGGATGCAGCCCTGGTCACCTCGGGTATCGGCTCCTTTGACATCTGCAACCTGCACACTATCACCAAGACGGGATTGCCCTCCGAGGACCGTTACTTTGAACTTGAGGGGCCCATCGAGGTGGGCTCCATGCAGGGCACCGTAGCCGGCGGGGAACCCCACATCCACGTGGTGGTGCACGACACGGCCAACGACGAAGTGCACGTGGGCCATCTGGAGCCGGGCTCTCGCTGCTGTTATCGCGCAGAGATGGGCTTGATCATCCTCGAGGACGTGTGGACCCAACGCATCACCGATCCAGACACTGGGATGACCGAGATCGTGCAGGTGGAGGGATAGCATGACAGAGATGTCGGACCTGGAAAGAGTAAAGAAGCAGGCTCCCTCCACCCTCGATCGTTTCCGGCTGGACGGCAAGGCCGCCCTGATGGTGGGGGGGACACGGGGTCTGGGCCAGGCCATGGCCCTGGCCCTGGCGGCGGCCGGCGCCGACGTGTGCATCGTGGGCCGAGGCCCAGAGGGCCTGGAGGAGACGGCTCAGGCCATCACCGATCTGGGGCGCAAGGGCACCTACTATGCCGCCGATGCCACCGACGAGGAAAGGGTGGAGGGCATGGTGGAGCACATGTTGGACATCTATGGCCACCTGGACATCCTGGTCAACAGCCAGGGTGTCGTGGATCTACAGCCCGTTGCCGAGTTCGACACGGAGGCGTGGGAGCGCGTGATCGACGTGAACCTGCGATCTGTCTTTCTCTGCTGCAAGCATGCGGGCCGGGTGATGCTGGAGCAGGGCAAGGGCAGGATCATCAATATCTCCTCGGTGCGCGGCTTTCAGGGGCGCGCGCAGGACGCGGCCTATGCCCCCAGCAAAGGGGCTGTGAACCAGCTCACCCGCTCCCTGGCCATCGAATGGGGACCGAAGGGCATCAACGTGAACGCCATCGCCCCCGTGTTCACCCGCACGGCCATGGCTGCCGACTTTTTGGATGATCCCGAAAAGCGGGCCTGGGTTCTCAGTCGCATCCCCATGAATCGCGTCGGGGAGCTGGACGATCTGTTTGGCCCCGTGGTCTTTTTGGCCTCCGAGGCTTCCAATTTTGTCAACGGTCACGTCCTCCCCGTCGACGGCGGTTGGCTTGCGGCCTAAGTTGTCATCAACTACTTTATTCTCCTCATGAGAGGGCTCTGCGCATGCAGAGCCCTCTTGATCCTGTATGATCAGATCCACGTCATGGCACCGCCTATCCGCCGCCATGGACCCTGGAGGGACATGATATCCAAAACAACGCGGTCCTCACAGATATTCCCCGTAACGGTTTTTGGACGTGGAGGTTATAATAAGTAGACTATAATATCCAGTGTCCTATCATTCACAAAAGGAAACCCATGTCCAAAATTATGGTCGTTCTTAATCCCGTCGCTGGCCGAGGCTATGCTGGAAAGATCGCTCCCCTCATCGTGCAGCACTTTGCCGCTCTGGGAGCGGATTTCGACCTGGTGGAGACCACCGCCCGTGGTGAGGCCATCGATCTCACCCATCGGGCCCTGGCCGACGGCTATGACACCCTGGTGGCCGTCGGCGGTGATGGTACCTCCCACGAGATAGTGAACGCCATGATGAGGCACAACGGCGGGTGTCCGGTGGGCAAGCTGGGTTGCATCCCCGCCGGCTCGGGCAACGACTTTGCCGTCATGAACGGTGCGCCAGAGAATGTGGCGGAAGCCTGTCGCGTCATCGTCGAGGGCAAGACGCGTCGCATCGACGTGGCAGAGGTGACCATAGACGACGGCCCCGTCCAGTATCTGGATAACACGTTGGGAATCGGCTTTGACGGTCTGGTCACTCGCGGCTGCCTCGACTACAAGCGGCTGCGGGGCATGGCCCTGTACCTCCCCGTGGTGCTCAAGACCGTCTTTGTGGACATGCAGGCGCCCGAGGTAGAGATCACCTATGATGGCAACACGATACGACAGAAGGTGGTGATGACTGTCATCTGCAACGGCCCGCGGGAGGGCGCCGCCTTTCGCGTGGCCCCGGGGGCGCAAACCGACGACGGGCTGCTGGATCTTATCGTCGCCAACGACGTATCCCGACTCAAGATCCTGAGCATGATTCCCAGATTCATAAGGGGCACGCATCTCTCCGACGAGAGTGCCGAGTCATACAAGGTCAAACACGTGGTAATTACTTCGGAAGATCCCCTGTACCTGCACATGGACGGCGAGATCGTCTGCGATGTTGCTCACCGCGTGGAGGCGCAGGTGCTCCCGGGCTGTCTGGAGATGATCACCGCAGAGGAGAACGTCGAGGCGTGATCTCCCTATTGCTTGCCCTCCTGATCGGCTATGCCCTGGGCGCCATTCCCACGGGCGTCCTCCTGACAAGGGCACTGGGCGGCGACGCACTGCAGGGCGCGGGCAGCGGCCATACCGGAGGCACGAACGTGGCTCGCGCCACAGAGAGCATCTGGGCCGGCGTAGCCACCGCCCTCATCGACGCGGGGTTGGCCGCCCTGTCCGTACTGTTGGCTGATATCGTGTCTCCCCTGCCCTGGGCGCCTGCGTTGGCGGGCGTGGGAGCCGTGGCGGGCCACAACTGGTCCCTCTATATCGGTCTGCGCGGCGGCGTGGGCCTGTCGAGCCTGGCGGGCATGCTCCTGGCCCAGAATCCGCTACCGGCGGCGGTTGCAGGCCTCATCTTTATCGGCCTTTGGGTGGGGCTGCGCAAGGTGATCGGCCACGACGCTCAACGCACCATCCTTACCGTGCTCACCATCCCCATCTCCCTCTGGTTCCTGCATCAGTCGCTCCCCGTGCTCGTGGGGGGCACCGTGGCCGTCCTCCTCGTGGTCGCCAAATCGCTGGGCGACTGGCAACGTGTCTATGAGGAGGGCGAGGGTATCCTCGAGCAACCGAACACGCGTGAGGAATAAAGAGAGCAATCCCCTCACCGTTGTTGCCACCAATCCGACAGCCTCTGCCCCAGGCCCTTGCGCGTCGCCCCGTGATCGAAACTGCGCAGTTCCACCGAGGGCTTCCCCGACTCGTCATAGTCGATGCGCGCATACGTCAGGTGGCGTTCGTGTGTGTACCGTTCCGGATGCTCCATCAGGCGCTCCCAGTCAGCATAACTCCGCCCCGTAAAGTCCTCCCCCCATGTCCAGGTCCCCGTATTTATATAGATGCCATCATGAGAGAGGGATTTAACGCAAGGAGCATGCGTGTGGCCAAAGATGATGATCCGCGCGCGCTCCTGCAACCGTTTTTGCTCTGCCATTCGATAAAGTGCCGAGCGGTGCGCGCGTTCCTCTGCCCGTCCTCGCCGCAGCGCCAGCCGTCTGGAAAAGCCAGCCGATGGAATTGTTCTCTCGGCAGGAGAAAAAGAATAGGAAGCGAAAAGGTCGACTAATTCAAGACACAGGCGTTGGCGCTCCCGAGCATCCCGCTGTAAAGACTGCAGATAGACGTCATCCTGCAGTCTCTCCAAAAGGTCCCGGATAGCCTGCGGGGTGATTCTCTTGGCAGCCATATCCACGGGTGTCTCTCCCCACACGATGGCGGGCATAGCCTGCAATAGGACCATCAGCATGCAAAGTCCAAAGGAAAAGTCGAGGGCAAAGGTATACCAGATGAGGGCGGGGATCGGCTTGACCCCGTCCATCCAGTAACGCTCGCGCTCCACCTCGTTGAAAAAATTGATGATGAAACGGGAACCGACGGGGAGATATAGTTGGTCCGGGACATCGGGATCGTGGGGCTCCTCAAAATCGGGGAAGCGACTGGGCCAGTCGGCGTACTGGTTCCCGTGCTCCACATAGATACCCTCGCGGGCGACGCGTCGCTCCACAAAGGAGAGACAGTCCCTACGCTCCCCTTCGGCGCCCACGGCCCAGGCCAGCATCTCCTGCACGCCACGCCAGTGCAGATCCACGTCGTGGTTGCCCTTGACAAAGGTCACGGTGCGGCGGGGAGGCGCGACCCGCAAAAAGCCCTGGAGGGCGGCGAAAAAGTCGGGGTGTCCGGCGATGATGAGGGCCATCTTGCGCACAGAGGCACCCTCAGAAGAGGAGAGATACAAGCCCACGGGATAAGTGAAGGTGGGAACAAATTCCTCCGCGGAATCGAGGCAGGGCACCTGGGGGAACTCGAAGGTATCGCCAGCGAAAACCAGTTCCACCTCCTTGCCCTTGCGCTCGCTTTCCGCGGCTATGCCAGCAAGGAGGGCGCGGAAAGCGGCGCCGCTGGTGAAATCCTCCAGCGCGTTTCCCTCCCTGGCGTATCCCGCCCCCATATGCAGATCGCTGAGCACGATCTTGAACTTATCCATGTTTTCCCCAGCACGCCAACCTCGGCACATTATAGCACGGGCGCGAGGGAGGTCACAATGAAAACGGGCGATCTTGTCCACGTAGACGTACCGAATTCTTGTGGATAACTCCTGTGGACAATAAGGGTAAAGTTGTGGATAACTGTGCCAACCTGTGGATAATCTGCGCATTCCGTACTTGATTCGGTTCTATCTTGTGTTGGTGCGGAAAATTGCGCTCACTGTATACCGAATATGGGTCTTACCAGGCTATCGTGCCCACATATAGTAGCGATCCGGCCTCAGAAAAGTCACCAACACACTCTGCAACCGAGTCCCGCACTTGACGGCCAGAATGCGCCGGGGTAAAAAAGGAAAAGGGGGACACTCCATCGTCAGAGTCCGAACAGTAACCATAAATGAGATCGTATTGAAAGAGGGGAGATATCATGAGCATTCCACAAGACTATGAAGAACGGGTCTATGCCGGGGTGTTGGGCAAGATCATTGGCGTCTATATGGGGCGCCCGTTCGAGGGCTGGCCCCACGAGCGGATCATGGAGCGACTGGGGGAAATCAACTACTATGTCCACGATACGTTGGATAAACCTCTCATCGCCATCGACGACGACATCTCGGGGACCTTTACTTTCCTCAGGGCCATGCCCGATTATGACAATACGCCTGATCTGACGCCGGCCCAGATAGGCCAGACGTGGCTCAACTATCTGATCGAGGAGCGCACCATCCTGTGGTGGGGAGGGATGGGGAATTCCACCGAGCATACGGCCTACTTACGGCTCAAGTCGGGAGTGGAGGCCCCCGAGAGCGGCTCCATGGCGCGCAACGGGCGCGTGGTGGCCCAGCAGATCGGGGCACAGATATTCATCGACGGCTGGGGTATGATCTCACCGGGGGACCCGGAGCGGGCGGCGGACCTGGCCCGCCGGGCCGCCAGCGTGAGCCACGACGGGGAAGCCATCCACGGCGCCCAAGTCGTCGCAGCCATGGAGGCCCAGGCTTTTGTGGAATCCGACATCGACGCTCTTCTCGATGTGGGCACCTCTCTGATTCCTGAGGACGCGCTGATCCGCCGCCTCATCGCCAATCTACGCGAGTGGCGAGAGATGTATGACGACTGGCGCGAGAGTTTCTATCGCATTGTGGCGAACTATGGCTATGACAAGTACGGTGGCAACTGCCACATGGTGCCCAACCACGCCCTGATCATTCTCGCCCTCCTCTATTGTGAGGACAGTTTCTCCAAGGCGCTGCGCATCGTGAACACGGCGGGCTGGGATACGGACTGTAACTCGGGTAACGTGGGCTGCCTCATGGGTATCAAGAACGGGCTCCAAGGACTCGACGATGGGCCGGATTACCGAGGGCCGGTGGCGGACCGCATGTACCTGCCCACCGCCGACAGCGGGCGCACCGTGACCGACGCCCTGCACGAGGCCTATGCTATCGTGCAAATCGCACGCGATCTATATAATGAGCCAGCACCACTGCCCAAGAGTGGCGCGCGATTCCATTTCAATCTGCCCGGTGCGGTTCAGGGTTTCGTGAGCGATGACGACGTGGAGAGCAAAGGCACCACACGGATAGAGAACGTCCGCGGGCACAGCGTGCAGGGGAAACGCAGCCTGGCGATCCACTATCATGGCCTGGCCCGGGGACGCTGCGCGCGCGCTATGCGCGAGACCTATCCCGCCCTGTCCCAGAGCGGCGGTTACCGCATGGTGGTCTCGCCCACCCTCTATCCGGGGCAGAAACTGTGCGCTCGTCTCTCTGCCGACGAGGGCAATCCCTCGCCCATCGACGCGCGCCTGTTTGTCAAGGCCCATGGTCAGGGCGACGAACTCTTTATCACGTACGGCCCCAAAATGACACTACAAGCGGAGAGCGCACAGGAGATGGCCTGGACCGTCGACGTTCCCACGGGATGCCCCATCGCCTGGGTGGGAGTGGAACTGGCGTCCGAGGCCCGTAACGACGGCGTCGTGTATCTGGACTGGCTGGACTGGTCTGGCGCGCCCGCGACGACTTTTGATCCTCCCGAGCACGGGGGAACCCGTTGGATCGAGGCCTGGGCGCAGGCCTGCAGCGACGTACAGATGCAGCGCGAGCATACCTACCGCCTCATCCAGAACGAGGGCGTGGGCATGCTCATCCAGGGCACCCGGGACTGGAACGACTATACGGCAAGCGCCAGGCTGACGCCCCACCTGGCCGAATCCTGCGGTATCGCCGCCTACGTCCAGGGATTGAAGCGGTACTATGCCCTCAAACTAGACAGGGACGGAAGCGTTCAACTGGTGCGGGAACTGGACGGCACCCAGATCCTGGCAGAGAAGGCGTATGCCTGGGAACTGTACGAGACGTACGAACTGGAACTGGAGATCGCGGACAATCTTCTCACGGGACGCGTGAACGGAGAGCAAGTCGTGCAGGCAGAGGAGACGGAGATGCTTGATGGAGGTGGGATCGCCCTGCTCATCGAGGAGGGACGCCTGGGCTGCGACGATGTCAAGATACGACCGACGGCCTAGAGATACAATCCACCACCGGCCTTTGTTGCATGGCCCGCGACGCAAAAAGAGCCCCGAAGGTAATCTCGGGGCTCTTTTTCACATATCCGCCGGCCGCTATTCCCAACGCTCCTCAGGATTGGGTCGCCAGAAACCAAGCTTGGGCGCATTCCATTCCTCGGTGGGCCCAAACATCTCTCCGCTGCGCAAGTTTTCCTCGATCGCCTCATAGTTCAGATCGACGCCAAGGCCCGGTTTCTCCGGCACCTTCACATAGCCCTCTTCCATCAGGGGGTCATCGAGGCCGGTCACCAGGTCTTCCCAGAAGGGCAGGTCAAGTCCGTGGTGTTCCAGGGCCACAAAGCTGGAGACAGCCGCCGCACAGTGCACGTTGGCCATAAAGGCGATGGGCGAGCCGGCAAAGTGCTGCGCCGTCGGTATCCCGTAGCGCTCCGCATAGTCAGCGATCCTCTTTGTCTCCAGCATGCCGCCAGAGGTGAGCAGATCGGGGTGGATGATGTCCACGGCGCGCTTCTCGATCATCTCGCGGAAGCCGTTCCACAGGAACAGCGTCTCGCCGGCAGCCGTCGGCACATTGATGGCATCGGTGACCTTTTTATGGCCATCTATATCGTGCCAGGGCATGGGGTCCTCCATCCAGGCGAGACCATAGGGCTCCAGGGCATGGCCAAGTCGAATGACCTCCTTGGCCGTCATGTAGCCATGCCCAAAGTGGTCGGTACAGAGGGCGATATCCCATCCCACGGCCTCGCGCACGGCGGCAGCGATCTCTGCCATGCGGGCGATGCCCTTGTCCGTCACCTTGCTTCCCAGACCTGTGCCGGGCGCTCTTCGCCGCCGTCCCATGTTATACTCGTACTTGGTGGGTGTGCCGATGGTGGCACCGGGAATATCCTCAAGGATGCGAGGGGTCATATCGAACTTGATAAAGGTTAGGCCCATCTCCTTGCGTCCTATGACGCGCTCGGCATAGGCTGCGGGGGTGAGCTCGCTCGGCTCAGGAGTGTCGGCGTATATGCGCACCTTATCTCGGTACTTGCCGCCCAGGAACTGGTAGCAGGGAACGCCATAGACCTTGCCGATCAGGTCCCACAGGGCCAGTTCGATGCCCGACACGCCGCCACCCTCGCGCCCCCAGTTGCCGAACTGCTTGATGGTGCGAAAGATCATATCGATGTTGCAGGGATTTTGCCCCAAGAGAAAGCTCTTGAACTGCAGGGCGTTCTCCTCATGGCCCGCGTCCCGCACCTCGCCGATGCCGTACACGTCCTGGTTGGTATCGATGCGGATGATGGGATAGTCATAGTTCGAGGCTACCACGGCCGTGCGCATGTCCGTGATCTCCAGTTCCGTGGGACTGGAATAGGTGTTCACGTTCTCCTCGATCTGTTCGTCCATGTTCGTGTCTTCAGACATAAGACTCCTCTCTACCATTCACTTTTGACCTGCTTCACCAGTGCTACGCCTGGCGCTCCTGGGAAGAGGAACGCCAGATACAGAATATATTGTGGTTGCGCTTCGCGCAACCACAATATACAGTATATCCTATTTATGCCAGATCAGGTAGGGCTGCATGCGCTCCCAGACGCGGTCGATCTCGCGCATGTCGTGCTCGTCGAGGGGATGGGCCTTCGAGCGGATGCGGTTGTTCTTCAGCACGCCGCGGCGCACCATGATCTCCTTGGCAAAGGCCATGCCCATCAGCCCCTCCAAGACGATGCCGGGCAATAGGGCATCGAACAGATCTTCGGCCTCCTCGGTCACGTTCTCATCCAACAGGTCCCACACCCGCTGCAGTATGTCGCAAAACTGGCAGGCGTGGATCACGCCCTTGGAGCCCCGCTCCCGTTCGGTGATCATGTAACGGCCGCCCGCGCCGCCCATGACGCCCTCTATGGCCGGACAGTCCTTTTCCATCAGCGCCGTGATGCTGTGGGTGCTGGGCATCACCTCCTCTTTGACCCAACTGACGTGCTCTATCTCTGTGCAAAGTTTGACGATCTGATCCGGCGAGAGGGCCAAAAAGCCCGCGTTCTGTATCCACACGGGGATGTCCACGGCGTCGGAGATGGCCTGGTAGTAAGCAAAGATAGTCTCAAAGTCGGGCTTGTGGATGTAGGGGGGCATGGCGATCACGGCATCGGCGCCCACCTCCTGGGCGTAGCGGGCATAGTCAACCGCCAGGGGGGTGTTCACCGCCGCGCAATTGGCCACCACGGGAACTTTTCCACCGGACACCTCCACGGGCACACGGATCATCAGTCGGCGCTCCTCCTCGGAGAGGAGGCGAAACTCGCTTACCATCACGGGCACACAGAGCCCGCCCACGCCGGACTCGACGCAAAAGGCGACCTCGGCCCGCAGAGCCTCCTCATCGATGCGGTCATGCTCATCGAAAGGGGTCATGGGGGTGCAAAAACTGCCGCTCCAGTCTCTTTTTGTCATGATTCCTCCTCGCTAATGTTACCAAGTATGTTGTCCAAACACTATAAGAACCGTCGCCCTTTCTTCCAGGATATGGAACACACGCTATCAGGCAACGCCGATCCCAAAGCCAAGACGTATGATACAAAGAACGTCCGGCGTGTCAACCACCTGTTGCAGGAAACCGCATCGTGGCCAAGATCCGTCACATCAGGCGCTTGGCCAGTTCTGGCGCAAAACGCATAACATCCTCACGCAACTTGAGGAGAGCGAGGTCTCGCGCCTTGCTTTCCAACATGACGTCAAAGGGTGAGAACTCCTCGGTCATGGTCAGAAAGCGAATGAACTCGAAGGGGTTCACGAAATCGCTGTGCTCCGTCCAGGTAGGCGCCTTGGTCCGCGACATCCCCGGCAGGGGGCGCATCTCGGTGCGCGGGCTACTAAAGTGAATCTTGGGCCTGATCTTCGGCGGCCACGTGTCCAGGGCGCGTCGTATGGCCTCCTCCATGGGTAGTCGATCGGGGTTCAGGACAAGGTGATGGAGGTTATCAAAGACCAGGGGGATGCCACACGTTTTGTGAATGGCCCACACGTCTGTGAGAGCGAAACGATGGTCATCGTTCTCCAGTACGAGGCGCCCTCTCACAGACGGGGATAACGCCTCATAGCGACGCACAAAGCGCTCCCGCGACGTCTGTGGATCATCGTATACGCCGCCGACGTGCACGACGATCACGGCCTCCGGCCCCAGCTCCATGGCGTCCAGGAGCCCCGCTTGCGCCCCCAGATATCCCACCGCCCGATGGAGACGGTCCTCATTCGGCGTGTTGAGTGCAATACCATAGGGATGAAAGGAGAGACGGATCTCCCAGTCGCGCGCCAGCGCTCCCAGAGCGGCCAGTTCAGTTCGACAGGCAGCGATCCGCGTCCGGATCTCGCCTTCCGAAAGCCGCAGCGCGCCGGGAAGCAGATCTCCATGCATGCGGTACATGTGTATATCGTTGGCACGGAGATAATGGAGGATATCGCGAAGATAGGCCAGGCTCATGCTGAGATTGGGCTGGCGATAGGGGGCACGGCCGTCATGGGAGGGAAGATCGGCCCAGCCATACACGCGTACCGAAAACCCAAGACGTATGAGCCCTGACCCGGACGAACATTCTGAAAACATATGCCTCACTCATCCGTCCTCGCGGGAGGTATCAGCGCCCGACGGGACGATCTTTTCTATGGCAGCCATGGCTCGAGGCCGATAAACGAGCCACGGATATCCATGCCCATAGGATAGCCGAAACCACCTTCCAGATCAAACAAAAAGTTGGTGAGAGTGGAAAAAAGGGAGAGGGGTAAGCGACAGATAGCAGGGGAGTGAAAAAAAGGCCGGGATATCCTGAGGATACCCCGGCTCTCGGTTTCTCGTTGTGGAGAGGGCTAGGATTCTACGATGAAACGAATGACGTTAGGTCAAATAATCGCGTAGTTGCCGACTGCGTCTTGGGTGTCTGAGGCGATCCAGAGCCTCGTGTTCGATCTGGCGAATTCTCTCCCGCGTCAGGTCGAACTTTTCTCCCACTTCTTGCAACGTATAGTTACGCCCATCGTGCAGGCCGAAACGCAGACGCAGGATGCGCGCCTGGCGGGGCGTAAGGGTGCTCAGAACCTCTTCCATCTTGTCCTGCAGGAGGTTCTGATACGCCGAGTCGGAGGGAGAAGGCGCTTCCTCGTCGGGAATAAAACTTCCCAACTCGCTGTCCTCTTCCTCGCCAACGGGCTTTTCCAGAGACAGGGGCCTCTGGGAGACCTTGAGCATCCACTGTACCTTGTGTGGAGGAAGGTCGATCTCTTCCGCGATCTCCTCTGCCGTGGGCTGACGGCCCCAATCCTGCTCCAACTGCTGGGCGACCTTGTACACCTTGCGGATACGATCGCTAAGATGTACGGGCAAACGAATCACTCGCCCCTGATCGGCCAGGGCACGGGTGATCGCCTGACGAATCCACCACGTAGCATACGTGCTGAAGCGATGGCCGCGGTGGTAATCGAACTTTTCCACCGCCTTGATGAGTCCCAGGTTACCTTCCTGAATCAGATCCAGGAAAGGCACTCCCTGGCCCGTATATCGCTTGGCAATACTCACCACCAACCGCGTGTTCGCCTGGATCAGGTGAGAACGTGCGACCTCACCCTGATCGACGAGATCGTAAAGGCGCTGCTTCTCCTCTTCGGAGAGATCGCCATTCTCTTCCAGTTCTTTCTGCGCTTCGCGCCCCTCCTCGTACTGACGCGCAAGGGTCACCTCCTGCTCGGCAGTGAGCAGGGGAACACGCGCCATCTCTTTCAGATAGAGGCTGATGCTATCCTCTGTGGAGATCTCGCTGAGCTTGGCTGGCTTTTTGGGCCTGACACGGGCTCTGAACTCCTCATCCTCCTCGTCCTCTTCCTCAAAGGATGCCGAATCTTCCTCTCGCCCTTCATCGTCGTACAGAACGTCGATGTCCTCTTCCTCAAGGGCAGCGAATATTTCCTCGATCTCATCAAGATTATCTTCCGCATGGGGAAAATGCTCCATCAGATCATCGAGGGTAAGATAACCCTGCTCTCTGGCCCTTTCCAAGAGTTCTTCGTTTTCCTCGTTTACAATCGTTTCCATCATTATTTAACCACCCGGAGTAAACTATGGGTATCCACTATGCGACAAGGTATATCCTTCCAAACCAAACCGCCGAGGCACGGCCATCGGCGGATGTGAACGAATCTTGAATGAAATATAGCCGATAGGATTGCCTAACGCGCTATCAAACGTCTGCTCCCTATCACTAACTCTTGATCCTTTACTCAATTATACCATATATATTACACTTTGTCAAGCACTTTACAGAAAATTATTCTACTGTTAAGGGCAAAGGGGTTCATCCCCTTTGGATGCGGTAGACGCAAGCAAGGCACCAATCCCACAGTATAAAGGATTTTTCTTTTTCCTGCAAATCTATGAAAAGGACCCGAAATCCTATATCGCGTCTGCCATAGGCATAGATGGATAAACAACATGCTTCCCCATATCGTCAAACAACACGGGGGGACAGAGCATAGTCAACCCGCCGTGAGCGAATCTTCTCCCCTGGTAAGCCAGGGCAGGTTAAAGCGGGCCACCGTCAGATAGCACGGGTCGTATTGGCTCTCGGCGGCCGCCCCTCGCTCATAGATACAATAGATGGTACCATCGGGACCCACGCCCAGATCGGTATAACCACTGATGCCGGATTCCAGACGCCTGCTCACAGGCCAGGTTTCCCCCTCATCATAGCTGAGCCTGATTGTGACGTTCCTGCGCTCACCCACCTGTCCACTATCGGGATTTGCAAACAGGAGGCGGTTCTTGTCGTGCTCCGGGTACTCGCTCAAGCGCACGATGCTACCCATGCATACAGGCTCAAAGAGATCCTCTTCAAAGCGCACAGGGCTCCAGTCAGAGACCCCGTTCGGGCTAAAGGATACGGCACGCCGATGGGGTTCTCCCTCGTGGCGAATGTTGAGCATGACGCGACCATCGTGAAGCTGCACAGCCATCGTCTCGCTGGGGTTCTCGAGTTCGGGAGGAGTGACGACGATCTCGCCTCCCTTCCAGGTTGCCCCATGGTCATCGCTATAGATGACAGAGACACAGGAAGGACGATGACCGTGACCCCCCGTGCCGGTGGACATCCATACAGGCACCAACAGGCGTCCATTGTGCAGCTGGATGCCATGTCCCGGCCCGATGGCGATGACACGCCAATCATAAACGGGACGAAAGTGTTGAAACATAGCGGTGATATCCACAGGATCATCAAAGGTCTGGCCATCGTCCTCACTGCACATATAATAGCAGCGAGCATATTCGGCACAGTACAAAAAGTGAACGATCCCCATCCGTCGATCCACGATGCCTACGGCGTTATTGAACGTGTGTTCCTTGGTTGTGGCCAGATCCTGTTCCAGCGCCACGGGGTTTTTTGGTACCTCCCTTCCCGCCTCGTTCATCTTGTGTGGGTCATCCCACGTCCGGCCCCTGTCCGTGCTGCGGCGCATGAGAATATCGATGGCTCCCCAATCGCCCGCTTTACTCTTGCGCGCCTCGCCATAGGCGAGCACCGTGCCCTCTGGGGTGACCACGATACCGGGTACACGATAGGTGGCATAGCCCCCTGCACGCGCGCGAAAGAGGTCGACCTTCTCGCATAATGGTTCTTCAGAACTCATCTATCTTCCCTCCCCTTCTCGCGATCGCTTCTTTATATGCACCTTACTGGGAGAATGCGTATTTGTCAATTTATAGTAGAGTTGCAAAGAACACCGGCAGGAGAGGCGACTTTTGTCACACACGGCCAACCATCCCTGTGGTATAATGGGTACGATCAAAAGAATTTAGTCACTCATTTGAGCCGATGATACCAAAGGTGGAAATGATGTACGATGACTTGAGCACCAATTACGATCGCTTTATAGACTGGGAGGGACGTCTACGATCAGAACTTTCCTTTATCGAGGAGCAATTACAGTCGGTGAACGCCTGTCGCGTCCTCGACGCCGCCTGCGGAAGCGGCATGCACGCCATCGCCCTGGCGGAGAAGGGCTATGAGGTCGTAGGGACCGACCTGAACGCGGAGATGATCGCGCGGGCACGGGGCAACGCGGGCGATGCAGGAAGCGAGGCACGTTTTCGGGTGGCAGGCTTTGGCGAACTGGCGCAAGTGCTCGATGTGGGGGAAGACGGGTTCGACGCCCTCCTTTGTCTGGGAAATTCATTACCTCACGTGCTGACGCCCGAGGAGCTCATCGCGACCCTGGCGGATTTTTTTGCCTGTTTGCGGCCCGGTGGACTGCTTCTGATCCAGAACCGTAACTTTGATATGGTACTGGCGGATCGAGAGCGATGGATGGGACCGCGGTCCCATCGCGAGGGGAATAAGGAATGGCTTTTTCTGCGCTTCTATGACTTTGAACCCCATGAACGACTTTGCTTTAACCTGGTGACTTTGCGACGAGAAGGCGACGATGACTGGGAGCAGCAGGTAACCTCGACGAGATTATGGGCGTTACGCCAGGAAACGGTACTAGACGCACTGGCAGAGACAGGATATAAAGCCGTCACCTGCTATGGCGACATACGGGGCGCCCCCTTTGATGCCGACAGCAGTCCCAATCTGATCGTCACCGCCCATTGTCCGGCCTAGCCTCGCTCATGTATCCCGATACCGCGCGGTATCGGGAACAGGTTTCAAAACCGATATTGGATGGGACGTACTCCCATCGTCTCTTAGTTCTCCTCTGATCTTTTGAGGCCGCACCATCGGATAAACGTTGCCCATCTTTGAGCACCGCGTCCCAAAGCAGTCAGCCCTGCACCCGCTGCTCCGCCCACCAGGCCTGAAAGCGCTCCTCCATCTCGGGGCCCATGGGATAGAGACCACGCTGGGAGTAGCCCCTGGCCAGCATGATACGGATGAAATCCTCCCGCGCCTCGAACTCGAGGATCTCTTCCACCGCATGGTCCACCATATCCTGGGGGATGACGACGAGGCCGTCATCGTCCCCGACCATGATGTCCCCTGGGCAGACCAGGGCCCCCGCGCAGCCGATGGGCACGTTATAGTCCACGTTATAGACCGTGCCGCCGGGGCTGGCCGAGCCGAGGCAGAAGACGGGCAGATCCCTCTCCACGATGTGGGGTGTGTCGCGTACGGCCATATCGCAGGCCAATCCCGCCGCCCCCATCTCCTGGATACGCAGGGTCAGCAGATCGCCAAAGAGCCCCTCGTCGGTGGCCCCCCGTCCGTCGAGGACGACCACGTCGCCCGGCTGCACGGCGTCGATGGCCTCGTCGGGGTGGCCGGGGAAATCTGTTCCCTCGGCATACGCCATGTCGCGCCCGATATCGCCCCGATGGGGCACGCTGCGAATGGTCAGGGCCGGGCCCACCATCTTTTTGCCCCGCCGCAGGGGCTTGAGGGGCATCCAGATGTCGCGGATGCCCTGCCGGGAAAAGATGGTGGTGAGGGTCGCCGTGCTGGCTCGGCGCAAGACGTCGATAGTCTCTTTGCCGGGACGTTGGAAATCGGGCCCGTGCATGTGTCCTTTCCTCCTCTACGTCAGATGCTTTCCTATGTGAACGATGTTTCGCTCTACGTCTCGGCGGTCTCGGCGTAGGTGACGCCGGGCAGACTGCCGCCTGGCGGGCGGTGGTCGGCGAGATAATGCTCGCGAAAGGTCTCCGTTCGCTCGCCGATGTAGGGACGCTGATTGTTCATAAAGCGATTGAGCAGGCGCAGGCGCATCTCCGCCACCTTATTCGCATATTGGGGATCATAGAACAGATTGTCCAACTCGTGGGGGTCGTTGGCCAGATCGTACAGCTCACCAATGTCCAGGTTGGGAAAGTGTACGTACTTCCAATCCTTGGTGGTGATCATCGCCACATAGTCCCG
>JAWLEV010000014.1:0-12101 GCA_041685915.1 Anaerolineae bacterium | reverse complement strand
CCTGTCCCTCTACCAGGTCCAGATAGCGGAAGCCGAACGGCCCCCACTTGGGCATCATGTGCATCTTGCCGATGGCGGCGGTATAATAACCGCCGCGACGCAGATGTTCCATAAACGTCTGCTCCTGCTCATGGGGAGGGATGCCGGTGCAGTTGATGTTACAACCGTGCTCGGAGCAGTAGCGTCCCGTCATGATGGACATGCGCGAGGGCATGCACATGGGATTCTGCACATAGCCGCGTTCAAAGCGCACCCCTTCCTCGGCGATGGAATCTATGTGGGGCGTGCGCAGCACAGGGTTATCATAGCAGCCCAGACAATCGTAGCGTTGCTCGTCGGTGGCAAAGAACAGGATATTTGGTCCTTGTGCGGGCATAAGGGCGTCTCCTTTCGATCAAGCTGATAGCAACTGACGGTGGGTATTATACAATATGGAGCGGGGAAGGGATAGCGCATACTGCATCCGATTGACAACTCCATAGAGCCTTGAGAAAATGACTTGTACGTATCCTACGAAAGGGAGGGCAAAATGAGATACAGAGAATTGGGCCAAACGGGGATCAAGGTCTCCGAGTTGGGTTTCGGCTGCGGCGCCGTGGGCGGATTGCTGGTAAAAGGTGACGCGGAGGATATGACGCGCGTGGTGGCGCGGGCCCTCGAGCTGGGTATCACCTACTTTGATACGGCGGAATCCTACGGCGACGGCGCCTCGGAGGCCAATCTGGGGCGCGTGCTGGAGGAACTGGACGCCGACGTGGTGGTGGGAACCAAGGTCCAGCTCACGGCGCAACAGATGGCGCATATCGACGAGGCGGTACCGGCTGCAGTGGAAGAGAGCCTGCGGCGGCTCCGCCGGGAGCGCATAGACCTGATGCAGCTACACAACCGTGTCGTTGCCCGCCGCCAACCGGAACGGGGCTGGGTAAGCGTGGAGGACGTGGCCGCTGCCGTGGATGCCTTGCGCTCCCTACAAGCACAAGATAAGATTCGCGCCTGGGGCATCAACGGCCTGGGGGAAACCGAGGCCCTGCACCAGGCCATCGCCACCACAGAGCCCCACACCATCCAGACCTGCTACAACCTGCTGAATCCCACCTCGGGCCAGCAGGCACCGGAAGGTTTTCCCTTTCAGGATTATGACCGCCTCATCGACCGCGCCGCCGCGCGAGATATAGGCCCCATCGCCATACGCGTCCTGGCCGGTGGCGCCCTCACAGGCACCACCAGGCGGCATCCAGTGGGCGCAGATTCCGTCTCCCCCATCGCCACAAGCGACGATTACGAGCAGGACGCGCGGCTGGCCCAGCGCTTTCGCTTCCTGGTGGAGGAGGGCTATGCGGACAGCCTGGTCGAGGCCGCTATCCGCTTTGCCATCAGCAAAGAGGAGCTTTCGACGGCTCTCATCGGTATCTCTAACATGGAGCAAGTGGAGCAAGCCGTGCAGTTCGTGGAAAAGGGGCCGTTACCGGAAAAAGCCCTTGCGCGCCTGCCCAAGGTGTGGGCGGGGATGGGGGAAAGCTGATTCCTCACGAATTGTAGAGACGTTCCGCCGGAACGTCTCTACTGTGGCGACGAAGCGTTTGCTTCGTCGTCGGTTTCACATAGCGGCGAGGGGGGAAGCCGACGCCTCGTCTGGGGTGATAGAAACCCCAAGGGTCTCGGAGACCCTTAGGGTTTGCCCGCATAGGCCACCACCCCGCCGGCCATCAACAGCGCCGCCAACGCCGCCAGCGCGGCCCAGGGCAGCAACGCCCGCAGGGGTTCCCCAGGCACGCTCGTCCCACCGACCGGCTGTGGCGACGAAGCGCTTCGCCAGGGCGGAAGGCATCGCCGCACCGCCGTAAACAGGCGGTGCTGGTTGGCTGACTCAGACCAGCCCCACCTCTTTAGGGTGGGGGCGTGAAAGACTGCGCGGGTTGCCAATCCGCCCTACAACTCTCGCTCGTACAGACGATGCACCTTGTAGAGATCGACGCCCAGTTTTTGCAGTTCGCGCAGCATCTCGGCGTTATTGCCACGAATCTGCACCAACTCGGCGTGCTCGAAACCTCCCTCCGCGACGCTCTTGGCCAACTCGCTGAAGAGGATCGCCGTGCCCCCGCCACCGCGATACTCCTCCGCGATACCCATACCGTTGATGTTGATCCACGTGGTGCGCCGCTTCTCTCGCCAAAGGTGCCACCAGCCCACGGGGAAGAGGCGTCCGTTGCAGCGTTGTAGCGCTGCCGACACGTCGGGATAGGCCAGCACAAATCCTACTAGCTCTTCTCCCTTGGCCACCACCTTGACCAGGCGGGGATCCACAAAGGCAAGGAGACGGCGAGCCAACATGGCGACCTCTTTTTCCGTGAGCGGTATGTTGTCCTCGTTACTGCCCAGGGACTCGTTGAAAAGGGTGCGGAACTTTGGTGCCAGGGCAAGCAGGTCGCGCCGGGAGCGAAGAGAGAGCACTCGCAAGCCGCGCCGCTCCTGTACACGTTGCGAGAGGCGATGTATCCTCTCCGGAAAGGAGCCGTCTCGAATCATATGCCCGGAGAGAATATCGTCCACCTTATGAAAGCCGGCATCTTCCACCAGGTCCCGATAATGAGGAAGGGCATAGGGGATGCCCATGGCCGGCCGATGGGCAAAGCCTTTGATCAGCAATCCAAGCCCATCGAGGTGGCTGAAGCCGCGTGGTCCCTTGACGCTGCGCAGCCCCCGCTGGCGTGCCCAGTCGAATCCCGCCTCAAACAGGCCGCGCGACGCATCGACGGCATCCCTGCACTCGAACAGGGCGAAAAAGGCCGCCGCATCCTCGTTGGCCACGTTGTAATGTCGATTATCCAATACAGCAAGACGCCCTATCGTCCGCCCCCGATTTTGGGCCAGAAAAAAGGCGGCCTCTGAATGCTCATAAAAGGGGTGACGCGCGCGATTCAGAACGAGACGCGCCTGATGGGCAAAAGGAGGCACCCATTGGGGCACGTCCTCATAGAGGGTAAAGGGTAAAGCAAGGAACTCTTGAACCTGTCGCCGATCTTTTGTATCGACCTGTACAGTCTCCAAAGGATACCTCCCTGAGAACACCCCGAACTCCCATATCCACCGAGCGATTATACCGAGCCCCGTGTCGCACCCCAAACGGATTTCCCATGCAAAGTTACAAAGGTCACAATGGGAGGAGACCAAAGGGTGACGGGCTTTGACAAAGACGTCCCCAAGCCCTATAATTAGGCATCCTTTAAGATTTACTGTTAGTTCATTTAGGATATACCTAAAGATGAATACGAAAATACTGACCGAGAGTTCGCAGATGTACCTTTTGGAGATCGCTCGCCTACGGGATGGGGATGCCCCCGTTCCCCTATCGCGTCTGGCTGAGGAACTCTCCGTGTCTCCCGTCTCTGTCAACGAGATGTGTCGCAAACTCCAGAAACAGGGGTTGGTTATCTACCGCCCCTACAAGGGCGCCTCGCTGACGCCAGAGGGCGAGCGGCAGGCTCACCGCGTCCTGCGAAAGCATCGTCTATGGGAGGTCTTTTTGGTAAAGGAATTGGGCTATGCCTACGAGCAAGCCCACGAGGCGGCCTGCCAGTTGGAACACGGCACCTCCGATCTCTTGGCCGACCGGCTTGATGAATATCTGGATCACCCTTCCACAAACCCCTTGGGGCAGGTCATTCCGCGTCCGGATGGCGAAACGCCCCTGCGCAAGACCCTCCCCCTCACCGAGATATCCGTGGGGCAGGAGGGACACGTGGTGCAATATGAGGATGACAGCATGATCCCGCGCGATTTTTTGCGCGAACGGGGACTGTACCTGGGCAGCCCCTTTAAGGTCCTGATCACGACCAGCGACAGTATGTTGGTCGAAACACCAAAGGGCCAGGTATCCGTCGCTCGCGATCTGGCGACCGCCATATCCGTCGAGCCGGAAAAGGGCGACGAATAGCAAGGGAAAAGGGCGAGCGCGCCAGACGCCCTCGCCCCATGATGGTGAACAGAAGCAGAAATATCAATCGACTCGCACAAAGGTAAAGCCCACACAGGGCTCGGCGGGAACCTCATCACAGTTACACATGGTCTTAAAGATAGCCGCCTGTACGTCCTGGTAATATTGATTGTTCGTGGTCGCCTGCCATCCTCCGCTGATCCAATCGTCCAACAGGGAGCTCCACACTCGGTCCTGCAAATAGATCTCGAGGCTCAGTCGTGGCTCGCCATGTGAGACAGATGTCTGATAGCAAACAGCGCGATCTGAGGGGCAGTCGGTCCAGGCTTGCTCCGCCCGTACTTCGATGACCATCTTCCAGTTACCACCACCACGCGCCGCATAGCCCCAAAAGTCCTGAACCCTGGACACCGACTCTGGCCTGGACAAAAAGCCCAATCCCGCACGATATTGATGACCGTCGCTGCCCTCGATCCACTTTTCCTCTCTGGCGCGACAATAGATGTGGTTCTCGCCCCACTCGCCGTTGTCGATGGGTACGCTCTCCAACACGGTGACGGGGGCGAGAGTCGCCGTGGGGGGCTGGGGGGTAGCCGTAGGTTGCACGGGGGTATCGGTTGCCGGCACCGGTGTATCGGTGGGCTCCGGCGTATCAGTTGGTGGAATCGGCGTATCGGTAGGAGTGCTCGTCGCCGTAGGAGGAGGGGATGTCTCCGTAGGGGATGGTGTAAACGTCTCTGTTGGCGTGGGCGGAATCTCTGTCGGCCTAGAGGTAGCCGTCGGCCGCGGACGCCTGGTAAAGGTGGGAACCGCCGTCACCTGACTCCCCCGCCGGGGCAGAAACAGGGACACGATCTGAATGATGGCCACGACGACGGCTATACCGACAAGCGCATAGAGCAACTTCCTGTTCATACCATCGGAACCTCGCGACTGCCCATCACCATTGCTATCTGTCAAGGATACCTCCTCCCCTCTTTCAAACAAAGATATTGTACATAGCTCCGGGACCTATGGCAAAAGGGCGCGAGGGCCCGGCCACATACCCACTAGCACAAGCCGGGCCAGGAGCGTTTGGGTTGCTGCTGATAAGGATAGGCCTCCAGGACCTCCTCATCCAGGGTGACGCCTAGGCCCGGCGTCGTGGGCACCTGTATGGTCCCATCCCGCACCTGAAGGGGGTCCACGGCCAGCTCCGCACTCGTTTCCTCAAAGTTCACAAAGTACTCGGTGATACAAAAGTTGGGAATACACGCGGCAACCTGCAGCGTCGCTGCCAATCCCAAGGCAGTGCTGTTATAGTTGTGGGGAGCTACGGCCACATAGTACGGTTCCGCCATGGCCGCGATCTCTTTGAGCTCCAGGATGCCGCCGCAGTTACAGACATCGGGGTTGATGATATCCGCAGCGCCCCGCTCGAATACCTTGCGGAAAGCCGACTTGGTGTAAAGCGTCTCGCCGGCGACAATGGGAATATCCAGTTGACGTCTCACCTCAGCCAAAGCAGAAAGATTATCGGCAGGCACGGGCTCCTCGTACCAGAAGGGATTGCAGTCCTCTACGGCGCGACCCACCCGCAGAGCGTGCATGGGAGCCAGCCGTCGATGCCCCTCAATGAGCAGTGCCACGTTTGGGCCCACTGCCTCTCTCACGGCGCGCACGGTCTCGACGGCCTGTTGCTCCACCCTTTCATCCACGAACAGGCGCCAGGGACCAGGAAAAGGGTCGAATTTCAGGGCGTCAAAGCCCCTATCAACCATGATCAGGGCCCGCTCGGCGTATGCCTCGGGGGTCTGGGCATGGCCGTACCATCCGTTGGCGTAGACATGCACCTCCTCGCGACAGGCACCCCCTAAAAGTTGATGTACGGGCACACCCAATGCCTTGCCCAAAATGTCCCAAAGGGCTTGCTCCATGGCGCTGAGAGCGCTGTAGAGATCCATGGAGCCTCGCCGCCCGGCAAAATCCTCATAGACCAGCCGTGTAAAGTCCTTGATTCGCCCTGGATCCCGTCCCACGAGATAGCGCGAGAGGTCGTGTACGTGTCGGGCGATGTTACGATCGCGGTCGAGCTGGGTATATGCCTCACCCCATCCCACCACCCCCTCGTCGGTCTCCACCCTGACGTACAACCAGTTCTTGCCCCCTGTCATCCCCGCCCGATGGCTGACGGGTGAGACGAGAAATGTACTGACGTCGCTGACGCGCATATTCCCCCCTTATCTCTATACCGTACAAAGGCATTCTATACTGACTGCACGGGCAGGACAATGTTGCGGATGTCAGTATAGAAACGCCAACCTGTTATATCGAATTTGACATCCCCGTCCCACGGCCTATAATAGGATGTAGATGCGCGGGTGTAGCTCAGGTGGCAGAGCATCTGCTTCCCAAGCAGAAAGTCGTGAGTTCAAGTCTCATCACCCGCTCTATAGCTGTAGCCAAGCCTCCGAGAGAGGGCCCGCGACTGTGATTGGGTCTTGCTCTCGGAAGTTTGTTTTTGGGCCAATGGCGCCCGTCTGGCAGATTAACAGTGAAGATCACGATCTCCAATGTTGCATGATCGCTATTCCTTGAAGGAGTATTTACTGTGAGCATGGATCCCCGATTTGAGGAACTGCATGGCTACGAAGCCGCAAAGAAGCGACTGAGAAATGAACCAGACCTTCAACCCTATGAGGATATCCTCATGCCCGATTGGGTGGAGAGCACAGAACAATGGGGCTGGATTGTGGTAACCCCGGTGGCCGAACTTGTCGACTGGGCATCTGACTTTTCATCCGACAGCTCGGGCAGCGTCCGAGCAGAATAAAGGGCACAGAAACCGCATAGGACGGGAATGAGGGATCCCCATGCTCCATAAAATATTTCCCCCTGGCCGAAGAAAAGCAGCACACGAGGAGAAGTGATGAACGATCCCTCAACCGACGATCAAGAGATAACGCGCGTCCGCAGGTCGAAACAGGAAGCGCGCGCCACCTATGACAAGATCGCTCCTTATTACCAGGCCATCGCCGGGTTCTGGGAGAGAGGGACGAGGCGACGCGGCCTGGCAAAGCTCGATGTCCAAGAGGGGGAGGCGATACTGGAAATCGGCCCTGGAACGGGACACAGCATGGTCTCCTTGGCGGAGGACGTTTGCCAAGGGGGTCAGGTATGGGGCATCGATATCTCCTTCCGCATGTGCCGCATCGCCCGAAATCGACTTTGTACGCACGACCTCTCGGAACGAGCCACACTGATCTGCGGTGACGGCGCGCGGTTGCCCTTTTGGACAGCCTCGTTCGACGCTCTTTTTATGAGTTTTACTCTGGAACTGTTCGACACCCCCGAGATTCCCCGCGTCCTTGCTGAATGTAAGAGAGTGCTGAAGGGAGCGGGGCGTATCGGCGTCGTCTCCCTGGCCAAGGCAGAGGGATTTAACCCTTTGGTTCCCCTGTATGAGTGGACCCACAAACAGTTGCCCCATCTCCTCGACTGTCGACCCATCTACACTCAGAATGCCCTCACGGAGGCCGATTTTCAAATCCTTGACACCGAGCGCTTTTTACTGTGGGGACTGCCGGTGGAGATCGTCCTGGCCAGGGCTTCCCCATGACGACACGGAGTGAGGGCGCTTTGACGCCATAGAGAGGATGGAGTAATATCCTTTGGACACGTGACGTTGCGTGTTTCTAGCACATGATAAGGAGGTGCAGCTATGCGCAAAATCCGCATCATCGCCGGTGACGTTTCGGTCACGGGCAGCCTGAATGATACACGCACGGCAGATGAGATATGGGATGCATTGCCTATAGAGGCCTCGGTCAGCACATGGGGCGAAGAGATCTACTTTGGCATTCCCGTGCACCTGAGTGAAGAGGACGGCCAGTCCGTCGTGGAGGAGGGCGATTTGGGATATTGGCCCCCGGGTCATGCCTTTTGCATCTTTTTCGGGAAGACGCCGGCCAGCCGAGGCAGCGAGATCAGGCCGGCAAGTCCCGTGAACGTGTTCGGCCAAGTGGACGGGGACGCCACGGTATTCAGCGATGTCCCCGCCGGCACACAGATAACCGTGGAAAAAGCAGAAGAGGAATAAAAAGCCCAGCGATCTCGCATATACACGAACGCATCTTTTTCGACAAACCCCTCAAAAAGATCTTGAGGGGTTTGTCATATCATCGGGTGCCATCGGCTAACAAGGCAACCTTCACAGCCGCAGGCGGGGATCCAGGGCATCGCGCAACCCGTCACCCAGCAGATTAAAGCCCAGTAAATTCGGCAGATCGCTTGGTAGCATCATGTCGTTGCAGCTGGATTGTAGATGCGTGCTCATTTGACCCCACCTGTAAGCTGAATTATCATCGAAAAGGGATGGGTAAGGTGAACAAACCGTCGGGCATAGAAGGAGAGTGAGAATGCAAGCAGTAAAGGAGTGGACTGAGAGATATGCCGATAAGACCATGAGCGCGAGGGATGCTCTGCTTCAGATCCGCAGTGGCAGCAGGGTCTTTTTGAGCCCTGGCTGTGGAGAGCCCCAGCATCTGCTCAATGAACTCGTGGATCTGGGGGGCGCCGCGGGGCGCCTCAACGACGTGGAGATCGTGCATATGCTCACCATCGGCTCCGCTCCTCATGCACGCAAGCGCTACGACCGTCACTTTCGGCACAATTCACTCTTTGTCGGCCCGGGCGTCCGTTCGGCCGTCGCCGAGGGCCTGGCGGATTATACTCCCATCTTTCTCTCCGAAATACCCAGCCTATTCCAGAGCGGTCGCATGCCCCTGGACGCGGCACTCATCCAGGTCACGCCACCGGACAAGTTCGGCTTTTGCTCCCTGGGCGTTTCCGTGGAGGCTGTAAAGGCCGCCGCCGAAGCCGCAGAACTCGTCATCGCCCAGGTGAATCCCCAGATGCCCCGCACACTGGGCGATAGTTTTATGAACGTGGAGGATATAAATGTCCTCGTGGACTATGAGGAGCCGATCCTGGAAGTAGAGTCCCCCGAGCCCGATGACGTGGCCCTGGCCATCGCTCGCCACGCCACCCGCCTGATCGAGAACGGCTCCACCATTCAGGTGGGGATCGGCAGGATCCCCAACGCCATCCTGTATGGCCTGTCCGACAAAAAGGACCTGGGCGTGCACACCGAGATGTTTTCCGACGGTCTCATCGACCTGATCGAGGCGGGAGTGGTGAACAACTCACAGAAGACGTTCCATCCGGGCAAGGTACTGGCGACCTTTTGCGTCGGGACGCGGAGGCTGTACGACTATATCGACAACAATCCCATGTTCGAGTTCCGCACGGTGGATTATAACTCGTCCCCTATCAACATCGCCCGAAACCGAAAGATGGTGGCCATCAACACGGCGCTGCAGGTGGACATCACGGGTCAGGTTTGCGCTGATTCGTTGGGCTACAAGATCTACAGCGGCATCGGAGGACAGGCCGATTTCATCCGTGGGGCGGCCCTGGCGCCAGAGGGGAAACCCATCATCGCCCTTCCCTCCACGGCCAGAGATGGCACCGTGTCGCGCATCGTCCCCCACCTGAGCGAGGGAGCGGGGGTGGTGACGACGCGAGGAGACGTACACTATGTGGTGACAGAATATGGCGTGGCCTATCTACACGGCAAGAGCCTGCGCGAACGGGCCACGGCCCTGATCCAGATAGCCCATCCTCGTTTCCGCGAGGAACTCCTCGCCGCGGCCAAGGAGAACAAGTACCTCTTTGAAGACCAGATCATCCCCGAGGGAGGCATCTACCCCGTCGACTTGGAACACACATTTGAGGCGAATGGCCTGGAACTGTTCTGTCGACCGGTCAAGGCCGCCGACGAGAGGCTGCTTCAAGAGTACCTGTACGATCTATCGGAACGCTCCGTCTATTTGAGATTTCTCCAGGTCCGTAAGGCTTTCCCTCACGAACTGGCTCAGCGGTTGGTGGCCGTGGATTACGAGCAGAACCTGGGTATGGTTTGCACAGAGGGTACATCGGACACCGCACCCATCGTCGCCGCGGGGCACTGGATGCTGGATTACGACGATAATATGGCCGAGGTGGCCTTTTCCGTGGCCGACGAGTACCAACGCAAGGGCATCGGAACACACCTGCTACACTTTCTCATGCGCATCGCCAAAGAGAGGGGCATACGGGGATTCAAGGCCACGGTCATGTTGGGTAATACGGCCATGATGCGCGTGTTCCAAAAGAGCGGTTGCGTGGTGCATACGGACGTGGAGCACAGCGAAGTTTCGGTGTGGTTCCGGTTCGACGAGAAGGCGGAATAAAGGGACCAGACTATTCATAGATGCGGGCGAGTGGGGGGGAATTCCCCCGGCATCCCCCAAGGAGAAGGACGTTTTGCAGGAGAGAGACGTACCTTTCCTGGAAACAAAGCACCTGTCGTGGAAGACGAACGGTGTAACCATCATCAAGGATATCAGCGTACGAATCGAGCAAGAGAGTATCGTGGCCATCATCGGGCCCAGTGGAGCGGGCAAGTCCTCCTTTCTTCGACTTTTAAATCGCCTGTCAGAACCCACGGCGGGGCAGGTATGCTTCCAGGGGCGGGATTATCGTGAGTTGTCTCCCCGCACCTTGCGCCAGAGATTGGGCATGGTCATGCAATTACCCCATCTCTTTCCGGGCACGGTGACCTACAACCTACGCTTTGGTCCCCGACAATTCGGAAAGGAACTCTCCTCAGCAGATATCCAAAAACTGCTTGCCGAAGTGGGCTTGAAAGATTATGCGAACCGCGACGTGAGCAGTCTCTCCGTTGGAGAGGCCCAACGCGTGTCCCTGGCCCGAACCCTGGCCAATTCTCCCCATGGCCTACTGCTGGATGAGCCTACCTCTGCGCTGGACGAGGATACGGAGCGAGAAGTGGAAGCGCTGATCTGTCGCATCATCGCGGAGGAGAGATTGACCTGCCTCATCGTCACCCACGACACGGCCCAGGCTAGGCGGATGGCCGATCACGCCATACGGATAGTTGATGGAGCCAAGGCGGACTTTGGCCCCATAGAGGAGGTGCTGGATGCTAAGTAGAATATTCACCACTCCCCGTGCGCTGGGCGCTGCTCAGGCAGCGATCGCCGCAGCGTCCGCCATACTGCTCATCCTGCTGGCGCGCACGCGCAAGATAAGGTTGATCAAGGAAACCTTGGTGGCTTTGCTGCGCGGGTGCCTCCAGGTGGTAGCCGTGGGTTCCGTCGTCCTCCTTTTGCTTGAGCAACCTATGTGGACGGCCATCATCGTCCTTATGACCATGATCGGCGCGGCAACCACCATCGGTGCGCGGCGTTCAAAGGACATTCCAGGGGCCTTTTGGGTGACGCTCCAGGGCATCGCTCTGGGCGCCGGCTCCTTTATCGTCGTCATGACCCTGATTGGCGTCATCGAGTGGGAGATGTCCTCCCTCGTGCCCGTGGGCAGTATGTTGATCGCCAACGCCATGAATACGGTAGCCCTTTCCCTGGACCGCTTTGGGTCCGATGTAAAGGCCCACGTGGGAGAGATCGAGGCGGCCCTCGCCCTGGGCGCAGAACCCAAGGAGACAGTACGTCCCTATGTACAGGCGGCTACGGAAGCGGGCCTTATTCCCCGATTGAACTCTTTGCGCTCTTTGGGCATCGTGTGGATCCCCGGACTCATGGCGGGCATGATCCTCGCGGGGGACGACCCTGTCTATGCTGCCATCTACCAATTCGTGGTCATCGCCATGATCTTTGCGGCCTCGGGGTTGACTACTATCGTTAGCATGCTGTTGGTGCGCTCGCGAATCTTTTCCCCCGCCATGCAATTGCTGCTTCGCTCCCGAGAAGGAGAGCAGGAGTGATCGATGGCGGTCGAGCTCCCATCATTCACGCGTCCCTCGAATGCTATCGAGGGACTTTTTCTTGTGTCACTGCCACGCAACCGGCAGTCAGGGAAATCCTTACCCGTCTAGATTTCCCAATTTCACCAAACCGATATAACATTACCTGGATGGACCATCATCAAAGGAGATAATCAGTATGCTAGAGATGTTCTCAAATCCTCAGTCCGTAGCCGTCATCGGCGCCTCGGCGGACCCTCAAAAGCTGGGGAATGCCGTGCTCGTCAATCTCATCCAAAGCGGCTTTGAAGGGGATATATACCCGATAAACCTCAAAGAGAATGAAATCCTTGATCTCAAGGC
>JAWLEV010000094.1:0-9712 GCA_041685915.1 Anaerolineae bacterium | reverse complement strand
ACGGTCTCCAGGATCCGCATGCAGATCTCATCATGGTGTTCCTCGTAGGGTCCCGGCCCCTGCACGACCACGAGGCCCTCGCTGGGGCACATCCAGATCAACTGACGCCCGGCGCCCACGGCGGCAAAACTCTCCCGGGGCAGATCGGGCCAGAGCAGGCCATATTCGTTGGTCCAAAAGCCATAGCCGTAGGACCAGGCCCGCTTCTCCTTGGGACAGTTCTCCACGATCATGGGCGCCACCCGCGAGGCCTCACGCATCCAATCCTCGGGGATCAACTGCTCCCCGTCCCAGCGTCCATAATTGGCCCACAGCCACCCCAGGCGGGCCATATCCCGGGCGTCGATGAATATCTGGCAATAGTTGCCAAATACCTCCACCCGAGCGCCGGGGGCGTGATCGAAATTGGTGTAGGCATAGCGCCACGAGCCACCTACGGGCCCTTTGATATAGCGGTCGATCAGTTCGCCGAACCCGGGTTCCTCGCCCGGATCGTCGGTATCGTACACGCCATAGATGGTGCCCAGGGCATGGGTGATGATGTTCATGCCAAAGGTCTGATAATGGAACACGGTGCCTGGCTGTTCCCCCGGTTTCATATAGCCGGAGGTGTTGGAGATCAACTGGCGAAAGGTGACGTCGCGATCCTTGGCAAAGGCCCAGCGCCCCTCCTTGGGACCCCTGCCCTCGGGCACGTCCAAAAGTTCGGGATAGTAATCAACCACCCTGGCGTCCGCTGTGGGGATCTTACCCTCGGCGATGGCGATGCCCAGGATGGACGAATAGACCGACTTGGCGGCCGACGCCAGCCGGCGCCGATGCTCCGTGACAAAGCCTCTTTCCCATTCCGCCGCCAGGTGGCCGTCCCGCACCACGAGCACGCGGTGGTCGTTCAGTGCCTCGTCTTCCGTCAGCCAGCGTCCCAGGTCACCCAACGCACCCGCATCAAGACCCACATCAGCGGGCTGTGCACGGGGCCACGATGCGCCGGGGAAAACGCGCCTTGTATCATCCATAGATAGTCCTCCATATCAAGCAAAACAGGTAAGACAGCGATCTTATAGCATGCATATGATGAACGTGTCAACCGCCCTCATCCCGCCGGGTGCACGCGAATGTTGTAGATGACTCGCTATTCTTCGTCCGCGTAGGCGGCTTTAGGACTGCAGAATGGCAGCGCCATTCTGCCAGGCCACCGGAGGTGGCCCAATCGGCCGATAGGCCTCACGAGCCGGCTTCAGACGGCAAAAACCGGGCACGAATGTCCCGAACATGCTCGGCCTAAAGCCCGGCGCTGAGGCGCTTCGCGCCAAGCGTCGACCTACGTCGACGCATCTGGGCAACGCCCAAGGCTGCGTTCATGCTCCTCTTGCCCGTCAGTTTCTTCTTTCGAAGCCACGAACAGATTGACAGATACAGTCCGAAAAACTAAGATAACTCTGGCTCTGTTGAAAGAAGGTGTCATTTGCTCAGCTGCCTGGCACTTGTAGGATAAATGGCAACAGAATAATCTATTCTACACATAAAGTCAATAATTCTTGGAAGATCGATTGTAAGTGCCAGGCAGCTTTTTGTGCTTCTTTCAGTGCAGCCAACTTTGCGTCGGATATAGTATAGGAGATTACCCGTGTTCGTGCTAGGCGTAGACGTTGGCACCCAGGGAGCCCGGGCATTGATAGCGAGCCTCCACGGAGAGATTCTGAGCGAGGCCCACGCCGATTTTCCTCCTTCTCAGGTCGCGCCTTCTGAGACGGGACGTTTCGAGCAGAACCCGCACCTGTGGCGCGAGGCGGCGTGGGATGTCATCGCGGCGGCGGTCCATGATTTCCGCGAGGCGGATCGCGACCCGCAGGAGATCGCCGCCCTTGCGGTCACCTCCACGTCGGGCACCCTCTGCCTGGTGGACGAGGCCGGCGAGCCCGTGGGACCGGCCATCATGTACTCGGACACCCGTGCCGGGGCCGAGGCCGAGGAGGTACAGGCCGCAGGGGCCAAACTGGCCCAAAAGTTGGGCACCCGCTTCAGCCCATCCTTTGCCCTGAGCCGTCTCCGCTGGCTGCAGCATCACCAGCCCGAGCGCCTGGACCGCGCCCGCTGGTTCACCAGCCCCACCGACCTGGTCATCGGCTGGCTCTCGGGCGAGTGGGGCAACAGCGACTGGACTAACATGCTCAAGTGGGGCTATGACGTGGTCGACCTCCAATGGCCCGCCTTTATCGAGGAGAAGCTGGGCCTGCCCATGGAGAAATTCCCCACCGTGCAGAGGCCGGGGGAGGCGATGGGACGAGTCACGTCCGCCGTCAGCGAAAGGACCGGTCTCTCCACCGAGACGTTAGTGGTGTCCGGTGCCACCGACGGCACGGCCTCCCTGCTGGCCAGCGGGGCCGCGGCCCCGGGCGATTGGAACAGCACCCTGGGCACCACCCTGGTGCTCAAAGGGGTGAGCGAGTCCCTGCTTCGCGACCCCCTGGGCAGGATCTATTGCCACCGCCACCCCGACGGCTACTGGCTGCCTGGCGGCGCCAGCAGCACCGGTGCCGACTGCCTGGCCCAGCGCTTTGACGCGCAGCGCTTTCCCCAACTCAATGTGGAGGCCCGTCGTCACACCCCCACGGACCTCCTCATCTATCCCCTCATGAGGCGCGGCGAACGCTTCCCCTTTCAAAAGCCAGAGGCCACGGGCTTTATGCTCGGCGAGACAGAGGACGAGGGCGCCCTTTTCGCCGCCCACCTGGAGGGGCTGGCCTATGTGGAGCGCCTGGCTTATCAGGTCGTCCGGGATCTGGGAGCTCCCGTTGGCGACACCATATATGCCGCCGGGGGCGGCACCTGCAGCGCCACGGGGCTGCAGATACGCGCCGATGTGCTGGGAAAACGGCTTCGAGTGCCCCAGACGCCGGCTGGCGCCATGGGGGCCGCCATCCTGGCCGCACGGGCCGCGGGCTATGACGGCGTGGTGGAAGCCACCAAGAAAATGGTCCACTATCGCCAGACGGTGGAACCCCGTCGGTCTCTGGCGCCCGCCTACGAGGCGCGGTATCGGCGTTTCCTGCAGGCTTGCCGCGAGAGGGGCTATCTGGTATGAGCATTTTCAAGAGTTGCGACATTCGGGGCGTCTATGGCACCGAACTCGACGAGGAAACGGCCTACCGCCTGGGGCGGACCGTGGGCAGCCGCATGCGGGGGCGGAGGGTCGTCGTGGCGGGCGACCTGCGCCTCAGCACACCCTCCCTGAAAGCCGCCCTGACCGACGGCCTCTATGTGAGCGGCGCCCAGATCGTCGACCTCGGCGTGATCCCCACCCCCGTCTTTTATTTTGGCAAGCGGGAAGTGAAGGCCCCGGGGAGCATCATGGTCACCGCTTCCCATAATCCAGCGGAATATAACGGCTTCAAACTCATGCTGGAGGATCTGCCCATGGAGCCCCAGGATCTGCAGGAATTATCCCGGGAGATGCGGCGGGGCGAGTTCGTCACCCAACAGGGAGTATATCGCCAAAAAGGGATTCTGGAAGAATATATAGAGCGGCTGATCGGCGCGTTCCCCGACCTGGAATCGCACCGTATCGTGGTGGATGCGGGAAACGGCTCCATGGGGCCGGTGGCCCCCGGCGTGCTACGCCGCGCCGGCCAACAGGTGATCGAACTGTACTGCGAGCCCGACGGTGCCTTCCCCCATCGCGACCCCAATCCGGCGATCCCCGAGCATCTGCACGACCTGTCGCAAAAGGTGCTGACCACAAAGGCGGAACTGGGGGCAGCCTATGATGGCGACGGCGACAGGGTCGTCTTTGTGGACGAAAGGGGCGAGATACAACCCGCCGAGCGGATTTTTGTGCTGTTCATTCGCCACCTCCTGCGTCAGTATCCCGGCGCAAAGGTGGTGTACGATCTCAAATCCTCCTCCGTGGTGGAGGAAGCGACGAGGGCGGTGGGCGGACAACCCCTCATGGAAAAGTCGGGACACGCCTTTATCAAGCGACGCCTGATCGAGGAGGAGGCCCTGCTGGGGGGCGAAGTGAGTGGCCACTATTTCTTTGCCCAAATACGGGGCGACGACGCCCTCTATGCCACCCTGCTGTTGCTCGAAATCCTGGATGATCTTGGCGTATCGCTGGGACAGGCTCTGGATTCGGTGCCCGTCTATCCCATCACCCCCGACATCCGCCTGCCCTGTCCCCCGGAAAAGGCGCGGCGCATCATCGAGCAACTCAAAGTCGCCTTCAGCGACCACCCGCTGAACACCCTCGACGGGGTGCGGATCCAGTTTCCCCAGGGCTGGGCCCTGGCTCGCGTCTCCGTCACCGAGCCCGTCATCACCCTGCGCTTTGAGGCCCACAGCGAAAGGGAACTACAAAAGATCAAGTGCCAGGTGCGCCAGGCTTCGCCCCTCCTGCAAGAGATCACGACAGAAGCAGAGTACTGACCGCGAGGGGATAACTCTCTATCGCCCTCGCCTGCCGCGTCAGTCCTCCGCTGAACGGCGTTCGCCCTCACCCTCCGTCCCCTCCCAGGTTCCATCCTGGGGCAGGAACTGGCGCCAATAGGCGACCGAGGCCTTTAAGTCGGGCACCACGCGAGGCTCCACCTCGTATCGCTCCCGGTGCGAGATCTCAAAGGCCAGGAGGATCTCCTCGGCCCCGCTGTTTGCCAGGGTGTCCAGCACGCGCTGGGGCTCTATGATGCCCACGGCATTGTATGTGGGGGTAAAGGGCCAGTGGCGGCTGTGGCCCCGCTCCGTCTGCTGCAGGTGTACGATGCGGCTTCCAGCGCCCAATTCACGCAGCCAGAGGTAGGGATCGCGCTGATCTGGATGGGGTGCATGCCCCACGTCCAGGCAGAAATAGAGGGGCACGCCGGCATCCTCGTTGACCCGCGCACGCAACGTCCGCGCCTCCTCGATGGTATGGGCCATCTCTCGAGGGATGGACATGGTCTCAAAGTAGATATATTTCAAGCCCACATCCCGTGCATGGTGGGACAACTCCTGCCAATGGCGAACGGCCTCATCCACCCGTTCCCGGTAGCGCTGAGGATCCTTCACGTCGCGCACAGAAAGTATACCAAAGTGGCTGCCCACGGCCTCTGCTCCCAGGCGCATGGCCAGATCGGCAAAACGTTTGAACCAATCGGCATAGGCTTGGCGGAGTTTGGGAAAAGGGTACATGAAATGGTTGACCCGCGTAAAGGCGCTGGTCATCAGGGAATGAACGTCTATGTCATATTGCTCAATGACCCGCAAGATCCGCTCCATCTCGGCCTCGATGACCGCCTCGGGCCAAAAGGGGTTGAGCAGATCGGCGACTAACTGCACGGTATGCAGCCCCAGATCCTCCGCCACCATGGGTGCCCACACCTCTGGCTCTGGATAGCGGTTGATGGCAAAGCCGGTGTTGATCCCCAACGTAAAAGAGGTCATTCGCTATGGCTCCCACAGATACTGTGATAGAGAGACGGAATGGATAACCACGACGCCTTTGACTATACTCGATCTGACAGTGGGTACAAGTTTGCACACCAATCCTATCCGCTCTGCCAGCATTCGCTTACCGTTATCAAAAAAGATTTGAGCAAATGCATGCATTGGAGTATACTGGTACAGTGGAGTCTTCTATACGGAAGGAGACGTGGAATCATGAAAGGAAATCTCGTCGTCGGTCAGTCTGGAGGACCGACCGCCGTCATCAATAACAGTCTCGTGGGCGTCATCCATGAAGCGATGCAACATAAAGATGTGGATGGTATCTATGGCATGCTACACGGCATCGTGGGCGTGCTCGAGGAGAATTTCGTCGATCTGCGCCAAGAGTCGGAGGAGACGCTGCAGGGGCTGCGTCATACGCCGGCATCGGCGTTGGGCACCGTGCGTTACAAGGTAACGGACGAGGACTATGATCGGCTCATCGAGGTTCTCCAGGCCTACGATATCCGCTACTTCTTTTACATCGGCGGAAACGATTCCATGGACACCACGCACAAGATCCACCTGGCAGCCCAGAAAAAGGGTTATGAACTCGTAGCTATCGGCGTGCCCAAGACCATCGACAACGACCTGGTAAAGACGGACCACTGTCCCGGCTATGGCAGCGCCGCGCGCTTTGTGGCCTCGGCAATTCGCAACTCGGGATGGGACACAGAGGCCATGGGCGACAGCGGGCCCCTCAAACTGATGGAGATCATGGGCCGGAACGCCGGCTGGCTCACCGCCTCGGCCGCCCTGGCAAAACAGCAGCCCAAGGACCCTCCCCACCTGATCTATCTGCCCGAGCGAGGAAGGTCGCTGGAACAGATCGTCGAGGACGTGGAGGAGACCTATGAGAAATATGGCACCTGCGTCATCGCCGTCAGCGAGGGATTCAGGGACGACGAGGGAAGAGAATTCGGCACCCTGGGCGATTCATTCGAGACGGACGCCTTTGGTCACAAGCGCAAGGGAGGCGTGGCTTCCACGCTGACCAGTGCCCTCCAGCAGCATCTGGATATGCTTCCTCGCTTTGACAAGCCGGGCTATCTGCAGCGTTCCTTTGGCGAACTGGCCTCACCCGTCGATCGCGAGGAGGCATATAACGTAGGACGGACCGCCGTCCGTGCCGCCCTGGAGGGCAAGATGGATCAGATGGTGGCCCTGGTGCGCCAACCCGGCTCCGAATATGAAATCGATACCGCCCTGGTCGACCTGGATGAGGTGGCCAACAAGGAACGCCTGATGCCGGACGAGTTCATCAATGAGGAAGGAAATTGGGTTACACAGGCCTTCTTAGACTATGCCCGTCCCCTCATCGGCCCCCCCTTACCTCCCTATACGCGGCTGGAAAAACATCCCGTTCCTGAACGCGCCAAGGTCAAGAGCTCCTAGCAAGAAAAAGTGCCTTCTTCGGACCAGAGACCTCGTCCGAAGAAGGCACACCGTTTACCCTCTATTCACGACGCCTTCAAGATACTCCAGATCGGCCCGCGTCTGCTGGATGACCTGCCGCGTACTCAGGTCGCGCCAGGAATGTGTCCCCTGGTACTCGGCGTGCAAGGACACAACCCCATCGAAGCCGATCTCCTGCAAACAGGCAAAGACCTCGGGCCAGGGCACCACGCCCACGTTCAAGGGACAGTTCACGGCCACCCAGCGCATCTTGCCCAACTCTCTATCGGGTTGGGGGACCCAGAACATGTCCTTGACGGCTATGAGACGGATCCAGGGGGACAGAAGGTCGAGGGACATCTTCCAACCTGAAATCCCACCCTCGGCAAAGAGATGGCGGGGATCGGCATAGGCCACCAGGGCGTCAGGGTCGCGATCGCACAGTAGTTCAGCGACCACAGGGCCGCTGGCGGTCATGAAATCCCCCGAGTGGGTGTGAAGCGCCGCTGGCACGCCGTAGCGCAGGGCCAACGCCTCGATACCGTCCAGGGCCCTTTTCACCTCCTCGATCCGGCGGGCCATGGATCCGAATCCCTCATAGCGCCAATAGCCGAGTTTGATGTAGCGCACACCGCCCTCGGCGGCCAGGCGAAAGATCGTCTCGGCATGGGGATCATCCGCGGAGGTGATGGCCGTGGTCAGGAGGGGGACCGCAAGCCCTTTTCCCCTCACCATCTCCAAGATGCCGGGAAGCCGCGCCTCGGCATCGGCCGGCTCCACGTGCCCCCCGGGCCGCACCGTCAGATCCAGACCGTCCAGCCCCAGTCCCCCGATGACATCGGCGGCCCGTTCCGCGCTGTAGGCCTGCAGATGCTTGGTGAACATGATCCACTCCATCGTTTCCTCCATACCAGGACAACAAGGGATTTCAGCAACCGCTAGACCTACTCGATCTCAATAGTGTAGCTTCCATTCCCTTCTGAAACCTGGACATAGTAGGTCCCGTCCACGTCCTCGGTGCGCTCGACAGACTTGGTCACCGTGGGGTCCACGCCCAACTCTCGCCAGACCCTGTCCTGGTCGGAATTCAGAAGCTGAACGTTCATTGGTTCGGCATCCTCGCCAGGGGTAAAGTCCACACTCAGGACCTGACCGTCGGTGACCTCAAAGGTGTACCAGTCCTCTTGGTCAAACTCGCCAATCTCCCCGGAAAAACTCTGGCCCGCGTCCACCTCCAGGGCGTCGGCCACCTTGTCCCCCGCATCGCCGCCCGATCCGGCGTCATCCTGGCTCTCCGCCGCCAGCTCTATGGCGTACTCGCCATATCCTTCGCTGACCTGGATATAGTACATCCCCCCCGAGGAACTGCTCATCAGTTGGCGCGTCGACTTGGTCACCGTGGGACTCACGCCCAACTCTCGCCAGACCCTGTCCTGGTCGGAATCCAGAAGCTGAACGTTCATAGGCTCCGCGTCCTCACCAGGGGTAAAGTTCACGCTCACCGCCTGACCGTCGGCGACCTCAAAGGTGTACCAGTCCTCTTGGTCAAAGTCGCCTTTCTCCCCCGAGAAGGTCTGGTCCACCTCCACCTCCAGGGCGTCGGCCACCTTGTCCCCCGCATCGCCACCCGAGCCGGCGTCATCCTGGCTCTCCGCCGCCAGCTCTATGGTGTACTCGCCATGTCCTTCGCTGATCCGGATGTAGTACATCCCCCCCGAGGAACTGCTCATCATCTGGCGCGTCGACTTGGTCACCGTGGGACTCACGCCCAACTCTCGCCAGACCTCATCCTGCTCGGGGTCCAGGAGCCGAACGTTCATAGGCTCCGCGTCCTCACCAGGGGTAAAGTCCACGCTCACCGCCTGACCGTCGGCGACCTCAAAGGTGTACCAGTCCTCCTCGTCAAAGTCGCCTATCTCTCCAGAGAGGCTCTGTCCCACCTCCACCTCCAGGGCGTCGGCCACCTTGCCCCCCGCATCGCCGCCCGATCCGGCGTCGTCCTGGCTCTCCGTCGCCAGCTCTACGGTGTACTCGCCATGTCCTTCGCTGATCCGGATATAGTACATCCCCCCCGAGGAACTGCTCATCAGTTGGCGCGTCGACTTGGTCACCGTGGGACTCACGCCCAACTCTCGCCACACCTCGTCCTCCTCGGGGTCCAGGAGCCGAACGTTCATAGGCTCCGCGTCCTCGCCAGGAGTAAAGTCCACGCTCACAACCTGACCGTCAGCGACCTCAAAAGTGTACCAGCCCTCTTCTCCTTCATCCAAGGACCCCGTAAAAGTACCCATAGAGACCTCGGCGGGTTGCTCGGCGTCACCGCCGGCCTTCTCCTCGGTCACGCCCTCTGGCGTGGTAGGTACAGGCGTCGCCTCCTCGGTCTCGGGCGTTGCCGTGGCTTCTGGTGGCAAAGTCTGCTCTGGCGCCGCAGTCTCCGTATCACAGGCTGCCAGCCCGAAAACCAGCCCCAGGGCCAACAGCACTAGCCATACTCGCTTTTTCATCAGCATCCTCCTCTTTGCAGTTCGGATGAAAACTCTTAGTATAACTCACTCTCAGGATTGGGCACAAAAAGCGCATGGGTGTCTCCAATATCTGACATCGAAGAGACAATCCCATACTCGAGACGAAAAACGCATCTTCGATCAGTGTACTATCGAGAGAGGAGAGAGTCAAACAGGCGAACGCGGTCAGGAGGCATTATCAGGTCATCAAATATACTGCTTGCATTAAAATCATGTGAATTTGGCATCCAAGCGTTCGATCAGATGATCCACATTCTATGACTGCGCTTACAAAAGCAGGCGCTCACCCTCGCCAAGGTGCGCGATCCGATAATGATAACGGCACCGGTCGG
>JAWLEV010000093.1:0-9903 GCA_041685915.1 Anaerolineae bacterium | reverse complement strand
GCGGCGGGCCTCATCGGCCAGACCATCCTGCCCATCATGCCCTACGTGGTCAAGGTGGGCGGCGCCGTTCTCATCATCTTTGGCCTGCACATGACCGGTTTCATATCCATTCCCCTGTTGAACCTGGAGAAACGGCTGGACCTCCCCCAGGAGTCCTCGGGGTACTGGGCCTCCGCACTGGTGGGGATGATATTCGCCGCCGGATGGACGCCCTGCGTCGGGCCCATCCTCTCCGCCATACTCCTCATGGCCGCCAACAGCAAGACGGCGGCAAACGGGGCTCTCCTCCTGACGACCTACACCCTCGGCCTGGGCGTTCCTTTCCTTATCACGGCCGCCCTCGTCGACGTCGCCCTTCCAACGTTGAAGAGGATGAACCGCCACACACGCCTCATCTCCGTGATCGCAGGAGGACTGTTGATCATCATGGGCCTGTTGCTGTTGACGGGACGTTTTGAGCCCCTGCTCTTCTGGCTGAATGCCAACATCAGGATATGACCGAGGAACTTTTTGTGGGTAAGCAATTTTGCACACGGGCACCGCTTGGAGTATAATCGACCCTCGGCTTTATGGTGTGTGAAATTGGCGTATCGTTTTACCAATTTGAGAATATAGGAGTTTCCACTTATGCCAACGTATGAGTACAAGTGCGATGCGTGTGGTGTCGTCTTTGAGCGCTTCCAGCACTTTTCCGAGGATCCCCTTGATACCTGTCCCGAGTGCGGCGGCCCCGCACATCGCGTCATTCAGCCCGTAGGTATCATATTCAAAGGCAACGGTTTTTACATCACCGATAACCGCGGGGACACCTCCTCGTTGATGCCCAAAAAAGAGGAAAAAGAGAGCAAAGACGCGGGTACCAACGGGGACAGCAAAGAGGAAAAGAGCGGGAGCGCGTAAAATCGCCTCGCATTTTGATCAGTATGCACAAAAAAACCATGGAATCATTCCATGGTTTTCGTTCACTATGCCCGACGCCACGGTAACATCAGCGAAAGGGGGCCTCGTGAGGCTAGAGCTGGAATCCTCCTTCGGCCTCGACTATCTTGTAGTTGAAATCCACGACGAGATCCTGAAGTTCCGCCAGGAGCGCCTTCCACTCGTCGCTGGCCAGTGCCTCTTCCATCGTCCCCAGCTCCTCCGCGACGCCACCGGCCAGAACCTGGGGCCCACGTCCCCAGACCGCATACCAGGCGTCCGTCGGCTGGATGCCCATGCTCATGACGGCCTTTGTAAAGTCGTGGGTCAAAAAGTCAAGATAGTCCTTCTCTTTGCCCTCTTTGATGTTCCACGTCATGATAAGTTTGAACATGGTATATCATTCCTCCCCGTTTACCAAGTATACATACTATAACAAAAGATCTCTCAGACAACAAACGGCGAAAGGAGAAAAACGATATGCGAGCCGTACTTCAGCGGGTCACAAAGGGCGCCGTACGCGTGGACGGCGAGACCATTGGCAGCATCGGCCAGGGCCTCGTCGTGCTCCTGGGCATACGGGCGGGAGACACCAAAGCCGACGCAGAGTGGCTCGCCCGCAAGGTGGCCACCCTGCGCATCTTTGAGGACGCGGAAGGAAAGCTCAACCGCTCCCTCCTGGAGGTGGACGGCGAGGCGCTGCTCATCCCCCAATTCACCCTTTATGGCGATCCCCGCAAGGGGCGGCGTCCCAGCTTTGTCGATGCTGCCGCACCCGACGTGGCGGCCCCGTTGGTGGAGCAATTCTACGATCTGCTGGTGGAACAGGGAATTCGCAGGGTGGAAAAGGGAGAGTTCGGCGCCTATATGATGGTAGAGATCCATAACGACGGGCCGGTGACCATCATCGTGGACACCGATACCTCACGCCGCGGCAATCCCAAGGACTGAGGCGAACTACAAAGGATCAACCGTGGCTGTGGGCCGCGCTTTATCGCCCGCAAAGTAGCGACAGACGGCATCCGCATAGGCCGTGGCCAGATGGTCCAAAAATGCCTCATCGCGGGCCAGCTCCGCTTCTCGCCGATGGGTGATGAAAAGGGGCTCGCTCAAGGCGCCCGGCACCTGGCAGGGTCGAACGATGCGCTCCGTCTCCGGCCCCAGGAGTACGAGATAGGAGCCCGGCTTACCCAGTTCCTCAAGCACGAGATCCTCCATGACACCCCGATCCCGTATCTCGTACCCCACGTCGTGGAACGCCTGTACGACGGCCTCCTGAACGAGTTCGGCAAAACGCAGATTCTCGTCACTGAAGGATCGATCCGCGCAGTAAAAGGTGACGGCACCTCCCACGTCCTGGACGGGCTGCCCATTAGCCAGGGCGAAAGCGTTCTGATGGATGGCGAGCAGGAGGTCGGCCCCCGCAGCGTTTATCAGATCCACACGCGCCTGACTCTCGTCAAGGGGGCTCACCTTTCCATCCCCGTTCACATCTTGTTCCTCGGCATTGAGCAGATAATCCCCATCACGGATGAGAAGCACCTGATAGCCACGCCCTCGCAGCACCTCGCCGATGCGCAGCGCGATATCCAGATTGACTTCGCTCTCGGTGAAATCCAGCCTTCCCTCATCATCGAGGCGGCACGCTCCCAGATCCCGCCCTCCATGTCCCGCATCGATAGCCACCAGAAAGGGAATCGGCGTCGATGTCGGGGTGGGCGACAGCGGCGTGGGAGAAGGAGAGGCTGTCGGCGTAGACCTGATCGTAGATGTCGCCGGAGAAGGAGGCGTCGGCGTCAAAGTGGAAGAAGACTCGGGCACAATCGGTTTGGCCAAGGCGCCGGCCTCCGGCGCGAGGGGCGTCCGATCCAAAGAGACGTCGGGCGGAGAATCCCCACCTTCGCTCCGTGCGATGGAGCATGCACAGCACACAACACAGAGCACAAGAGGGATGATGAGGGCAATCGCCCACACACCATCGATCAGACGGCGCACATATGCCGGCGATTGCTTCCCCCTCTTCCCCTGTATCAGCATAAGATTCCCATTACCATCCCTATCCCCAACTGATGATCCAGACACAGCCCCCCGCCAATACGATACAGGCGAACGTCAATCCCAGCAGTTGCACCGCCGACAGGGCTCCAGGGGCATTCCATACGAGCAGGATGATCATGCCGACGGAAAGTACCGCCCAACTGGTCAAGCGAGGATGCTCCGTAAAAACGCGCTTTAGCGACTCTCGTAAGGACACCATTTAGACCTCGACATCCATATAGGGCTTGTCCACGGGCACACGATTCGTACAGGGGATGGCATTCCAGGCCTCCAGAACCTGACGCCAGGTTTCCTCCAGGGAGCCGGAATTGTCGATGACGCGATCGGCGCGCGCCACCTTTTCCTCGGCCGATGGCTGGGCGTCCATGCGCGTTCGGGCCTCCTCGGCCGTCAGGTCTCGCTCCTGCACCAAACGCTCAAGTTGGACTTGCCGCGGGCTGGTGACCACCCACACGCTGTCACAATAGGCATGCACTCCAGCCTCCAACAGTTTTATCGCCTCGATGACGACGACATCCGCCTCACAGCGGGCCAGCCGCTCCTCGATCCCGCGCAAAACCGCCGGATGGACGATCTCTTCCAGATCGGCAAGGGCCCGGTCATCGGAAAAGACGATGGCCCCCAGGGCGCTGCGATCGATCTGGCCCTCAGCATCGAGCACGCCCGGCCCGAATCGCTGCACGATACGATGGCGCACCCTCTTCTCCGTGCGCATGACCTCGTGGGCCACCCTGTCCGCATCGATGGTATGGGCACCGAGGCGGGCCAGCATCCTGGCAACCGTGCTCTTGCCCGTGGCGATATTGCCCGTCAGACCGATGACGTACACGTCAGACGCCCTCTGCCACCACCTGCGCCAGGCGCTCCCACTCTTCCATGTGCTCGGCCAGAAGATCTTGGGCTTTTTGATATTCCAGGCTCAAGGTGTGGACACGCTCCATGTCCTGATCCGCACTGGCGACATCGATGAGATGTCGTATCTCTTCCAGGCGCCGCTCGCAACGGTGGATCTCGTCCTCTACCGCTGCCAGCCGCTCCGACTTTTGCCGCATGGCCCGCTCCCGACGCGCCTGTTGGCGTCCCCGATCATCGCGCTCCCTCTGCTTGTCGGTCTCAACGGCATCCTCGATCCTCTCGAGGCGCCTCCGCTCCTGTACCCAATCGCTGTAATTCCCCTCCACCTTGATCATCCCCCCGTCCCCTATGCTCCACACGTGGGTGGCAAGGGCGTCGATGAGGTAGCGATCGTGGGAAACGAACAGGATGGTGCCCTCAAAATCCTGTAGGACGCCCTGCAGTATCTCCTGGGACGCCACGTCCAGATGGGTGGTGGGCTCGTCCAGCAGCAAAAAATTGGGATCATCCAAAGACAACAGGGCCAGGGAGAGGCGCGCAAACTCGCCCCCGGATAGATCCCCCGTCTCCTTGAAGACGTCGTCGCCAGAAAAGAGAAAACGTCCCAACAGCGATCGCGCCTCCCCCACCGTGAGATCACTGGCATCCAGCACCTGCTGCAGGACTGACTTTTTTTCGTCCAGCCACTCGTCGCCCTGGGGTAGATACCCCATACGCACGCTGGCCCCGATCTCTATCTCGCCCGACAAAAGGGACAGATGTCCCAGGATGGTGCGCAAAAAGGTGGTCTTGCCCGAGCCATTCGAACCCAAAAGGGCCACGCGATCCCCCCGCCGAATCAGGAATTTCCCCGTGTCGAACAGGACGTGCTCTTCCAACGTCTCATCCCCCTCTTGGCCTTCTGACGCGCGCGGCCTGTTGGCATAACCGATGGTGGCGCCATCGCTCATCAGGACACGATCGCCAGAACGCAGCGACGTGGACAGGCGCAGATTCATCTGCTTGGAGGATGGCGGCGGCTCGATGCGCTCCAGACGCTCCAGACGTTTCTCCCGCCCCTGCGCCTCCTTGCTGCGCTGCCCCGCCTTGTAACGACGGATAAAGGCTTTCGTCTTGGCGATGAACTCTTGCTGTTCCTCGTACTCTCGTCGCCGCCGTTCACGTCGTTCACGTCGCTGCTGCATATAGTGGCTATAATTGCCACGATAGAATTCCAGGCGACCGTGGTTCAACTCCCACACGCGGGATACGACCTTGTCCAACAGGTAGCGATCGTGGGAGACGAGGAGCAGACTATGTGGCCATTCCATCAGATAGGACTCTAACCACTCCAGGGCCTCAAGGTCGAGATAGTTCGTTGGCTCATCAAGGACCAAGAGTTCCGGCTCGCGCAAAAGGAGTTTTGCCAACAGGGCCCGGGTCACCTGCCCACCGCTCAGGACCGCGATGGGCCAATGGTACATCTCCTCGGTAAATCCCAGACCCGTGAGCACGCGCTCGATCTTTACCCTGTAGCCGTGACCGCCGGCCTCCTCAAAGCGCCGCTCGGCCCTGGCATAGCGCTCTACAAGACGCTGAGAATCGGGATTGGCGGCCATCTCCTCCGCCAATTCCTGTAATCTTTGCTCCATCTTTTGTACGTGCGAAAAGACATCCAGCATCTCCTCGTAGAGGGTCTGCTCGCTAGGAAACTCGGCCTGTTGAGGCAGGTATCCCATGCGCAGATTTTGTGCCCGATGCACTTTGCCCTCATCGGGCACGGTGACGCCCACGATGATCTCCAGCAGGCTCGTCTTGCCTGCTCCGTTGGGCCCCACCAGGGCGATCTTGTCGCCCCGAGCGATGCTGAAATCCAGCCCGATAAAGACATCCTGCGCACCATAATATTTGGTTAGCCGTTCGCCAGAAAGGATAGACATAGAGGATAGAATCTGTGGAATATAGTCAAACAAAACAATTATACCACAGACAACGCTGGAGACCAATCGGCGGAACAGCGAGCGACAGCATGCCATACCCGCCACATTATACGGGGCGAAGCGCTGCTCCACCCCATGTACCGCATCCTCTAGTCAAAGGTAAAGACGGTACGAATGTTACCTTCCACCCCCTCATAAAGGCGGTCAAAGACCTCCTGCCCATCCTCGATCCTGGCATACTCGCTGATAAAGGGGTCCACATCGATGCGGCCCGAGGCGACCAGGTCCACACAGTCCGCATACTCCCCATTGGAGGCACAGACACCATAGATGGTGATCTCGCGGCTGACGATGCTCTGCAGGTCGGTCTCGATCCTGGGGCTCACGTTTCCGATAAGGGTGAGAGCCCCCGCCTTGCGGGTGATGGCCAAAGCCACATCCTCCGTCTCCTGCACGCCCACCGCCTCGAGCACGGCCTCCGCTCCCTCGGGGCCCGTGGCTTCCCGCAGTCGGGCCACCAGATCCCCCTCGTCAGCGGGAACCGTCACGTCGGCGCCGAGTTCCCTGGCCAGTTCGAGCCGCGACGTGGAGAGATCGGTGATGACGACCTTTCCCGCTCCCTTGAGACGGATGGCCTGCAGGCTTACCAGCCCCACGGCCCCCGCGCCAACGATCACCACGGTATCGTTCAGTCGCAAGGGCGTGCGGTTCGCGGCGTGGACGCCGATGGCCGTCGTCTCCACCAGGGCCGCCTGGGCAAAGGAGAGGTCATCGGGCATGTGGACGGCGATCCAGTGGGGCACCGCCACATACTCGGCCATGGCGCCGTGGCGCCGATAGTTTCCCTCGGAAACGCCAATGACCTCGCGGTTCTCACACATGTTCACGTGGCCGCTCAGGCAGTACTGACAGCGGAGACAGTACACGGTGGAATCGAAACAGACGCGGTCCCCTGGAGCGAAATCGGTCACCTCATCCCCCACCGCCTCCACGACGCCGGAGGCCTCATGCCCCATGATGATGGGCGGCTGGCGGCGCCCCGTCTTGCCCGTATAGCCCTTTATGTCGGAACCACAGATGGCACAGGCCTTTACCTTGATGAGCAAATCCTGTGGGCCATATTCGGGGATAGGATAGTCTTGCAGTTCTAAAACATAGGGTTCCGTAAGAACCAGTGCTTTCATTCTCGCCTCCAATAAGTTCCCAAAAAGAAGAACGCGAAACCCTAAAGGTTTGGAATAGAGATTTCCCTTTCCCCACTGAAACGCGTGTTGGCTTGATCAGAATGAGCTCGAACTCCTGGCTAAACCTTTAGGGTTTTTCAGCAGGGCCAAACCCTCTCACCATTCGCCATAGTGCAGGATATCCTCCAAATCCTTGCGCACCTTTCGGCCCGGCTCGTCGGCGGGATAGCCCAAGGGGGTGAAGGCGATGGGCTCTACGTGCTCCGGAAGCCTCAAGACCTCCCGTGCCGCCCGGGGATCAAAGGCCCCGATCCAGCACGTACCCAACCCCTCCTCCGTGGCAGCCAGGATCAGGTGGTCCATGGCGATGGTGGCATCCACGTCGCCGTAGGGCCTGCCATCATCGCGCACCCAGCAGACATCCATGTCAGCACAGGCGCAGACGACCAGAGGCGGCTGGCTGGCGAACCAATCCCGGTCGTAGATGCGCCGCAGTTTATCCTCGTGCCCTTCCGTCTCGATCACTACGAGTCCCAGGGGCTGACGATTGGCTGCCGTGGGAGCCAGCACAAAGGCGTCGAAAACGCGTTCTAGAACCTCTTTCTCAACGGGCCTGCTTTCATAGGCACGCACCGAATAGCGCGTACGAATCAGTTCTGAGAAATCCACTTTAGACCTCCTCTTTTTCTCTACACACAATACAAGCAGTCTCGACCGCCCCAGCACAACGGGCTTCTCGCACCCCCTACCAGACGAGCACACCCTTGATGTAGCCGTCCTCTTGCTCTGCGGCGATGTCGAACATCTCGGGGGCTTTATCCACGGGCATCACATGTGTGATGAGGGGTTTGAGATCGAAAACCCCCTTTTCCATCATGGGCACCGCCCTGGCAAAGATCCGGGCAAAGTCAGGCGCGATACTGGGCGATGTGCTGTAGAGCTTGAGTCCCATTCCGTGCCAGGCACCCAGGTCCACGCGGCGATCCCCGTGTTTGTGCCAGGAGAACAGGTTCAAGGTCCCTGCCCGACGCAGTATATCGTAGTTCAGGTCAAAGGCGGCCTGAACTCCCGCTGTCTCCACCATGGTGTCTACGGGATCCTCTGCGAGGGCGTCCACCGCTTCCTGCCCCTGATCCGTGTTCAGATTGATGACCTGATCCACGCCGAATGTCCTGGCGAGTTCAAGGCGCGTCTCATCGATATCCATGGCAATGACTTTTTGGGCCAGCGAATGCACCAATCCTTGAGCAAAGATGAGTCCCATAAAGCCGGTGCCCACGAGAGCGATACGGTCGCCGGGCCGAATCTTGCACCATTCCAGACCATTCATCACACACGCCACCGGCTCCGCGAGCCAGTTCTCGTAATCCTCGACGTCATCGTTCAGCCTGGCTACACAATCCGCGGGGACGTTGGCGATGTGGCCAAAGAGATGCGAGTTATTTCCCATGGCCGTCACCTTGTCGCCTTCCTCCAGCCCTGTCACACGGGAGCCAACCCTGCGCACGATGCCCACCCCTTCATGACCATGTAGGAAAGGGTAAGTGGCGCCTTCGGGCAGCATGCCCTCGTAGAGGGCGCGGTCCCAGGCACATAGAGCGCTGGCTTTGAGTTCAATCTGCACCTCCTCCCGGTCCGGCTCGTCGATCTCGAATTCTCTTAGCTCCACCTCTCGGTTGGCCGTGTAGAACATCCCCGTTGTCTTCATCCGCCCTCCCCCTGTAATCTCGTGGTATCTCATCTGTTCGCGCTATGCCTGCTTCTGTTTGTTGCTCGCGGCGCTACTACTTGCTGTACGATCTGACGGCGTCGAGCATGGCTACGATATTCTCGGGCGGCACGTCGGCCATGATGTTATGCACCTGCTGAAAGACGAATCCACCGTCGGAAAACAGGATATCGATGTTGCGATGCACGTGCTCGGCAATCTCCTCGGGCTCCCCGTTGGGCAGTACCTCCTGGGTATCGCATCCTCCGCCCCACAGGCAGATATCCTGCCCCAATTCCCGTTTGAGGCGCTCCGGATTCATGCCCTGGGCGCTGATCTGCACCGGCTGGATGATGTCCAGTCCCGCATCGATCATATCCGCGATAAAGGGATAGATTCCCCCGCAACTATGGAGCATGACCTTGACGTCGGCCAGTTCCTTGGCCCGCTGCCACATGATCCGCTGCCGCGGCTTGAAGAACTTTTTGTACATGGCCGGCGATATCTGCGGCCCCGTCTGCATGCCGAAATCGTCGCCGAACATGATGATGTCGATATGGGGCCCCACAGCGGATAAGAACTTTTCCAGGTTCTCCAGGTGTAGTTCCACCAGTCCATCCAGGAAGCGATGGGCGCGCTGCGGCTCCCCAGCCAGGAGCAGGAAGAAATTGTCGTTGCGGAAAAGATACTGGCCCATCTCAAAGAGGTTCCCGCCAAAGAGCCCGATGATGGCCCTGTCGCTGGACGCTCGCAGCGCCCTCGCACCCTCTGCCAGTACCTGCAGTCCGTCCTCGTCATAGTCCATATTCGTGGGAGGTGAGGCCAACGTGCTCCACATCACCTTCTCTTGGGGCGTCTCCAGGTCATCGAATTCCTCGTCCTCGCTATCGGCCAGGGGCCAGCACGTCTGCTCAAAGTAGAGGCTGCCCTCCTTCTGTACGGCGATAAGGGTGCCATCCTCGTGATAGATGTGCCAGTCCCCATCCATCCTGACCGGATGAATGGTGGCCGGAATCTTGCAGGGCGTGCCATCGGGCAACACCCAATCGTGCCAATCGTCCGGATCGCGGTCAAAACCGCGTCCCAGTTCGATGGTGTCCACCCCGAACCGGTCCAGGACCGGCTCCTCCACGATGGCCAGCTGCTGCACAAAATCGTAGACATAGATATCGCCGCTGGTGATACCCAGATGCTTCTTGAGCCTGTCATAGGCGATGGCCATGATACCCGACGAGCGGTGCCCGCTCAGATCGATGGGCAC
>JAWLEV010000092.1:0-10286 GCA_041685915.1 Anaerolineae bacterium | reverse complement strand
TCTGGCCCCAACACTGCCTGGAGGGCACGTGGGGCTGGGAGATCATCGAGGAACTCAAGCCCCATCCAGAGGACCTGATCTGCAAAAAGAACCGCTACGACGGATTCTATGGAACCTGGTTGGACCATTTCCTGAGCCACGTCTGGGATGTGGAGCATCTGGTGATCGTGGGTACGGTGGCCAACATCTGCGTGCTGCATACCGCAGCCTCGGCCGGTCTGCGCTACTTTCATATCGTCGTGCCGGCCAACGGTATCTCGGCCCTCAACGACTTTGACCAGGCCCTCGCCCTCCGTCAGATCTCCTGGCTCTACAAGGGGAGCGTCGTGCAAAGCACGGAGGATCTTCGATTCGAGGAGTAGATCGTACGCCCATAGGCACCGGTCCATTTGCGGGATGAGGTACTCGCGCATATAGTGTAGCCAGGTAACTGTCAACAAAGGGGAGTACAGGCTCCTCGACGATCACGCAGGAGGCCATGGAGATGGGTGAGGAAAGCCAACACTGGCAGGAGGTGCGTAAGCGATTAAAGAACCACGATCCACAGGTGCGCCGGGAGGCGTTGGGGACGCTGATGAATGCCTGGCGCGAGGGGGAGATAGCGTGTTCGCCTCCCCGCGACGTGGTCAACATGCACTGCCACACCTTTTTTTCCTACAACGGTTATGGTCACTCCCCCACGTCCCTGGCCTGGCTGGCTAAGGAGAGGGGCTGGCATGCCCTGGGGACCGTGGATTTCGATGTCCTGGACGGCGTCGAGGAGACGCTGACCGCCTGCGATACCGTTGGTGTAAGGGGCACCTCGGGTATGGAGACCCGGGTCTTTTGCCCCACCTTTTCGGACACGGAATTCAACTCCCCTGGGGAACCGGGAGTCATCTACTACGTGGGCGTGGGATTTACCCCCCAACCGATCCCCTCCTCGGCCAGGGACGTGCTGCGTGACATGCGCACACGTGCGGCCCAACGCAACAAACAGATGATATCCCGCCTGAACGCCTATCTTGATCCCGTCACCATCGATTACGAGGAGGACGTGCTCCCCCTCACCCCCTCGGGAAATGCCACAGAACGCCACATGATCATTGCCTACGACAGGGCAGCGCGGGAGCGTTACCCCGAACGCGAGGATCTGCTGGCCTACTGGGCGCGAAAACTCGATCTGGACGTGGCGACTGTGAACGAGTTCTTGGGAGATAAACCCTACCCCCACAACGAGATCCGCAGCAAACTGATGAAGCGTGGGGGTGTGGGATACACTCAGCCGGACCCCGACACCTTTCCTCCCCTGGAGCAGGTAACCGAGGCCATCATCGCCAGCGGCGCCATACCCTCCTATCCCTTCCTCGATGGCACGAGTGAGGGCGAGCAGGATATGGACCGGCTCCTGCGCTTTCTCATCGACAAGGGCGTGGGGGCCCTCACGGTGATCCCCGACCGTAACTGGAATATAGAGGATCCCCAACTGCGCGCCCAAAAGGTGGATAGACTCTACCAAGTGCTGAATCTCGCCCGCGCGCTGGATCTGCCCGTGTTGGCGGGCACGGAGATGAACAAGGCTGGGCAGCGCCTGGTGGACGATTTCGAAAGCGAGGCCCTTCGCCCCTTCCATACGGATTTTATGCAGGGGGCCGATTGGCTCTATGGACATACCCTCATGCAGCGTGCCCTGGAGCGTGGCTATCAGAGCGAGTGGGCAAAAGAACATCTGCCAGGTCGCACAGAGCGCAATGCCTTTTATGTCCAAATAGGGCGCCTCGTGGAGCCCGGCACCGACGGTCTCGTGCGTGTGGCGCGCCTGAATGGCGTACAGCGGCCGACTGATATCCTGGCGCAGTTGCGGGAGTGAACTTTTCCCAACCACCTTTCCTCCACCTGGCAACTGAAAAAAGCGCACATCCTTTGACCCCCTCTGGGGGACGTGATATACTGCCTCACGTCATCCCAAATGTCAGAGAGGATTCGCATTGACCCGCAAGCCAGGCAAGCACACCCCCTATTTTGAGCTCCTGGAAGCCCAGGATAAGGCGGGCTGTCCTATCTGCCGCCTTGTATACAAGGTCGTCGATCACTATCTGGATAGCGTGCTGTACGAGGCCGTCCTCGATCCCGAGGTGCGGGCCGAACTCAAGGCCGCCCGCGGTTTCTGCGAGGAACACGTGCGGGTGTTGTATAGCAAGCCGGGACGCGCCCTGGGCATCGCCCTCATCTACCGCGATATCATCCGCGACGTGGCCGACGTCGCCGAAAAGGTGCGTCACGGGGGTGCTGCCTCGCTGCTCGGCAGGATGTTGGGCAGGGACGGCACCCCTTCACCCTCTCTGCGCCGTCTGGAGACCAGCGAGCCCTGCCCCGCCTGCGGTGTGGCCCGCAGGGCCGAGGACGACTACCTCGGCCTGCTGGTGGCCTATCTGGATGAGGAGGAATTCTATGCGGCCTATGCTCAGGGGGAGGGCCTCTGCCTTCGCCACTTTTTACAGACCCTCGAACGAGCTGAGGATGAACCATCTGTGCAGCGGCTGGTCCGCCCCCAGGTGGCGCGCTATCGCGACATGTTGGATGACCTAGACGAGTTCATTCGCAAGCGTGACCATCGCTTTCGCCGTGAGAAATATGGTGGGGAGGGCGATGTATGGCTGCGGGCCATGAACGCCATCGTGGGCGGGGCGGGCATGGGCCTGAGTGCCGCCTCGGGCGGCAGGCGTTCGGACGATCTCTAACGAGGAAGCGTGGATTGGCAGGGGAGGAGGTTCAGTTTTCTATGCAAGGCAACGTGGCAAACAAATCCCCCTACCACGTCCTGGTGGTGGATGACGACCCTTCCACCATCGAGATCACGACGCGGGCACTGGAGCCGTTGGGAGACGCCATCGAGACAGCCACGGCAACCGATGGCTTTGAAGCCGGTCTGCAGATAATAACCTTTGCGCCCGACCTCTTGATCCTCGACCTCATGATGCCCGACGCCGACGGTTTTGAGATCTGCCGGCGCATACGTCGGAATCCCGACCTGGCAGATATCAAGATCCTCATCTTGACTGCCCACGGGACGCATAAGAACTTGCAGCGTGCTCTCGATGCTGGCGCCGATGACTTTATGCACAAGCCCGTGGACGTCAAGCGCCTGGGGCAGCAGGTCCGCACCCTGCTCGAACTAGAAGTATAGGCCGCCGCCTTCACACTGGATGCACGTCCCGTTCATAAAAGAATGGCGCGGCGACACAGATGATTTCGTATCCTCTCCAATGAGAGGACAGGATTGAAACAGGGAGGACGGTAACATGAAGATCACGGGTATTGACACGTATCTGGTGCAGGTGGGCAGGCGCAATCTCTGCTTCGTCAAAGTGCAGACCGATGAGGGCATCCACGGCGTGGGCGAGGCCTATAGCGTGGGCCCCGACAAGTCCACGGCAGAGACCATCGACTATTTTGCGGACTGGTTGGTGGGCATGGACCCCATGGATATCGAGGGTATCTGGCAGAAGCTCTATATCGGTTCCCGCTTTCCTGGGGGATCGGTGGTGAACTCGGCCATCAGCGGCATCGACCACGCCCTGTGGGACATCAAGGGCAAGGCCCTGGATACGCCCGTATATCAACTTTTGGGGGGCAAGTGTCGGGAGCGCATCCAGGTCTATCAGAATCCGGGGGGACGCACCCCCGAGGAGACGGCGGAAGGGGCACTGCGATTGCGGGACGAGCACGGTTTTGCAGCCATCAAGACCAACCCGCTGCCGCCCGATATGCAGGAACTGACCTGGCCCCAGGTTCTGCAGCGGGTGGAGGAAAAGATGACCGTCCTCCGCGACGCCCTAGGAGACGAGATGGAGATCGGTCTCGATCCCCACGCCAAGATACTTGAGCCCTCCAAGGCCGTGGAACTGTGCAACGTGGTGGCCCCCTTCCGCCCCATGTTCGTGGAGGAGCCCCTGCGGCCCGAGAACGTGGAGGCCATGGCCTCGGTGCGCGCCAAGTCCCGCGTGCCCATCGCCACCGGCGAGATGCTCTACACCAAGTGGGAGTTCCGCGACCTGCTCAGGGTGGAGGGTGTGGATATCATCCAGCCCGACATCTGCTGCTGTGGCGGCGTCACGGAGATGAAAAAAATCGCCGCCCTGGCTGAGGCCGAGTACGTCACCGTGGCACCGCACAATCCCATGGGGCCCCTGGCCACGGCCGTCAACGCCCAGTTTTCGGCCACGGCACCCACCTTTTTGATCCTGGAATACCATCTGGACACCGCGTCGCCGCGCAAGGATCTGGTGCAGAAGCCCTATGAGATGGTGGACGGCTATCTACAGTTGCCCGACAGGCCGGGATTTGGTATCGAACTGAACGAGGAATACTATGCCCAGCATCCCTACAAGCCCTGGCATCGGGGCTTCTCCATCAAACCCGATGGCTCCATGGCCTATATCTGATCGGGCACCTTCTCGTTCCCGTACAGAGATTGGCCCGATCTGCTGCAACTCGGGTTCCACCGGAAAAATGCAGTATTCGCCTGTGCGACGAAAAATGCCATTGATGGATTCGATCCAGGGAGTTGTATCTCGTGACAAGACCATACCGTGATTTCTCCGATCTCGTCCTGAACACGGAAAAGGGCGTCGACTATGATCTGACGGTCGTGGACCGTGGCGGAAAAGTGACCGTCACCGCCATTCACGGCGGCGGCATCGAGCCGCTGACGGGCGAATTGGCCACGGCTATCGCCGAGGGCGAGCATAACCTCTATATCCTTCGAGGACTGCGCCCTCAGGGGAACGAGACGCTGCGGGTTCCCCCATCACGCTATGACGAGATGCGCCTGCGCGCCCTTTTCCAGCGCGGACAGGCGGCCCTGAGCCTCGAGGGCGTAGGCGGAGAGGAAGAGGCCGTGCTTCTGGGAGGGCGAAACCGGCGGCTGCGAGCGATCCTCCAGGAGACCCTGAAAGAGGCAGGATGGGAGACGAAAAGTCTCTCCAAGGTGGTGGCGCCCCACGACCCGGCCCTCTTTTTCAACCGCCCCGCACAGGGCGGGGTACAACTGGAACTGAGTCATGCTGTACGGACGGCCATGATCGATGGCCCGCTGAGTGACTTTGCATGGGAGGAAGAGGGGCGCCGGAACGAGCGTTTCCAAGATTTCGTGGACGCTGTACGGTCGGCCCTGGAACGCTATCTGCTGGAGATGGCATCGGACCTGGACAGAACCCTGAAGCGCTTTGAGAGGGCGACGGACGCCTTTCCCCCATCCATGCGCGACGGCGACCATGAACATGAGGAAGAGGACTCTTAGAGGGGGACCGCCCGCATGGGACAGGGGAACACCGGCGTCGTCATCCAGGTCGATCAACGAGAGATGGCCAGCGGCCTGCCCGACCTTCTAAAGGAACTGGGCGTTCGGACCGAAGTGCAGCAACTCGAGGTGGCCGACTATGTATTGAGTTCCCGCGTGGCCGTGGAGCGCAAATCGGCGGCGGACTTGGCCTCGTCCATCATCGACCGGCGTCTATTCACCCAGGTGGAAATATTGAAGGCGACCTATGAGGTGGTGATCTTTTTACTGGAGGGACCGACGCTGTACGAGGCCTCGAACGTGCATCCCAACGCCATCCGCGGCGCCCTCTCCTATCTCGTCGTACTGGAGGATATCTCCCTCTTGCGCACAGAGAACGCCGAGGACTCGGCAGCCTATCTGGCCACCATGGCCCGCCACGAACAGGAGGGGCTGGGCTACGAGGTATCCCACCACCATGCGCGGCGCAGCACGTCCTCCAGATTACAGAAGCGCTATCTGGTAGAGGATCTGCCGGGCATCGGCCCCGAGATGGCTGACGCACTACTACAAGAATTCGGCACGCTGCGCACTCTCTTTAATGCCGAGGAAAAGGAACTGCGTCGGGTGTATGGTATCGGTCCCAAACGGGCGAAACGGATCTATGCGCTTTTGACCACACGTTATGATGACCACTGATCTGAGATAGGAGAAGGTGGTCGTTGGTGCTATAATGGTGCCTATGGGTTTTGACTATCTTGACCATGAGGATAAGGAAAGGAAGAAGCGATGAGATACGAGATCACAGGGTCAGTTCTACCCTCGGTGGACGTTTACCTGGAGTCGGGAGAGTCCGTCTTCACGGAGAGCGGAGGCATGGCCTGGATGACGGGGCAGATAGAGATGGACACGAACACCCGTGGGGGCTTGCTCAAGGGTCTGGGGAGAAAACTATCGGGCGAATCTCTGTTCATGACCAGTTACAGAGCTCAGGGGGGACCGGGCATGGTGACCTTTACCCCGGAGGCACCGGGGCGCATCCTGGTCTTTGAACTGGAGGCGGGCCAGAGCCTGATCTGCCAGCGGGACGCCTTTATGGCGGCAGAAGAGAGCGTTGATATGGAGATGCACTTTCGCAAGCGCCTGGGATCGGGCCTTTTCGGCGGCGAGGGCTTTATCCTGCAAAAGGTCACCGGCCCGGGCACCGTCTTTTTGGAGATCGCGGGCGACGTGCGCGACTATAGCCTGGCAAGCGGGGAACGCATGGACGTGGATCCGGGACATATCGCCGTCTACGAACCCACCGTGGATTATGATATCCGTTCGGTGCGAGGCCTGACCAATGCCCTCTTTGCCGGCGAGGGGTTCTTTCTCGCCACCCTGGAAGGACCGGGCGATGTGTGGCTCCAGAGCATGCCCATACCCAACCTGGCGCGCAAGATTCGCCAGTACATTCCCAAGAGCGACTCGTGACGCTTTGAGAATCCTTTCGCTTTCTGGAAGAGATATCAGATTCGGTGTTCTCTTCGTTCACATTCTGGCGAGGAGGGCCTGTTTCCAGAGCGATACCTAAGCGTGTATCGTTGGTGGGGCTGCCCCCTGTTTTTGATAGCAGACAATGTGTGGGAGAGATGAAACCCCTCCGCTTTATCAGCGAACCGATTACGGTCGCCTTCGATGAGGCGCCAGCCCTGGAAAAGAAGCCGGGCTGCCCCGACGCGTTTATCTGGCGTGGCACGACCCACCGTATTTTGGAGGTACAGCGCGAGTGGCACGATTACGGCCGTCGGGATCACATGGCACACAATATGCGGGCCGAGCACGCGGCAACGGCCTCGCGACGCGGCTCGTGGGGCGTGGGACGGGACTATTATCGGGTGCGCACCGATGCCGGGCGCATCTTTGACCTATACTACGATCGGGCGCCGGGGAGGACGGGGAGTCGCAAGGGCGGATGGTTCCTCTACCGGGAGATGGACACCACTGGAGATGGGAGGTAAGAGATGGAGGCCCTGGAGGCGATTCGAAAGCGGAGAAGTGTACGCAAATACACGGGGGAGGCGATTCCTCGCGAGGATTTGGAGACCATCGTGGATGCCGGTAGGCTGGCTGCCTCGGGCAGCAATCGACAGCCCTGGGACTTTGTTGTGATCACCGAGCGGAAAACAATAGAAGCGTTGAAGGTGGCTGCTAGTTGGGTGGAACAGGCCGGGGCCATCATCGCCGTGGTCATGGACCCTTCCTCGCGGTGGTGGCTGGAAGACGGATCGGCGGCCATAGAGAATATGCTCATCGCCAGCACCGCTCTGGGATACGGCTCTTGCTGGCTTGAGGGCTACACTCTGCCCCACGAGCAAGAGTTCAAGACGTTGCTGGGCGTTCCCGAGGGGAAGCGGCTCCTCACCCTCATCCCCATCGGCGTCCCGGTAGAGTGGCCCAGCAAGGAAAAGCGATCTTTGGAGGACGTCCTGCATTGGGAGCGGTACGGAGTGAAGCAAGAGAGGAGGATATGATGAAGGCAGTTATGTTACAAGGGACCGGGCGCGTCGCCGTGGTGGAGCACGAAGCACCACGTCTGAGGACAAACGACGTCCTGATCAAGGTGGCCTATGCGGGCATCTGTGGCTCGGATATGCATGCCTTTCACGGCCGGCACCCCTTTCGCGAGCCCCCCGTGGTACTGGGACATGAGGTATCGGGGACGGTGGCGGCGATGGGATCCGATGTGGACGCCTTTGCCCTTGGAGATCGCGTGACCGTCATGCCCGCCCTCTCCTGCGGTCACTGTGTCTATTGTCAGAAGGGGCTACCCAACCTCTGCGTGAACAAGGCCGTACCGGGCACGGGAGATTGGGTCGGCACCATGGCCGAGTATTTCCGCGCCGACGCCGAGATCACCTACAAGCTGGGAGAGAATACCAGCCTGCGTCTGGGTTGCCTGGCCGAACCCCTGGCCGTGGCCGCCCATTCCGTGGCCCAGGGCAACGTATGTCCCGGCAGCCGCGTCCTGGTGCTGGGCGGGGGTACCATCGGCCTGCTCACGGCCCTGGCGGCCACAATCGTCGGTGCGGAGGTGGTGGCCCTCACGGACCTCTATGACCAGAAATTGGACGTGGCAAAAGGCATGGGCATAGACGACGTGTGGAGCGCACGCCGCGAGGATCTTTCTCAGGCCCTGCTAGAAGCCTACCCGGCGAAATTCGAGACCATCGTTTTGGCCAGCGGCGCGCCCCCCGTCCTGGAGCAGGCCATGGCCCTCGCTCAAAGGGGCGGGCGCATCGTCGTCACGGCCCTTTTCCTAAAGCAGGCGCCCGTCGACCTACTCCAGGTGACGCTACAGGAACTCCAGGTCGTGGGATCCCAGATCTACACCGCAAAAGATTTCGAGGCTGCCCTGGAGTGGCTGGCTGAGAAACGTTGGCCCTTTGAAAGGATCATCACCCACATCCACCCTCTGGCTCGGGCACCAGAGGCGTTCCAGAATATGACCGAGCACCCGGAGAACGTCATCAAGGTGCTGCTCGAGGGGCCGGGCGCGGCATAAGTTTTCGGTATCCTCCCCTGGGATATCCTATATCCGTGCGGCCTCTTGATTACCTTCCATACCTTTGACGTGGGCGGTGACGACCTCTTCACGCCACTCTATCTCCGCCCCCTTTGCCCAGATCAAAAGGCCCATACCCCCATAGCAAAGGAGGTCCAGCAGGAGCGTGGCGCGAAATCGCGCCTGGATAGACAGCCTTTTTGAGAGATATGCCGAGTGAACCGGTGACGACAGCCACCCATGAATAACCTGCCGCACATAAGACCCACCTCAATGAGAAGACGGATTTGTGTAGCCATAGTGGTCATGGGATTCAGCGGGCTGGTTGCTGAGATACTCCTCCTGCGGGAACTTTTGATCGTCTTCTCGAGCAACGAACTCGGCATCGGCATCATTCTTGCCAACTGGCTCGTCCTTGAGGCCCTGGGATGTTTCTTCCCCGGCAGGATGGCTGAGAGAGCAAAGGACAAAATTGCATCCTTCACCCTGCTCACCGCCCTCTTTGCCACATCCCTGGTCACCTCCATTTTCCTGACCCGCATTCTGAGGCGCATGATCCGCGTGTCCATCGGCGAGAGTATCGGACTGCTGCCCGTGTTCTACGCCTCTTTCCTCATACTCTTGCCGGTAAGCGTACTTCATGGCGCGCTGTTCACCTTTAGTTGCCAGATCTATGCCCTCTTTTCCAGCCAGGACGCATCCGCTGCCGGCAGAGTTTACGTGTACGAGACCGTGGGCACCATCGTCGGCGGTATCGCCAGCACCTACCTTCTCGTTCCTTACTTTAACGCCTTCCAAGCCTCCATCGGACTTGCCATATTGAACTTTATCGCCTGCCTTGTCCTGCTCGCCCCCCGTTGGAGAAGGGGACTGTTTCAAAAAACACTCCTGGCGATCCTGTGTGTGCTCACCCTCTTTTCCGCATATTTGCTGTTCGCCAGCCGGGCCGACGACCTTCATCGCCATTCGGTCCAGATACAATGGGAGAACCTCAACGTCGTTCATTACGAGAACTCTCGATACGGTAATATCTGTGTCATTGAAAACGAGGGGCAGTACATCTACTTTTTGGATGGGCGCCCAACGATTATAACTCCCATTCCGGATATACCCTTTGTCGAGGAATTTGTTCATCTGCCCCTTCTCGCCCATCCAGAGCCCGCAGAAATCCTGATCTTGAGCGGCGGGGCGGGCGGTATGATAAACGAGGCCTTGAAACACCCGTCGATAGAGACGATCCAATATGCAGAACTCGATCCCCTGCTTCTCTCCCTCTTTAGCGAATTCCCCACCCCCTTGACAGAATCCGAGTTAAACGATAAAAGGGTAAAGATAGAACACGCGGACGGCCGCCTGCTGCTCAAAACGACGGCGAAAAAATATGATCTTATCTTTGTCGGCATCATGGAGCCATCGGACTTGCAGACGAACAGATTCTTTACCCAAGAGTTCTTTTCCCTGGCAAAAGAACGACTGAACGAG
>JAWLEV010000013.1:6125-41336 GCA_041685915.1 Anaerolineae bacterium | reverse complement strand
GTAGGAGGAGATGGATGACTTTCAAGGACGTACCCACAGATGTGGATTTTGTAGCCCAGGAAAAGGAACTCTTGCGTTTCTGGGAGGATAGCAACGCCTTTGAGAAGATGCGCACACTGCACAGGGGGCAACCGCCCTGGTCCTTTATCGACGGCCCCATAACGGCCAACAATCCCATGGGCGTGCACCATGGATGGGGTCGCACCTACAAGGACCTCTTTAACCGCTATTGGACCATGCGCGGGCGAGAACTCCGCTACCAGAACGGTTTTGACTGCCAGGGGCTGTGGGTGGAAGTGGAGGTGGAAAAGGAACTGGGCTTTGAGTCCAAGCGGGATATCGAGGACTATGGCCTGGATCGTTTCGTCCGCAAGTGCAAGGAGCGCGTGCTGCGCTGCGCGGCCCAGCAGACGGAGCAGTCGATCCGCCTGGGATACTGGATGGACTGGAACAACACCGAGCGCCTACGCTGGTTGGCCGATGCTCTGGAGAAAGATCCCTCCCAGATGATCAGCATCCAGGGCCCGGAGGGCCCGGTCACGGACACGGTGGAGGGCATCGTGGGGCGCCTGGGCATGCCTGAACTGGGGGGCAGTTATTTTACCTTCTCCGATGAGAACAACTATATGATCTGGCGCTTTTTGAAAAAGTGCCACGACAAGGGCTGGCTTTATCGCGGCGTCGACGTTATGCCCTGGTGCCCCCGCTGCGCCACGGGTATCAGCCAGCACGAGATCGTCACCGACGGCTATGAGGAACTGACCCATCCTGCCGTCACCCTGCGCTTTCCCCTGCGGGGACGGGAGAACGAATCGCTCCTGGTCTGGACCACCACGCCCTGGACCCTGACCAGCAACGTGGCCGCCGCCGTGGGATCCGATCTCACCTACGTCAAAGTACGACAGGGCGACCAGATCCTCTATCTTTCCAAGGGGGCCACGGACATCCTGGAAGGCGAGTACGAGATCCTCGACGAACTGGAGGGCAGCGAGATGGAGGGCTGGACGTACGACGGCCCCTTTGACGATCTCGACGTGGCCCATAATCCCGGCGGCTATACTCATCTGAGACAACTCATCCGCGACGTGGACGAGACGGTAGCCGAGGCCCATCGCGTCATCCTGTGGGACGAGGTCGGCGAGGAAGAGGGCACGGGCATCGTGCACATCGCCCCCGGCTGCGGCGCCGAGGACTTTGAGTTGGGGCAAGAGCACAATCTCCCCCTGATCGCCCCTCTGGACGAGGAGGGCGTCTTTGCTTCCGAGATGGGCTGGCTGGGCGGCGAGCACGTTTCCGACGTGGCCTCCCCCATCTTTAATGATCTGCGGGAAAAGGGGCTGCTCTACCATGTGCAGGATTACACCCACCGCTATCCCATCTGTTGGCGCTGCAAGACGGAGTTGGTCTTCCGGCTGGTGGACGAGTGGTTCATCGACATGGACGACCTCCGTTACCGTATGATGGACATCACAAAGCAGATTCGCTGGATCCCCTCCTTTGGGCTGGACCGCGAACTGGACTGGCTGCGTAACATGGACGACTGGATGATCAGCAAAAAGCGCTACTGGGGGCTTGCGCTGCCCATATGGGAATGCGCAGAGTGCGGGCACTATGAGGTGATCGGCGACGAGGTGGAACTGGAGGAACGGGCCATCGAGGGCTGGGACGATTTCGAGGGACACTCGCCCCATCGGCCCCACATCGACGCCGTCAAGATCGCCTGCCCCGAGTGCGGCGGCGAGATGAGCCGCATCCCCGACGTGGGAAATCCCTGGCTCGACGCGGGCATCGTCAGTTTCAGCACCCTGCGCTACCGCTCGGATCGCGAATACTGGAAAAAGTGGTACCCGGCCGACTGGATAAGCGAGTCATTCCCCGGCCAGTTCCGCAACTGGTTCTACAGCATGCTGGCCATGGCCGCCGTGCTGGATAACAGCCCGCCCTTTTTAGAGAATTTCAGTTACGCTCTGCTGCTGGCCGAGGATGGGCGCCCCATGCACAAGAGTTGGGGCAACATGATCGAGTTCAACGAGGCGGCGGACGAGATGGGTGTGGACGTCATGCGCTGGCTCTACTGCGCCCACAAGCCGGAAAACAACCTGCTCTTTGGCTACCATCGGGCCGACCAGGTGCGCCGCCAGTTTCTGATCCCCCTGTGGAACGTCTACAAATTCTTTGCCACTTATGCCAGACTGGATGACTGGGCCCCCTCCCAGGAGGAATTCGATCCCGGCAATCCCGAGGGAAACGCCCCACAGAGCGACAACCCCCTGGACCGCTGGATCGTGGGACGCATCAACCAGGTAGCTGCGGAATGTACCGAGCGGTTGGAGAACTCGGATTCCTACACCGCGACCATGGCCATCGAAGCCTTTCTGGACGACCTGAGCAACTGGTACGTGCGCCGCAGCCGCCGTCGCTTCTGGAAGAGCGAGCGGGACGCGGACAAGGAGACGGCCTACGCCACGCTCTACTATGTGCTGGTTCGCTTTATGCGGCTTTTGGCGCCCTTGACGCCGTTTGTCACCGAGGCGGCCTACCAGAATCTGGTGCGTGCCGTACAGCCCGAGGCCTATGAGAGCGTACACCACACCGACTGGCCAATGGCAGACACGTCTGCCATCGACGAGATGCTGATCACCGAGATGGGCTTTGCCCGCGACGTGGCCAGCCTGGGCCTGGCAGCCCGCAATAGCGCGGGCATCAAGGTGCGCCAGCCCCTGGCCAAAGCGCTGGTATATGCCGAGGACGTTCCTCACCACCTCTCGCCGGAACTGGTGGAGATCGTGGCCGACGAGCTCAACGTCAAGTCGCTGGAGCGTGTTGAGGAAGAGAGCGCGTTGGTCGACTATGAGCTGGTGGCCGACGGCAGCATCCTGGGCCCCCAATACGGTGCCAAATTTCCCAAGATCCGCGCCGCCCTGGCCGAGGCGGAGGCGGAACCCCTGGTCAAGCGCCTGCGGGCCCGCCTGCCCATATCCTTGGAGGTGGATGGCGAGACGATCGATCTGGCCCCTGAAGAGGTCACGGTGAACGTGGAGGCCGCCGAGGGCCTTTCCGTCGCCTCTGAGCATGGCATCACGGTGGCCATAGAGACGGTCCTCAGCGATAGACTCCGGGCCGAGGGGTGGGTGCGGGATATCGTGCGCCACATACAGATCCTGCGCCAAGAGGTCGACTATAACCTCGATGACCGCATCACGGTGGGGCTTTTCGACCTGGATCGGGAGCTAACCAAAGCCGTGGCGGACTTTGAGGATTACCTGCGCCAGGAGACCCTTTGCCGCACCCTGCTCACCGAGGACGATGGCGAGCCCTGGGACGCGCAAAGAACGCTAGAACTGGACGGGAAGGAGATAGAGGTGGCCGTCAGGGGTTGAGGTAGGCCAAAGGCCTCCAGGATACTAGAGATCCTGGAGGCCGTTTATCTTGGGTCGATAGTCCTGTAAAAAGAACCCACGCGGCGTCTCGCCCGTGGACTGCGTAAAGACACCAGACGGAGACCGCAGGTCCAGATGTAACGTCGGTTCCTTGCCCGGATAGTTGGGATCATAGAGAAAGATGGTCGCCTGCCGCGTGGCCTCATCCAGATCGTATCCTACGGCCACCACCTGGTGGTTCCGTGTAGGATCTTCCCAGGATGTGGCATAGATCATCAGCAGGACGGGGAGCTGTAGCCGGGCGATGCTATTCTGCAGTTTGGGGAATTCGCCTTGGATGGTGGATCGAGCCACCGCCTCATCCTGCCTGAACATCCATCCCAGTATGCGCAGAGGCCCCGTGGGCAGTTGGAAACTATCCAACTGTCGCTTCCAGAGATAGCGGTACAGGGCGTCGCCAGGGCGGGGCACCGTCGTCCGGTCGGGAACGGCCAGTCCAGCGTGATAGTGGTCCAGGGCCGCATAGCACATCCCCCCGCATAACCCATAGACCATGGGGGCCAGAGTGACGGATTTGACAAAGGGCGGAATGAGAGATAGCGAACAATCGTAGTGATTGGGAAAGCGAAAGCCTATCTCTTTCGCCGTACAGACGCGCAAAGAGGCCATGGCTATATCTGACCGCCCCCATTCCTCATGTGATATCTTTTGCCACGATGGAACGGCAGGGCTCCTCTATCCTGTGTTCGGATCAGTCGTCGAGTTCCTCCAAAAGGACTTCGCGTTTCTCCTCTGCTGATTTGTAGATGGCGTCGATGACGGCCTGCACGTCCAGGACCTGCTCGGGCACGACGAGACATTCCGCCTCGCCCCGCACACACTCGATAAAGTGGGCGATCTCTTCGGTATGGGGTTCCACTTGAGGAAGGCCGCTGGGCGCGATGTCCACCATGGTCTCGTGCACATCTTTGAAGATACGCAGCGGCTCCATCGACGCCCCGCCCTCTGTACCCAAGATACGCATCTCGCTCTGGTTCTGCCCGATATGGGCCGCCCAGCAGGCCCTGAGGATGAGGGTCGCATCATCCTCAAAGCGGATCAAGGCCACGCTCGTATCGTCCACATCGAACGTCTCTGGATCCCAGGCACCCCAGACATTGGCCATATCGCTACGTTTGCCAAACATATCGTAGACCATCCCCGAGACAGCCACCGGCTTGGGATTACCCATAAGCCACATGGTCTGATCGAGGGTATGCACACCGATATCGATGAGGGCACCGCCCCCCTGAAACTTTTTTTGGGTAAAGACGCCCCAGCCCGGGATGCCCCGTCGCCGCATGTAGGTAGCCTCGCCATAGTAGACGTCGCCCAGTTCGCCAGCCTCCACGAACCCCTTCAGCGTCTGAGCTTCGGGGGTGAAGCGCATGTGGAGTCCGATCTGTAACACCAGATCGCGCTTTCGTGCCGCCTCGACCATCTCCCGCCCTTCCTGCACATTCATGGCGATGGGCTTTTCACACAGGACGTGCAGTCCCGCCTCCAGTGCCATGAGGGTCGCCTCCTTATGGGCAAAGTTGGGCGTGCAGACAGAGACGGCATCCAGCTCCTCTTCCTCTAGCATCTCCTCGCAACTGTTGTAAGCATTGGGGATGTCATTCGCGGCGGCCACCTTGGCCGCCTTTCCGGGCACGATATCGCATATGGCCGCGAGTTCCACGTCTTCCTGGGCTTGATAACCGGGGATGTGAGCATGACGCGCAATACCTCCTGCTCCGATGATTCCGACACGTACCGTTTTGGGCATAAGATGTTCTCCTCCAAGAACAGTCGATCCAGAGTTAATTCCGCAATTTGATCGCAATAGACTTCCGAAATCTGCCTCAGTGCCATTCCCCAGTCAAGAGGATGCTTCTGAGAGTAGGTCAATGGACTGGCATGTCTGATTGAAGACTTCGGAAGTCTCCTTAGGATCACAAGTAAACTATGAAGCGATCAGAAGGCGACGGCACAGCCATCCTTGCGCGGCTCGGATCCGGCCAGCAGCGCACCGCTCTCCGGGTCCACCCGGATGACCTGCCCACCACCAAAGTTACCTCCCCAACCTTTTTGCAACTCGTGCCCCCGGCTCCGCAATCCCTCGTACACCTCATCGGGCAGAGAGGGCTCGATGAGAAAACGATTTGCGCCCTGAAAGTTGAAGCGCGGTGCGTCCAACGCACGCTGGGGATCCATGCCGTGGCACACCATGTTGTTCAATACCTGCACGTGTCCCTGGGGCTGCATAAAGCCTCCCATCACGCCAAAGCAGATGGCCAGATCGTCGTCCTTGGTGACCATACAGGGGATGATGGTGTGATAGGGACGCTTGTGAGGCGCGATACAGTTGAGATGCTCGGGATCCAGCGCAAAGAGATTGCCTCGATTCTGCAGCGCGATGCCCGTCCCCTCGGCAACGATACCGGAGCCAAATCCCATATACAGGCTGTTGATAAAGGAGACGGCGTTGCCCTCAGCATCGGCGGCACAAAGGTAAACGGTGTCGGGATTATGAGGCGGCATGCCCGCCTGCGGCGCCTGTATGGCCCGCTCTTTGTGCACGAGCCCTCGCCTGGTTTCCGCATATTGGTCGGAAAGCAAGCCTTCCACCGGCACGTCGGCCATCTCGGGATCGGCCACATAGCGACTCGCATCGGTCATGGCCAGTTTGATGGCCTCCATCTTGAGGTGGAAAGCGTCGGCCGATGCGTACTCCAGGTCATCTATATCGTAGCCGCTCAGGATATTCAGAGCGATGAGCGCGGCGATGCCCTGGCCGTTCGGGGGGCACTCGTGCACGCGGTAGCCGTGATATAGGCTGGATATAGGATCCACCCACGTGGAGGTATGGTCCCCCAGATCCCGCGCCGTCACAAGGCCATCGTACTTTTCCGAGGTGGCGACGATGGCCTCGGCGATGGGGCCCTTGTAGAACGCAGCGGGCCCATCCTCGGCCAGAAGACGCAAGCTGCGTCCCAGATCGGGGTTGCGAAAGCGCTGTCCCGCACGGGGGGCTTTGCCATCGAGCAAGAAGGCGTCACTGGCCTCAGGGGTCTCGCGCAATATCTCCTCGGCACCCTTCCACGAGTCGGCGATACGCTCGGAGACGGGAAATCCTTCCTCAGCGTAGGTGATGGCCGGCTCCAGGACGGTGTCCAGTCCGAAACTGCCGAACCGCTCCAACACGTCGGCCCAGCCCGCCGCGGCGCCTGGAACCGTCACGGGTAGCATCCCCCGCAGAGGGATACCATCCAGTCCCCGCCGTTCAAAGGCCTCCACGGTCGCCGCATAAGGGGCCCGTCCGCTGGCATTGAGAGCGTACACCTTGCGCTCCTTGGCCCAATACACGAGAACAAAGGCATCGCCCCCCATCCCTGTGCTCATGGGTTCCACCACATTCAACGTCGCGGCCGTAGCCACGGCGGCATCCACGGCATTGCCGCCCCGAAGCAACATACGCAGGCCCGCCTGGGCGGCCAGAGACTGGCTCGTGGCCACGGCTCCACCAAATCCCATCACCACGGAGCGGCGCGAAGGAAATCTCTGCATTGTTCGTCAACCTCCTAATCTATAGCAGCAACGTCATCGAAAGCGGGTTTCAGGGCATCATAAAGGGACCGATATACGGCATAGTATTCATTGTAGATATCCTGGTTCTCCACGATGGGCTGTGTGCGGTCCATGATGCGTACCGTCTCCGCGCACGCCTCGGGCACAGAAGCATAGATGTCGGTGCCCACGCCGGCGAGAAGCGCTGCGCCATAGGCCGTGCTGTCGGTGATGTTGACGGTCGCCAGCTCTATACCAAATACATCGGAGATGATCTGACACCACACGACGCTCCGCGCCCCGCCCCCCACGGCGCGCACCTGCTGGATGGGGATATTCAGATCGTGGAACAGTTCGATGCAATCGCGCAGGCTGTAGGCCACGCCCTCCAACACGGCCCGCACCATATGCCGCTTGTCGTGACGTAGGGTAAGGCCGAAAAAGGTACCCCGCGCGTTGGGATCCGCATAGGGCGTACGCTCGCCCGTCAGATAGGGCAGGAACAGAAGCCCCTCACAGCCGACTGGGGCATTGGCCGCCTCCGCCGTCAGAATCTCGTAGGGATCCACGTCGCTGAGGATGGCGATATCCTGTTCCGCGTATCCCAGGGCATCGCGGAACCAGCGGAGGGAGCCTCCTGCCGACAGAGTAACGCCCATGACGTGCCACTTGTCAGGAACGGCATGGCAGAAGGTATGTAACCGTCCCTCGGGATCGAGGCTCGGTTCCTCAGCATAGGCAAAGACCACGCCCGACGTACCCAAGGTCACGGACACGAGCCCGGGCTCCACGATGCCCGTACCCACGGCGCTGGCGGCCTGATCGCCCGCCCCCCCCACAACGGGCACGCCCGCCGGCAGACCGGTCTTCTCGGCGGCCTCGGCGCTTATCTCACCCGTGATCTCGGTCGATTCCACGCATTGAGGCATCCAATCCCTCGGAATACCCAACTTTTCCAGCACTTTTTCGCTCCACGCGCGCTCGGATACATTAAGAAGAGCCGTACCGGATGCTCCCGACACCTCTGTGGCGTATACGCCGGTCAGACGATAGCGCAGATAATCTTTGGGCAAGAGTATCTTGGCCGCCTGAGCGTATATCTCTGGCTCGTTCTCCCGCGTCCAGATGATCTTGGGTGCCGTAAAGCCCGGCAGCGCTCGATTCAGCGTCAACTCCAGGAAGCGATCGCGGCCCACCGTATCCATGATCCACTCGCACTGAGCGGCCGTGCGCTGATCATTCCACATGATACAGGGCCTTAACACCTCGCCCTCAGCATCCAGCATCACCATACCATGCATCTGTCCCGTCAATCCCACCCCCTCGATCTCCTCGGGGTCCAGGTCGGGGTCGCTCAGGACGCGGCGTATCGCCTCGCACGCCGCGTCCCACCAATCCTCCGGATCCTGCTCCGCCCATCGCGGATAGGGAGTGTACATGGGATACTCCTCGATGGCGCTGCCTACAACGTCGCCCTGCTCGTCGATGAGCAACACCTTGGTGCCCGTCGTCCCCACATCTATACCCATGAGATAGGCCATGTTGACTCCTTTATCCATCCAGGAATCAGCGAATACCAACGATCACAAAGGAATAATAATCTTGGTCGGACTTTTCGGCAAGTGGCCCTCTCCCAAAACAAAAAGGGCATCCCCCTATTGGAAGATGCCCTCAGAATACGCGAGTTCTTTTCCTTACCGCTCGTTCATGATCTGCCCATCGGACATATGATAGGTATAATCGACGTATTCCTGGACAGTGGGATCATGGGAGGCCATGACCATGGTGACGCCCTCGTATTCCACGATATTCTGGAAAAGCTCTATGATACCGCGTCCCGTCACGCTATCCAGCTCGCCGGTGGGCTCATCTGCCAGGACGAGTTCGGCACGGTTCACCAATGCCCGGGCGATGGCCACCCGCTGCTGCTGTCCCCCCGACATCTCTTGGGGGCGATGCTGTGCCCAGCGGGTCAGACCCACCAGCTCCAAACACTCCATGGCCCGCTGCCGCCGCTCACGCCGCTTCATCCCGATCATGCGCAAGGGAAGCTCCACATTCTCAAAGGCAGACATGGTAGGCATCAGAGCAAAGGACTGAAAGACGAAACCTATATTATGTCTGCGAATCTTGGTAAGCTCCTGATCGGAGAGATCCGTGATATCCTCTCCCAGGACCATCACATCACCCTCTGTGGGATGATCCAGGCCACCGACGATGTTCAGCAGCGTCGTCTTGCCGGACCCCGAGCGTCCCATCAGACCAACGAATTCGCCCTTGAAGACTTTGAAATTGGCGCCACGCAGCGCATGCACTTCTACACTGTGATCCACGTTGTAGACGCGCGTCACACCTTCACTTTTCACAACCAGATCGCCATTATTTTCTGTCACTGTCACCAGTCCATCGTAAAATCCAGATCAATTTTCGCCGTTCCCTGTAAACATATTCTTGATGCCCTCACGCGCATCGCTCAGGCGTACCCGCCAATTTTTGGACTCCACCTGGGGCTCCCAGGTCTCCGCCAGTTCTGCCTGACGCGAGGCCTGCGCAGACTCTTCTTCCAAGCCTGCAACGGGCTTTACCAGCACCCCATCCTCGGCCAACTCGACCTCGGCACGATCAGAAATTCCTAATTCTTCCAGATATTGGCGCGGGATCTGGAGGCGCCCCGCATAGTCCACCACCACATAATCGTGATAGGACACCTCTTCTTCAACAACCTCTTCCTCGCCCTCGCCTTCTCCATCACCGGCCTCGGCCTCTCGCTCCGCACGCAGCCGACGCACTCGCTCGCTGCTCGTCCTGCCGTCACGAATAGTCACCACACGATCCACCTCATCAGAAATACGGGGATCATGGGTCACCGTGATGATCGTCAGATTGTATTCCTGGTTCAGGTAGCGCAGCGTTTCCAAGATGGTCTGTGCCGTATCCGTGTCCACCTCGCCAGTGGGCTCGTCCGCCAGGAGTAACACCGGCTTGTTGGCCAGGGCCACCCCGATGGCCGTCCGCTGTTGCTCGCCACCCGACAACTGACGCAGCGTGTGGTGACGACGATCCCACAGCCCAACGGAGTCTAAAAGTTCTCGGGTCCATTCTTTGCGCTCGCTATAGGATATACCCGCCATGATCATGGGCAACTCTACGTTCTCTTCCACGCTCAGGTACGGGATAAGGTTTCGCGAGGGCTGCTGCCATACGAAACCGACCTTGCGGCGCCTGTACCGCGTCAGGGCAAAGGAGGACAATTTGAGCAGATCCTGTCCATCCACTACAGCCCTGCCTGCAGAGGGACTATCGAGTCCTCCCAGGATGTTCATCAGTGTCGACTTGCCACTCCCGCTTGGACCGATGATGGCCATGAACTCAGCACGGTCCACCATAAGGTCCAGCCCCTGAAGTGCCACCACCTCCAGATCCTGTACTTTATATATCTTGACCAGGCCGTCGCAGAGGATCATGGGGCCATTAGATGCCATACTAGACCGCCTCCCCTAGCTTCACTGCTTCGAATATTCTAAGATGTAACAAGAACCATATCATTCCCGCAATCGCTCCCACCAACATCACACCAAAGACCATATAGATCTTGAATATGTCATCCCAGGCGATCAGGACGACAAAGGGCGGGATATCGGCGTACTTTTCAGCGCCAACCTGCAGGAAGGGAATGAACAACCTGCTAACCCAAACCCCCAATCCCGTACCCGCAGTGATACCCGAGGCGATGAGCAGTAACTGCTCGAACCCCAGGAAACCGATCATCTGTCCCACAGATAGTCCAATGGCGCGTAACACGCCAAACTCGATAAACCTCTGCCTGAAAGAGATGAAAGAATGAAGGAGGAAGCCCAGTACCGTCAGGATAGCAGCAGCCATAAACCCGACCGAGAGGATACCGAACACTCCTGTACGCTCGGGACGTGACTGCTCCTTATTTATAGCCTCACGGCTCCCTCGGATGCCAACCACATTGATGTCATAGTTCCTCAATTCCCTGCTGATCTCTTGAGGATCCACCTCGGGATCCGTCCTGATCCACACATCATAGGGAAAAACCCCACCCATCTGCTCGAACACATAGTCCAGATTCCCCACAAAGAGGAACTCGTTATCCTCCTCGGGATAGTAGGTGGGGAAATACTCGATCGTATCAGCGATGATGAACCTGATATTCTTTCGCGCCCCCCACACCGACACCGTGACCTCTACGCGATCACCGACATCTAGAGAGTAGCGGCTGAGGAATCTGGGGGTTACAAGGATCGCCGATCTATCCAGGGCCAGGCGGTTCATCAACCCTCCCAACGTGTTATGGGCAAAGTCCTCCCTAAAGAATCCTACCTCTGGAAATTCCAGGCGGTCGATACCGTAAAAGGTCCCACTGGCAGATGAGCCACCGATCTTGGTAGAAGCCGGATAGGAACCGACGCGCGTGGCCGCATTGATACCCGGCACCTTTAAATGCTCTGACACGGGGACAAAGGTCCATCCCTGGTCGGTCTCCTCGGCCTCCTCAGGCGTAACATCCTCCTCCCCTTCAGGAGACTCTCCAGATTCGGAGAGGAAATAATCCGCCCCGTACCTGTAATACATGCGATCTATCAGGCTCTGGTCCAGCGTACGGGCCATGGAAGCCGTAAAGGTGGCCAGACTCAGGGTGAGTATCAGCAGAAGCAACGCCCCTATATACTGCCTGGACACCCGGGCCAGCTGCCGCAGCGCCAACACGATGGAGATAGCCCTGGACATCTGGCTCGTCAACCAGGCAAACAACTCCATAATGAGGGGGAAGAAGCGGATGATCAGCAACGAGACGGCAAAGATGGTAAGGGCCGGAACCAGGAAAAGCAGGGGATCATTAAACGGATCGCCTCCCCCACCCGCTCCCAGGAAACTGATGGTTCCTCGGGTATTCAACACATAGTAGCCGTATCCCGCAGGAATAAGCAGAAGAAAATCGATAAAGAATCGCTGCCAGAACGGCTTTTCCATGGCCCGGGCGCGCTCACGCTTGTAGGTAACGATGGTCAGGCGAGCCGCCTGCATGGCCGGCGTCAGACTGGCCAACAGGGCGACGGCCACACCCAACGCGGCCAGACGAATGGCACGGGGCGTTATCATCACCGGCAACGGTCGCCTTTGCCCAAAGGAGAGGAAAGAGACCGTATTGCCCATCACGAGGGCCAATTGGCGCCCGATCAAGAGCCCCACTGCCAGCCCCACGAGGCCGATCATCAGGCCCTCAAGGGCATATATCCCGATGATCTGAAAATCTCCTGCCCCGCGACTTTTGAGGATAGATATCTCGCCCCGCTGCCTTTCCACCACCAACCCCGAGATCATGCTTATAAAATACAACACCAGCAACAGGATGGGAATGGAAAAGACATAGAGCAAGATGGTCATGACAAAGGTTGTCCAGCGATAATTTTGTAATGCATCAAAGGGAGATATATCCAGGGTAGTATTGGGCAAAAGCGTACTGACCCGCGTTGTGGCATAGTTTATGCGCCCCAACAGACCGGGGACATCGTCGGTCCGCACCTTGTCCCCATTGAACACGATATACCAGATGGCGGCATAGACCTCGTTTTCCGCCGCCGGGGCGATGTGGGAGCGAAAGGTCTCCTCGGGCACCAGGAAAGAATTATCCAGGGATTGGGGATTATAGAACCAGAAATCATTCTGTTGATCCTTTGGTGCCCAAACTCCCGCAATGCGCACGCGGAGCTGCGAAGAACGAGAGTCCTCTTGCTCCTCGGCAGCGCGCTTAAAGATCACACATCGCTCGCCCACCTGCAGGCCCGTCTCCTCCACAAAGGCCTGGCTGATCATCACATCCATCGTCTCGGCATCAGAAGTAGCAGGAGAAGGGAAACTACCCTCCAGGATATGTACATGTTCCTGGATATCCTGGACAAATCCCACATTCACCCATCCCAGAGGCTGCCGTATGCCGATATACTCTGCCTCTGAGGCGGGGAATAGGCTAAAGTTATCCGTCTTGACATAGCGGGTACTGGTTTCCACGGGCAGATCAATGATACCAGGAACAGACCTTGTTATATACTCGTCAACGGGATCAAAGTCCCCAGTCTCCACGGCCCCGTGCCAGGCCCCGATATAGCGGTACATAAAGGCAAAGGGCGGGCGCGATTGCAAGCCCTGCCCTTCGCCTGATAACTCTTCGCCCGCCAGTTCTTCGCGTAAAACCTTATAGTTCGCGGCATCCGTATAGAGGGGGATGCTGCTGATCAGGGCCACGGCCGTGATCAGCCCTACGATGGAACAGATGGTGAGCCCCTTGTTATTCCACAATCGTTTAGCCGCGACGAGAATGACAGAAAGGAAATTCATCTACTTTGACTCCCTCCCGCTCACTGTCCCACCACGACCTGGCCTTCTTCAAGGCCCTCCTCGATCTCCACCCGATCGCTGCTCTCGATGCCCAGCGTCACGTCGACACGCCGCTGACGCCCCTCCTCCTCGACGACCGCGAACTTGCGCCCAGAGAAGGTGCGGATAGCAGCGGGCGGCAACCACAGAGCATCCTCTTTTTCCTCCAGGGTCACGATCACCTTGACCAGATCCCCCGGTCCGATGTCCAGATCCTGCGGATCGAAAGAGATACGCGTGCGATCATCATCATCGCCCTCTTCGACCTCGGCACCTCCACCACTACCATAGGGATAGGGAAGCTGCACGATCTCGGCGGGCAACTCTTGCCCGGGATAGTCGGAGAGGATGAGAGAGGCCGAAAGCCCTTCCGACAGACGCTCCAACTGACTGCTCATGGGCTCCGCCGTGACCTCCAGTTCGGTATCGTCGGCCACGACAAACACCGTCTGATAGGCGTTGACAGTCCTGCCCTCATAGGCAGAAACGGAGGAGACCTTGCCATCGATGGGACTTTCGACGCGGGTATCCGCTACCCTGGCCTGCAGTCGCTCCACGGCCAGCTCATTCCGCTCCACCGCCTGCCTCAACTTGGGACCTCCTTCTTCCTCCTCTTCCAACTCTGCCAATTCCATCTTGGCCAGAGCAATTTGGCGCTCCTTGACCGCGATATCCCGCTCTAGCTTTCGTCTCTGTTGTAGGGTCCTCTCATACTTGACCTCCGCAACAGTGATGTCCTCTTCGCTCGGACCCTCCAAAAGCTCCTGCAAGCGGATCTCGGCGATACGCACATCCTCCTCAGCACGGTTGACCGCAGCCTGTGCCGAATCACAAGAGGCACCTTTCGTCTGCCCACAGGTACTATCACGACTTATCTGGGCACTCCACAACGAGTTCTTGGCCTTCTCGAGATTGTGACGGGCGACGGCGACCTCCTCCGGTGAGGGGCCCGCCTTGGTTTTTTCCAACTCGATCTCGGCCAGTTTGACGTCCAATTCCAAGGTATCCAATGATTCCCTCATATCAGCCAGCTCGAATTCCTGTATCTCGAGATCGATCCTAGCCTTTTCGAGCCGATTGTCCAGCTGTCTCTGTGCATCTTGGAGGTCAAGCTGTGCCACTTCCAATTCGGTCTCTGCCTGGCGCAACTGGCGCACCAAATCGTCATTCTCCAGCTCCGCCAGCAAATCTCCCGCCTCTACCACGTCATCGCGCTTAACATAGACCTCTTTAACCCGACCATCCTCACGGAAGTAAAGTTCCTCCTCCACGGCAGGCGCAACGCGCCCTGTAAAGGAGAGGCTGTCGACGACGGTCCCCCGCTTTACCGTATAGGTGGATCTATCCGGTTCGGGAGGTGGTGGTATAGGCGTGGGGGTGGGTTCCTCTTTTCCTGAGGAGGCAAAAATACTGCACCCCGAGGTCACGACGAGGACAATAACTAGAAGGGAAAGAATAATAGAACGTTTTTTTGAGAACATCCATCCATCTCCATCTTTGATATTCAATACACAAAGCATCGGACATCCGCAATATGCCCGATGCTCCCAACTTGGAGAGCATCCGACTCACACGCCACCAGGTAGCATAACCCGTGCTATCGTCTTGTCAAGTCGTCTTTGGCTCTCCTTATGTATAGTTTTGGCAGAAATCATCTTTTACGAGGTCACGAGTCCTCTTGCGCTTCTACAGCGACCGTGATCTCCTGCATCACGTCGGAATGCAATTCGATCTCCACCTGGTACTCGCCAACCTCCTTGATCGAATCTTCCAACATAACCTGGCGTGTGTCGATCTCTTCTCCCGTCTTTTCCTGGATCTGCTCTGTGATATCTCGCTTGGTGATGGAGCCATACAAGCGGCCCGACTCGCCCACTCTGGGCGTAAAGAGGAGCTCGAGTCCTTCCAGATCGGCGGCCTTTTCTTCCGCATGCTCCTTTTCTTCGGCCTCACGGCGCGTCTCCGCAGCAGCACGCTCCTGAACACGCTTACGCATGGCCTCTGTGGCTACGGCTGCCAATCCCTTGGGAATCAAATAGTTGCGCGCATAACCGGGCGCCACATCCCTGACATCTCCGGCCTCACCCAATCTGCTCACGTCTTTTAACAAGACCACTTCCATACGTTGGCTCCTCTCCCAACTCTATACATTATGATACTATATCAGAGATCTATTTATGGCAAATACGAGACAATTAGCGGGCACCCTTCCCACAAAAGGTTACAGGCGCTTCAGAATCTCGCTTCTTTTGGCCTCATATTCGCTTTCCGTGATGAGCTCTGCCTCGAACATCTCCTTGAGCATCTGCAGCTTGGCCATGGGATCGTCGGCTGCCTCGACAGCCTCACGGGCATCCTTTTCCGACATAGATCCACTGCTCAATGCATCGGCAATCGCCCTGGCCGCCCCAAATCCGGCGCCCAGACCAAGGCCCGCCTGTGCTGCACCAGCGGCACCGCCCTCCTGTTGTGCAGCATCGCCGATGGCCCGTGCCGACTTGAACTTGAGATACCTATCCATATCTCCGATGGCGCCCATGGAGGCCGCCTCGTCGATGGCCTTACTCGTCTCCTCGGTGGGACTCACAGACATAATATACAGGCGTTTGAGCGTCAAGCCAAGGGAGGCGAAATCATCCTGCAACCTGACCCGCGTGGCTGCCGAGATCTCTTCAAACATGGCGGGCAGATCGAGGATGGACTCTGTGTTCTCACCCATCAGATCGGTAAAGTCGCTCACGATCATGCTTCGCAAATAGTTGCCAATGTCCTCCGTCGTATAATATCCCCGACTGCCAACTATTTGGGCCACAAAGAACTGTGGGTCGGTAACCTGCATATTGTAGGTGCCGTGGGCGCGCAGGCGCACCATCCTCAACACATCGTCCCGCAGGCTGATGGGCTGGGCCGTCCCCCAACGCATATCTAAAATGTCCCGGGTATTGACAAAGTAGCACTCTGCCGTAAAGGGCGTATTGCCACTGAATGCTTTTTGTACCAGGGCAACCAGCAGGGGAATATTGGCGGTGGTGATGGTATGCCGCCCCGGTCCAAAAGTATCCAACGCCTTGCCATCACGAAAGAAGACGGCTGCCTGCCCTTCGCGAACGATGAGTTGTGAGCCGATGCGAAAATCGCCCGCACCACGTTCGGGGATGCGATGGACAATTTCCTTATCGCCCATATCCGCATATTCTATGACGTCCAGTATCCTGGCCACGAGATCACCTCCTCCACACCTTATCTTATACGCTGCACCTACCCAAGTATCACGTCCTGTCGACGGGTGAACGTATCGTTCAACGCCGTAAGCTGCTCTAAAAGCGCGTCAGCCTGAGCCGAGATATCCCCCTCCTCCGCCACCGTTCGATCCAGGGCGTCGATGGAAGCAGCGATACCCTCCACCCCTTCCAGCATGGCATAGTCAAAATCGTACAACCTGTCCAGGACATCCTCGTCCACCTTCAAAGCATCGAAGAGGCCCGCATAGCCATAGGCAGCCGTCCTGAGTCGATCGATGAGAAGTTGCAACTTGCTTGCCGCCCGCTCCAGGGAGGCCAATAAAGTCAGTTCCCCCCTCTCGCTTAACGTATACTGCACCTCTCCCAAACGCCTCAACTGTTCCGCATATCGCCGCGCCACCTCCAGGCGCAAGAGCTTGTCGGCCTCCCGCCGCTGCTCCTTCTTCTTGTACCCCCTATAACCAGGAATACGAGAAACCAGTTTCTCCATCTTGTTCTGAGCTCCCTGCACCTTCCCCAACAGATCATCACTCATCGCCCGCCTCCTCTTGTGCATGGGGACATAAAAAAGAGAGTCTGTTCATCAATGACGTGCTCATCTTCCGAATAACGACCTCGTCGTCGGTATTCTAGCGTATCTATGGATATTTGTAAACAAGGTGCGGCGTCAACTTTGCCTCACCAGCGTGATCTCTGTGATCTCTGGGGGACACCGAAAGCGCAATGGCGGGGCGATCACGCCAATCCCCCGGTTGGTATAAAGCCACATTTCCCCCACCCGATACAATCCCTGATCGTATTCTCGCCCAAAGCGCGGAAGGATGGGCGCCCCGATACCTGGCACGCGAACCTGGCCACCGTGGCTATGCCCCGAGAGCTGCAGGGAAACGCGCCCATCCCGGGACACCTCGTCCGCCCAGTCGGGCTCGTGCATCAGGAGGATGGTGGGCACATCCCCAGAGCGATGGGCCAGGGCCCTGCCCAGATCGGGATGTCCACTCCATCCGTCGTCCAAACCCGCCACGTAAAGGGGTTGTCCGCCAACCTGGAGTTCCATCCCCCGATTCAGCAGGACAGGAATGCCCGCCCGCTCCAAACCGCTCTCTATCATTCGCGCATCGGTCCAAAGATCGTGATTCCCCAACACAGAGAATACCCCTAACGTCGCTTCCAGATCGGCGAGCGCTGGCGCCAAGTCAAAGATCGCCTGCGGCTCTGCAAAAACATAGTCCCCCGTGAGAAGCACGAGATCCGCTCCAAGATCGTTCGTCAGGTCGATCGCCCGGCGTACAAGATCGATTTTCGTAAAGGGGTACAGGTGAAAATCGCTCATCTGTACCAACGTCAATCCCTCCAACGCAGGAGGCAGATTCTCCAGGGAGACCCTCGCCCGTTCCACGCTCAGCGACTGCGGTTCCATATGGGCGCAATAATGATACCCTCCCACGGCCACGGCGCCGCCAGCCACGGCCGCACCAAGGGCAGTTAAAAAGGCCCGTCGCGTCGTCTTCGTCTCAGCCCTCAATAAGCTCGCCTCCCCTCAGAGCGACGATTACGCGTCTGTACACCCCACCCTCGATTTCCGAGTTCTGGCATTCCCGGCGAAAAAAGTGCCGGCACAATTTTGACTTGACATTCCCCTTGATAAACGTATAATAATTAGCGTCCTAATAGTTAGCATACTAATCATTCGCATGCTAGCCTTTAGTCCATCCAATATTATAGGCGGGAGTTTTTTGTGAGCAAAGCGGATGAATTGAGCACCTCCATTCTAAACCGATACCTCTCCCTACTCCGCTATCAACATCGGTACGGTCACAAACTTCGCAAAGAGTTTGGTATCTCTGGACGGCAACTCGCCGTGTTACGCCATCTGCTACGGGTCGGAACGTGTACGGTGGGCGAGATGAGCAACCTCCTCTATATCAGCGACGCCAGCACCTCAAAGCTATTGGAACGCATGGAACGTGACGGCTATATACGGCGGCGGCGCTGTGAGAAGGATAACCGCAAAGTTCTCGTCGATCCCACCGAGGCAGGACGCGAGATCGCCGCCCGGGCTCCCATGGGCACCATCTGGCGCATGCGGGTCAAGCTGCCGGAACTGCCCGTAGAGGAACTGGAACATATCGACAAAGCCATCGCCACCCTGTCCGAGATCGCCGGGGTCGAGCAGAACTAGACGTGAGGTGACGTTTTCATGACAACGATGCTACGCATCCTGAGTTATATGCGCTCGTTCTGGTTGAGCGAGCTAGTGGCCTATCTCTGCATGTTGGGAATCAACGGTATCCGCCTGATCACCCCCCAGATCACGCGCGTCATAATCGATGTGGGCATCGCCGAACAACAGGTCGAGGTGCTGCTACAGTCCATCCTCCTGTTGCTACTGACCATCCTGATACAGGGGGTCTTTCGTTTCGGCGAAAGGTTCCTCACCGAACGCGTCTCCCAAAGTATCGCCTACGAGATGCGCAACGAGATCTACCGCAAACTACAGGACCTATCCTTCAGATACCACGATCGGACCCAGGCCGGACAGCTCCTATCCCGCGTGACCAGCGACGTGGGACACGTGCGCCGCGTCACGGGGCGGCTGTTTCTGCGCCTCGTCGATTCCATAGTGCTGATGGTCGGGACCACGGTGATACTCTTTAGAATGCAACCCGCGCTGGCGGCCCTGGCCATGAGCACGCTGCCCTTTATCGGCATCACGGTAAATCGCTTTATCGGCCAGATCCATCCCATGTGGCACGAGCGTCAGGACAGGATGGGCGAACTCACGTCGCGCCTGGAGCAAAATCTGGAGGGCGCAAGTGTAGTACGAGGCTTTGCCGAAGAGCCGGCCGAGATAAGACGCTTCGGTGCCGAGAACGATACCATCTATGACATCTCCATGGATATGGCGCGCATACGGGCCTTTTCCAGACCCTTTATCGTCTTTTTGGCCAGCATCGGCACGGTGATCATCCTCTGGGTAGGAGGGCGGATGGTGATGCGTGGCGTCCTAACCCTGGGCGAACTGGTGGCCTTTAACAGTTACGTACTACAACTGGTGGGGCCCATGCGGCGTATGGGGTTTATCGCCAACATGTTGGGCGAATCGCGCGCCTCCGCGGAGCGGGCCTTTGAGATACTCGACGCCCAGTCGGAGGTCGAGGAAGCTCCCGATGCACGAGAAATGGAAACGGTAGAAGGGACCATCACCTTCGAAGACGTCTCGTTCTCTTATACCGAGGATATCGAGGTGCTCTCGAATATCTCCTTTCACATCGCCCCGGGCGAATCGGTGGCCCTCGTCGGCCCCACTGGATCGGGCAAGAGTACCATCATCAACCTGATTCCACGGTTCTATGACGTCACGGAAGGGGCCATCAAGGTGGATGGCACGGATATCCGCGAGGTAACGCTGGAATCCCTGCGTTCCCAGATCGGTATGGTGTTGCAGGAGACGATGCTATTCGGCAGCACCATACGTGAGAATATTGCCTTTGGCCAGCCGGACGCGACCCAGAAGCAGATCGAGGAGGTAGCCAAAGCGGCCGCGGCGCACGGTTTTATCCAAAGTTTTCCCGAGGGATACGACACGCCGGTAGGTGAGCGAGGAGTCACATTGTCTGGTGGGCAGAGACAGCGCATCGCCATCGCCCGGGCCCTGCTTCTCGATCCCCGCATCCTCATCCTCGACGATGCCACCTCCAGCGTGGATACAGAGACCGAACAGCAGATCCAGAAAGCGTTGCAGAACTTGATGAAGGATCGCACGTCGATCATCATCGCCCAGCGTGTCTCCACAGTACGTAACGCGGATCAGATCCTCGTCATCGACGACGGCAAACTGATAGCCCAGGGAAGGCACGAGGATCTTTTGCAAAAATCTGGAGTCTATGCCGAGATCTACTATCGTCAGCTCAGACCCGAGAAGCAGCGTGTCCAATCATCTCCTATGGGAGGACAAGAATGAGTTTCAGTCCTGGATCATTTCGCACCCCACACGTACATGGTCACCACTACAAGGACACAGAAGGAAGAGGATTCGACTGGAATCTGACCCGCGAGTTGCTCCAGTTTCTGGAGCCGCACAAGAAAAAACTCGCGCTGGGAGCAACCCTCATGCTCGTCAGTTCGGGCCTCGCCCTGCTGACGCCTTATCTGATCAAAAGGGCCATCGACAACTATATAGCCAATCAGGACTTGATGGGACTAACCTGGATGGCGTTGTTCATCCTGGCAGCCTATGGGACGGATTTCCTGGTAACATGGCGGCAGCGCTATGTCCTGAGCGAGGTGGGAAACGACGTACTGCGGGACATGCGGGGGAGGCTATTCCGCCACTACCAGGTGCTCTCTATGAGTTATCTGGACCAACACGATACGGGCTCCCTCATCGCGCGTATGCTCAGCGATGTGGGTGTGGTGAACCAACTGCTATCCCAGGGCATCATATCCCTGCTGAGCGATGTGGTGATCCTGGTGAGCATCGTCACCGTGATGATCATCATCAACGCACGCTTGGCCCTGTTGACCTTCACCGTCCTGCCCGTCATGGGCATTGCGGCCTGGCAATTTGGCAAGCGGGCCCGCGTGGCCTATCGCAAAACGCGCGCAAAAAACAGCGAACTGACCGGGCGTCTGGCTGAGGATCTGGATGCCATGCGCGTCATCCAGGCATTTTCCGAAGAGGATCGCACCAGCGAGGAATTCGATGAGGTGAATCAGGAAAACCGCGATGCGCAGATAAAGGCCACCATGCTCTCCTCCTTTTTTACGCCCATCATGGAGCTCCTGAGCGTCTCGGCCACGGCGATCATCCTGTGGTTTGGCGGCCGTGCGGTGATGGATGGGACGATGACCCTGGGCGTCATCGTGGCCTTTTTAACCTATACGTCGCGCCTGTTCCAGCCCATACTCGACCTGAGCATGATTTTTAATACCTGGCAGGCGGCCATGGCGGGCGGCGAGCGGATCATAGGCATCCTCAAACAGGAACCTGAAATCCAGGATCCGCCCGAGCCCCGCACCCTCTCATCGCCAAAGGGGCATGTGGCCTTTGAGGAGGTGGACTTTGAATATGTCTCCGGCGTCCCCGTACTCAAGGATGTGAGCTTTGAGATAGAACCGGGTAGAACCGTCGCTTTGGTGGGGCCCACGGGCGCCGGCAAGACCACCATCGCCCAGTTACTGATGCGTTTCTATGATGTATCTTCCGGCTCCATCCGCATCGATGGTATCGACATTCGCGATCTCGAGATCAGTTCTCTGCGCGAGCAGTTGGGGGTGGTCCCCCAGGAACCCTTTCTCTTCCAGGGGAGCCTGGCCTACAACATCGCCTTTGGAAATCTCGATGCCGACCGTCAGGAGATAATCGAGGCAGCCAAAGCGGCCAATGCGCACGATTTTATCTCGCGTCTGCCGCAAGGCTATGACACCAAGATACTGGAGGGATCCACAAACCTCTCCCTGGGACAGCGGCAACTCGTGTGCCTGGCAAGGGTCATCCTGGCCTCCCCGAACATACTGGTACTGGACGAGGCGACGTCGAGCGTCGACCTGCACACAGAGTCGCTGATACAGGATGCACTGCAGCAACTCATGGCCGGGCGCACTTCTCTCGTCATCGCCCACCGCCTGGCCACCGTGCAGCGGGCTGACACCCTCCTGGTAATCGACGAGGGCCGCATCGTGGAACGAGGAACGCACGAGGAACTCCTCTCCCATGACGGTGTCTATGCCGAGCTCTATCGCACCCAGTTCCTGTCCACAGAGGCAATTCCCGCGTAGGGTCATGCCTGTGCCAACCGTGCCAGAGGCAGCGTGAACGTGTGGGGAACACGTTCACGCTTTTTATACTCATCGCAATCGGGTTTATGGCGGCGGGCAACGCGGATCTCTCCACAGCCCATCGTCCACATCCTCACGATCCCGCACTCGACACCCAGACACAAACGACATATAATGTAGACGGTTTATGAGACAACAGGATTTCTTGTAAAATTACTAAGGAGGGATTGTGGTCCCCGATTTCTCTTTGTGTCGCTTTCGAAGACGTGAGGCAGCACCGCATCTTGGCCTGATCTGCAAAAGCGAACTCTATGATTTAACTGCCTCGGGTCGCCGCCAATACACGAATATGTGTGCCTGGCTCACGTCGGCTGCGGGGAATGTGGATCAAGCGCTCTCCACGCTGGAGCAGATGCCTGACGAACTGGAGCCCATCTCCACAGCAGAAGACCTACTGCAGGACGATACCGGGATACGACTGGCAGCCCCCTTGGATGAGCAAGAGGTGTGGGCCTGCGGCGTCACCTACGAGATGAGTCGCGAGGCGCGCATGCGCGAATCGGGAGAGCCGACCATCTATGGGCGCGTGTACGACGCGGCGCGTCCCGAGATCTTTTTCAAGAGCACGCCCCATCGCGTGGTGGGGCCAGAAGAGGCGGTGGCCATTCGGGGAGATTCCCAATGGAACGTGCCCGAAGCCGAGATGGTACTGGTGGCGACGCCGCAGATGGAAGTCATCGGATACACGGTGGGAAACGACATGAGTTCGCGGGAAATCGAGGGCGAGAATCCCCTCTATCTTCCACAGGCCAAAGTTTATGATCGCTGCTGTGCTCTGGGCCCCTTTGTGCGGCTGGCCAAGGACCTGGATCCTCTGGATCAGGCTGTAGAGTGTATCGTCGAAAGAGAAGGCGAGCAGGTCTTTTGTGGTGAGACACACACGTCCAGTATCCATCGCCCCCTCAGCGACCTGGTGAGTTACCTGGGACGCTGCAACAGCTTTCCCAAGGGCGTGTTTGTCATGACGGGGACGGGGATCGTACCGCCGGACGCTTTTTCCCTGCAAGAAGGAGACATCATCGAGATCACCTTCGAGGAGCTTGGAACGCTACGCAATCCCGTAATAGAACTCGCCATCAACTAAAGACTCGAGGTTTATCTCTTCCACCCACACGCTCTTGCTAGGTTTCCTGGGTGGGCTCGTCATGCTGTGCCAACAGACGTCGATAGTTGCCCTGCCAGGTGGAAGGGTCGCGCGTCATCCTGGCAACGCGAATATCGGAAAAGTGGGGCGCCAGTTCGGCCAGTTCCCGAGGCAAGCATTCCCATCGTCCTTTGATAATCACATCACTCAGATTCTCGGCCGTGGGAATAACCCACTCCCATTGCAGGCGAAAGCGATCCGCCTTGAGAAAATAGTTTCGCTTTTCCCAGGCTGTAGTGGTAGCCTCTGTGGTCTTGGCGATATCCCTGAGGCAAAAGACCACGGTAGCGGCCATATCGCGGGCCTGGGTATCGAGGGCGGGCTTTGACATGAGGCGACGCAATATCTCGGCAATCGTTCGACGCGCCCGATGGCGTAGCTTCCCGGGATTCCTGACGTTGATAACGCGAGCCATATACCTCCTCAAAGGGTCTCTGAAATACCAAAAGAGTATACGCGGCTTGACGCGTGAGAGCAAAGAAAAGATTCCACAGCAGACAAGAGGGCGTTTTGTCCTTATGAAAAGTGGTGGTAAAATTATGCAGTCCTCTTGGGTAGTATAAAGAACACGAGGAGAATCTATTATGCAACAACAGATCAAAGACTTTCTTCATTCCTTACAAGTCGAAAAGGGCTATTCCGACAACACCATCGTGGCGTACCGCAACGACCTCAACCAGTTCCTGGACTTTGTGGAGGAAAGGACAGAGGTAGAGGCGTGGAACGACGTGGACAAGAAGTGCCTCGCCAGGTACGTGGATGTCCTCAAGAACGAACGCGAGTACGCCTCTTCCACGGTAGCCCGCAAGGTAGCAGCGACAAAATCCTTTTTCCGGTACCTCACGAACAACGGCCTCTTGGAGGAGAACCCCAGTGCCACCCTTGATTCTCCAAAGGTTCGCAAGTACCTGCCCACCTCCATATCGGTGGAAGAGGTGGAGAGGCTACTCAAGGCCCCTCTAAAAGGAACCGGATGTCGCAGCGTACGCGACGCCGCCCTCCTGGAGTTGCTTTACGCCACGGGCATGCGCGTGAGCGAAGTGGTAGCCCTGGACGTCGAGCACGTGGATACAAAGAACGGCTGCGTGCACTGTGTTAGCTCCAGGAACGAACATCGCGAACGGGTCATCCCCATGTATCCTCGGGCCGTGGACGCCCTACAATCCTATATCGAAGAGGGGCGCCCAAAACTGTTGCAGGACGAGGAGGAGGATGAGGACGCGCTGCTGCTGAACCACCGGGGGCACCGCCTCACGCGCCAGGGTCTGTGGCTGATTATCAAGAAATATGTGAGACAGGCGGGCCTGGACGATTCCGTGACGCCCCACACGCTGCGTCATTCCTTTGCCACACACCTGCTGAACGGTGGCGCCGACGTACGCAGGGTGCAGGGTCTCCTGGGACACGCCAACGTCTCCACCACTCAGGTGTACACCAAGGATAACCTGCGAGAGGTCTACGACGAAACACATCCGCGCGCCAAGTAGCAGACAGTAAAACCAAGGCAAAGAAGCGAATGGATACGACCCGCGAGCGGGTGTGCGAGGCCACGGAGCATGTGCGCGCACACACACATCATGAACCTTCCATCGGGCTGATACTGGGATCGGGGCTGGGGACGCTGGCCGCGCGCCTCGTGGACCCGGATATCATCCCCTACGATGAGATCCCCCACTTTCCCCAGTCCACAGTGGCGGGCCATTCGGGACGACTCGTCATCGGGACACTGGCTGGCGCCCAGGTCCTGATGATGCGGGGCCGCGTACACTATTACGAGGGCTACTCCACCGCGCAGATCGGATTCCCCGTGCGCGTCATGCAGCAACTGGGCGTGGAAACGTTGTGCGTGACGAACGCCGCAGGGAGCCTCCGGCCAGACTGGGCGCCAGGGGATCTCATGGCCATCAAGGATCACCTGAACGTGCCGGGGTTGACAGGCCACCATCCTCTTCGGGGGCCAAACGACGAAACCTTTGGGCCCCGTTTCCCCAGCATGTCATCGGCCTATGACCCCAATCTGCTCGCCGTGCTGCGGCGCGAGGCGGATGAACAGGGAGTGACGCTGAAAGAGGGCATCTATGTCATGGTGTCGGGTCCCAGTTTCGAGACGCCGGCCGAAGTCCGCTTTTTACGCAGCACGGGGGCCGATGTGGTGGGCATGTCCACCGTTCCCGAAGTGGTGGTGGCCAGGCACGGGGGGATGCGCGTCCTGGGCATCTCTCTCATTAGTAACGTGGCCGTCGATTCCCTCCGCGAGACGTCGACAGAGACCACACACCAAGAGGTGCTGGAGGTTGGCGAAAAGACGGCGCCCATTCTGGCATCCCTGATAGAGGGCGTGGTGGCGCGGTTAGCGTGATATGAGGAACGGAAAAAAATAAGGTGCTTAATATCCTCGGGTTCTTACTCAACCTTGTCGATAGATATATCATCTGGCTGTATGCTGGCTGTGCGCTGTTGCTGCTTTTTCACATACGCTCGTATCTCCTGGCACGAAGCGCCCGGACCAGTACCATCTTTAGTATCGAAAAAGAAGTGGCAACACACAGAGAAGGACGCGCCATGTCCAACATCGGTATGGCGCTGGGCCTGGTCGTGGTGATCACGGCACTCAAATACTATGTGGTACCCACGGTCGCCATAGAGGAGATGATGGAACCGACACCGACGATGACCATGGCCATACCCACGAGTGCCCCCACCCATACACCAACCCCCGCCATCACGCCCACCGGGACTTCCATCTCCCGGCCGAGCCCAACTTCCACTCCCATAGAGGAGCCCACTAACACGCCCCCACCCTCCACGGACACCCCTCAGCCGGCGCCAGCCTGCCCAGATCCCAACACATGTATCACGTCACCCCGGCCTTATGAAACCGTATCCGGCGTGCTGACTATACAGGGAACGGCCAACCACGAACGTTTCCAATTCTACAAGGTGGCATGGGGACAGGGAGAGAATCCTGAGGCCTGGCATGTCATCGACGATATCGTCAAATCTCAGGTGACCGGCGGCGTGCTCCAGACATTCGATACGACCGTAGTAAGCGAATCGCATGGCAACGGCACCTACTGTCTCAAGTTGACGGTGGTGGATGTGACGGGGAATTTCCCCCCACCCCATCGGGTGCCCATCACCATACAGAACTGATCCCACATCCTTAAAATCCGATCTCATATCCTGCGCATCCCAATCGATCCTTCGTCAGAAATTACATGCCGAAAGGGACAAATTAGCGGAACTTTTACGTGCAAAAAGGCGTTGAACAACTAAAAAGGAGATGCGGCCTCCCTATCGGGCTTTACAGGCCGGGTTTTCGCGTATAGACTCGGATGGTCAAGCATTCGGATCAATACAATCAAAAGGACTCGTTACACGTCGATTATATTGGGGAGCAAGTGATGCGAGGAAAATGGCACTATTTGGCTCTTGCACTGTTGATATGGTCCCTGTCAAGTCTGGTGGGATGTGCCGGCGTCGATCAATTGACCGACGTGCTTTATCCCACACCAACCTCGGCGCCACGTGCTCCCCAACCTTCTCCCACCACCACGCCCACGTCGACGGCAGCCTCTCAGGAGCCCACCACAAGCCCCACTCCGGCCAAGACGCCGTCCCCTACCACTTTGTCGGCAGAGCCCGAATCCGAGGACCAACAGATGGGCCTCGTCTTTGCCCACGACGGAAAAATATACAGAGGCGACCGTTTCGGCCAGCAATCCACCGAGATCGCCGACATATCTCGTCTAGAAGATTGGGATTTTACCCTTGGGTTTTTGGCCATCGCCGACATGGGCAATCTCTATATCATCGATCTCAATCATGGCGAGATGCACAACGTGGAACTGCAAGGAGAGATCGTTTATTCCCACGTATTGTGGGGCACTTCTGGCCAACGCCTCCTGCATGCGGCCATCGTGGAGGACGAGACAGCACCGACTTTTGCGCGAAGCGTGGATCTGCGCACAGTGGGGCATGATGGCGAGATCCTCAGCGAGATGCGCCTGGAGGATCTGAGCGGCGTCAACCTGCTGCGCTATGACGATAGAGCGGAAGAGGTTCTGTTGATTCCCCAGGGCGGCGATCCCGCCTTTACAAAGGCGGAATACTATGACATCAAAAGCGGCGAGCGTCAGAGAACGGTAGCCATCCAGGGAGAGGGAGAGGCGATGGCCTCTCCGGACGGCCGCTACCTGCTCACCGAGCGCCTGGATCCCGAACAGGGAGCACAACTGGCCCTCTACAACCTGTCCGCAGAGGCGGAGGAAGCGGAGGAAACCGAGCCACGCACGTGGCAGCATCCTGCCGACTCGCACAGCGTTTCCCACACATGGTCACCGGATGGCGAATATGTGGCGTACCTGCTACAGGACGGCGCCTCCTTTGCCGATAGCACCGAGGGACTGGGGCTCTGGGTCCTCGACGTCACATCTATGAAGGCGGAAAAGGTGATGGAGGAAAAGTCCCTCTCCTCCACCGTCGTGGACTGGACGCCCGACGGAGAGTATATCGTGGGATATCACCGGGGCACCGAGGGAGAGAGTCACTTTTATATGATCCGTCCCGACGGCGGAGATCGCCGTCTCCTGACATTGCCCCCCGAGGGGGAAATCCTGGGCTGGATGACATCCCCGAACGAGGCATCCGCCGACAAGGTGACCATCGATCGTTGGCAGGGACGCTTTGAGGACGTAGAGGGAGAAGGGACGGCCATGGCCCAGCTGGTGGCCGAATTCGTGGCGGCCAACGCAGAGGATGACGACGAAACCCTTTCCCGCAACCTCCGTGCCCATCTGGAAAAGACGGGCTGGTCAACCGATGAGGTAGCGCCCCGCGTCGAACGCCTGGGGGATCAGTTGTTCCTGGCTCAACTCCCGCGGTCCTCCATCTATTTACTCGATTCAGGAGAGGCCCATCTCGTGGCCGACGGCGATCTGGTGATCGATGCGCGCCTAGAGGACGATGACCTGGGGGTGATCTTTGGTATGAAGCGAGCGGATTTCGTACAGCCGACCTACATGCTCCTGCACCGAGAGGAGGATGGGTCCTGGAGACCTCTCTGGACCCCTCAGGGACGCCGAGATTGGGTGGCCACGGATGGAGAGATCCAGTTCGTAGACGACGGCCTGGACCGTCTGCGGGTACGGGGATCGTCGTTCGGTCTCGACGAGGCCGAGGAGCAGATCTTTGCGGAATGTCAGCAGTGCCCTCACAGGTGGCTGACCGCCACCTGGCGTCGTAGCGATGGAACCTATGAGCGGGAATCGGACCTGCCGTCGGACGCATCCCTCTCGCAGATCTTTTGGGAGATGACCGAGCGCACGCCCTATGCGATACTCCACGAGTGTCTGCGACGCCTACAGGAGGGGCAGGCTGTGGATGAATTGGTCGCCACCCCCCAGGTTGCGGATCAGATCGGTAATCTGGGCCTGTTGGAAGAGGAAGCGCGCCTGGTGCCTGAAAGGGAGACCGAGGATAGGGTATACTTTGGCGACGCAAAAAGGGAGCGCACCTTCCGCGCCCAGGTCCAGGATGGGAAATTGATCCGTGTGGAACCCATAGAAGAATAAGAAAACCCGTTGCGAAACGTAATGGAATGTGTTATGATAGCCACAGTAGGGATTCGATAGAGGACCGGTCCTCTGGAGAAGATGGGCTTGCAGTTTTCAGTCATAGATCGTACACTCGGCGATGTGCCGAAACATGAACCGAAAGGGGGATGGAAATGAAAAAGATGGGGGCAAATTCTGGGAAGCGTATCGTGTGCGCTTTACCCAAGATCGTATTGGCAACGGTGCTGGTCGTGATCGGTCTGCTGACACCCGCCCTTGGCGTCTCAGCGGATCCTTCCCCAGCGTGGCGGGGAGAATACTATAACAACGTTAACCTATCGGATTCTCCCGCCCTGGTCAGGGACGATGGCAACATCGATTTCGATTGGGGAGACGGCGCTCCGGCTGGGGAGGTCAACGCAGACCGATTCTCCGTACGCTGGACAAACTTTGTCAATTTTGGCGCCGGGACGTACACCTTTTACGCCAGGGTGGACGACGGGGTGCGCGTATGGGTGGATGGCGATCTGATCATCGATCAGTGGCACGACACGCCGGTAACCACCTATAGCAAGACCAAGTATCTGAGCGCCGGGTATCACAACGTGCGCGTAGAATACTATGAGAATGTGGGCAAGGCCGTCTGTAAAGTCTGGTGGGAGGCCGGCGACAGCATACCCGCGGACAGGTGGCGCGGAGAATACTATGATAACACCCGGCTGGGAGATTCGCCAGCGACGGTGCGCGAAGATTCAGCCATCGATTTCGATTGGGGATATGGTTCGCCCGCCGAGGGAGTGGGAAGCGATCACTTTTCCGTCCGCTGGACACGGGATGTGCACTTTGACACGAGCGGCACGCGCACCTTTTCCGCCACGGTGGACGACGGGGTGCGCGTCTGGGTCGATGATTCTCTCATCATCGACAAATGGTATCCCCAATCTCGCACGACCCACACGGCAAGCAAGCACATAAGCGCGGGGACCCACCGGATCAAGGTGGAGTACTTTGAGCAGACGGGGACGGCCGTGTGCAAGGTGAGCTGGTCAGAAGCCCCCACGCCCAGTCCGGACCCACAAACCATCGTCGTCGACAACCGGGACTCGAACTTTGTCTGGGGCGGACCGGCGAGCAGCTGGTATGGCCGCAGCACGGGCTATCGGGGCCATCTCTACTGGACCTGGAACAGCCGCACCAAGGCCTACAACTGGGGTAGATGGTACCCACATATAAGCACACCCGGCAACTGGGAGGTGTTCGTCTATATCCCCAGCCGCTACCACGGCAGCAAGAGCGCCCGCTACAAGATTTATCACAACGGCAAACAGAGCGAGCGGACCGTAAATCAGAACATATACTATGACAAGTGGGTGAGCCTCGGCACCTACTATTTTGGGGGCAGCTCCAACGAGTACGTCCTTTTGAGCGATGCCACCGGCGAGACCTATGGCACGCGCTTTGTGGGGTTCGACGCCGTCAAGTTCGTCCGCAAGGATGGCGCCGAACCACCATCGCCACCCAGCGAATGTGACATCACACCCGTCCTGGGTTTTGGCAACGTCTGGAACAATCATAGCGAGGTCAGATCAAAGCTGGGTTGCCCGACGGAACCGGAAAAGTCGGTCTGGGCCGGCGAGCAAAAGTTCCAGAATGGTTATATGTTCTGGCGAAAGGACACGAAGCAGATCTATGTCATCTATAGCAACGGCACGTGGGAGGTCTATGGGGACACCTGGAGCACGAGCGAGCCAGAGACGGATCCCTCCATCGTGCCACCCTCGGGATACTACCAACCCAAGCGTGGCTTTGGCAAGGTCTGGCGCGAGAATCCGGGCGTGCGCAACAAGCTGGGCTGGGCCACGACGGAGGAGCGAGGCTTCTATGGCTCCGTGCAACCCTTTGAGGGCGGAAAGATGATCTGGAGCAATACCCGAGGCGTCTATGTACTCTACCACAATACGTGGCAGCGATACTGATCCCCACCAAATAAGGGTATAATGACGAGGGCCGTCCCAAAAGGGACGGCCCTCATGATATGACACCGGACATCAAGGCGAATTATCCTTCCTCCAAAAGCCGGGCGAGTTCGTCCTTGAATCTGGGGACGCCATACCGCTGAGCCCGACGACGCAGATATGGGGGATCAAAGTCGTACTCTGATAGCCTGTGTACCGCCTCCATAAGGGACTCGGCGGTGGGGCGACGGAAGAAAAGCCCCGTCTTCCCTTCCTCGATGGTATCCAGCGCTCCACCCGCCCCATAGGCGATGACGGGCCTCCCGGCCGAGATGGCCTCCAGAGGGGTGATGCCAAAGTCCTCCTCGCCCGGGAATATCAGGGCCCTACAGCGGGCCATCTGTCCCCGCACCTCCCCATCGTCGGGCACATAGCCCAGGAACGTCACATTGTCCTCGGCCATATCCTCCAGGGCCTGGCGATCCCGCCCGTCACCGATGATGCGCAGGGGCAGGCCCAGGGCATTAAAGGCCCGCACGGCGATGTCGATGCGCTTGTAGGGCACGAGCCGGGAGACGACCAAAAAATAGTCCTCCGGCTTCTGCAGCGGCGTGGAGGTATCGATGCGCACGGGGGGATAGATGATCTGGGCATCACGCCGATAGTATTTTCCTATACGCCTGCGCACCGTGCGAGAGATGGCGACGAACTCGTCCACACGATCGGCGGCCAGCCTGTCCCACTGGCGCAGGCTCTTGAGAAAGGGCATCAGCGCCAGGCGCCCCAGCCGCCCGACCCCCTCGCGCTCGATGTAAGCGTGATAGTTCCACAGAAATCGGGTGGGGGTCAGGCAGTAACAGACGTGGCGCGTGTTCTCTGTAGTGATGACCCCGTGTCCAAAAGCACTGGTGACACTGAGGACGACGTCATAGTCGCGCAGATCGAGGCTTTCAAAGCCCAAAGGATACAGGGGCAACAGGAACTGGCGGGAACGCCTAAGGAGGGGGAGCCTATTCAGAACAGAGGGCCTGATGTCCCACTCGCGGTAGGCCTCTGGAAGGGCGTCGGGATGGTAGATGGAGGTATAGATGGGCGCCCGGGGATACATTTCGTGGATGACCTCCAGGACGCGCTCCGCGCCGCCATATTGGTTCAACCAGGAACAGACGATGGCCAGGTTCAAGGGCCCTTCTCCTCATTTGCCGATACAAAAATCGCTAAAGATGCTCTCCAACAGTTCCTCGCTGGCCGTCTCCCCCGTCACCCGCCCCAGAGCATCCACGGCCTCGGAGATATCGATGGTCAGGAAATCGGCCGGCAATCCCCGTCGCGCGGCCTCCTGGGCGTGGTTCACGCTCTCCAGGGCGCGGCGGAACAGGGCCCGATGCCGGGGGTTACTGGCCACGGGGGTCTCGCCGGTGACGATCCGCCCGGACAGCACGGTATCCACCACAAGTTCCTCCAACTCGGATATACCCGTCCTCCTGAGCGCCGAGATGGTGATGTGGGGAGCATCGGGGAGGATATCCCGATAGCGGCACACTATGGGCAGGTCCTCCTTGTTCACCACCACGATGGAGGGCTTGTCCACACAGAGGGCAGCCACCTGACGATCCGCCTCCGTAACCTGTTCGCTGCCATCCACGACCAAAAGGGCCATATCCGCCTGCTGCACCGCCGTGCGGCTGCGTTCTATGCCCTGCTGCTCGATGACGTTGTCGGTCTCGTCGATGCCCGCCGTATCCACCAGCACAAAGGGGATGCCGTCGAGATCGACGGTCTCCTCCAGGGTATCGCGCGTCGTGCCGGGAATGGGCGTCACGATGGCACGATCGGTGCGCAGCAGAGTGTTGAGCAGGCTGCTCTTGCCCACGTTGGGCCTGCCCACGATGGCAACGTGGATACCCTGCCGATAGATGATACCCCGCTTTGCCTCCTCAAGCAAAGCCTCCAGATCTCGGGCGGCCTCTTCCAGGGGGCCCTCCACGTCCTGGGGCGGGATATCCTCCTCGGGAAAATCGATGACCGCCTCGAGATAGGCCAGGGCGTGCATGAGTTTCTCGCGAATCTCTTTCACCTCACTGGCAAGGGAGCCGTTCAACTGATTCACGGCCACGCGGAGGGAGGCCTCTGTCCGGGCACGGATGATGTCCGCGACGGCCTCTGCCTGGGTCAGGTCGATGCGCCCGTTGAGAAAGGCGCGGAGGGTGAACTCGCCCTCGCGGGCCATGCGCGCTCCCCCATCCAGGCAAAGGGAGAGGATCTCTCGCAGGGGAACGATGCCCCCATGGGCGTTGATCTCCACGATATCCTGGCGCGTGTAGGTGCGGGGTGCCTTCATATGGGAGAGAAGCACCTCATCCACCACGTTCTCCGTCTCGGGATCCACGATATGTCCGTAATGGAGGTAATGGGACGCAGGCTCCCCCTGCCAGGGGCGCTGCGGGACAAAGATTCGGGTGGCGATGGGCAGGGCCTCATCGCCACTCATGCGCACGATACCTATGCCCCCCTGACCTATGGGCGTAGAGATAGCGGCGATTGTATCATCCAGGGAATACATGGGGCACTCCAGAAAGATGGGGTAAGGGTCTGAGGTGATCAGGCTTCCGAGAGATCGGCACCCGAGACCACCTCTTTGGCACGGCGGTTGAATTTGCTCCGGGGCATCATGATGTGACGGCCGCACGTGAGGCACTTGAGGCCGATATCGGCCCCGATGCGCGTGACCCGCCACCTATAACCGCCACAGGGATGGGGTTTGCGCAGCGTGGCGATATCGTCAACGTGTACGTCGATCCTTTTCACCGCGTCTCCTCCTCCAATACCTGATCCTCGGTATCGGGAGCAAAGAAGAGCAGAAGGGTATTGCCATATTCCCTCTTGTCGAAAAGATACAGATTATTCAAAGCAAGGGGTTCGGCCTCTTTGGGGTCCAGTTGCACGATGGCGGTACCCCGCGACGTGAGCAGGGAACAATCATCCAGAGCCAAGAGGGTCTCGGACCAAAGACCCCGATACTGGGGCGGCGCGACATAGATATAATCGAAACGTCGCTCCCCCGAGGCAGAGCGTATAAAATGAAAGGCATCATCCTTGATAACCTCGGCCCGCTCGGTCAGCCCGGTGGCCTCCAGGTTGCGGTGGATGGTTTGTATCGCCTTACGGGCGAGATCCACGAACACACAATGGGCCGCCCCCCTGCTCAGGGCCTCGATCCCTACGCTGCCCGTGCCGGCATACAGATCGAGAAAGGTCTTGCCCCGCACCTCGGGCCCCAGGATATTGAAAAGGGATTCCTTGACACGGTCGAGAATGGGGCGCGTCCCCTCGCCAGGAACGGCCCGCAACGTATGGCCTTTGGCAGATCCCGTAATAACGCGCACGTCACACCTCCGTTTACGTAAAAAAGTGTACCACGCTTTGACAGAGGGGTCAATAAAGAGAGAACCCGTCAGGGAAATGGCGGAGAGGAAGAATGCATCACGTCGAGGGGGCAGCCCGCCTCCACGGCGCGGGGGCAACAGGTGGGGGGACGGATGGGGACATGGACCTCCCAGGCGGAGAGCATAGAGTACAGATGACACAGGGGCAAGCCCACGACGTTGGTGTAGCAGCCCTCGATGCGAGCCACGGGCGAAAAGTCTCGGTCCTGGATGGCATAGGCGCCGGCCTTGTCCATGGGCTCCCCGCTGGCCACGTAACGGCGGATCTCCTCTTCCGTATAATCGCGCATATAGACACGGGTCTCCGCTACCCGCACGATATGTCGCTGCTCTTCAGCGTCGTACAAAGCGACACCGGAAAGCACAGTATGCTGTCTGTCGCGCAGGGTCAAAAGCATCTCCCGCGCCTCCGCGGTATCCGCGGGCTTGCCCAGGACGTCCCCATCGCACACCACGAGGGTATCGGCGGCGACGACGACGCCCTCGGCACGCTCCTGGGCGGCCGCAGTGGCCTTGAGCAGGCTCAGGCGTCGTGCCAGCGCCTCGGGGGCCTCCCCCGGCCGGGGCTCCTCGTCCACGCCGGGCACGGTGGTCTGGAAGGAGAGGCCCAAAAGGGACAACAGGCGCCGACGGCGGGGCGACCCCGAGGCCAGCACGA
>JAWLEV010000013.1:0-6025 GCA_041685915.1 Anaerolineae bacterium | reverse complement strand
GCCGGCGCCGCGGCGATCATAATCATGGACGGCATAGATGGTCCCGTCGGGGGCCTGGACGGCGTCGGGATAGGACACCTTGTCTCTATTGTCCAATTGTAGGCCCCGCTCTGCTCCCAAATCATCGGCCGAGGCGCTCACCGAGGCGTACAGCGTACGCCTCTCCTCGGGATCGGGGGTATTGATGAGCAGCAGGCGCCCCGAACGGAGACGGCGCACAAAGAAGCGGGTGCCAGGGTTCACGATTCGCGTGGGGGCGCCCGGCGACCAGGTGCGGGCGCCGTCGCGGGAATAACTCTCCCACAACACCCCGCCGCCCGTGCGGATCAGCATCCACAGGAAGCCATCGCGGCGTTCCACGATCATGTTCTCCAGGGCCCAGGGGGGCGCCTCCACGGCGCCATACAGGGACCAGGTCTGGCCCGCGTCGGAGGAGATGGCCACGCCCTGTAGTTGATCCTGGCGGGGGAACCAGCCCTCGGGGGCGCGCCGGGCCCAGGTGACCGGCAGCAGCCAGTCGCCGTCGGCGGTGACGATGGGCTTGTTGAGGCGAAAAGCAAAGGGAACGTCCAGGTCAATGGATCGGGGACCCTCCCAGCGGGGGGTGGCGCTGTCGGATTCGTCGGTCACCAGAGCCCAAAGGCTGTAATCGTCGGCCTCCCGCTGGGCCCGATTGTAAAAGAGCCACAGCCGCCCCTGGGGATCGTGCCACAGGGCGGGATCGTAGGCCCGTGCAGGTCCCTGTGGATCGACGACGATCTCTGGCGACGACCAGGTGCGTCCCTCGTCCTCGCTGGTGGTGAGGAGAATGTGGTTGTCCGGGTGGGGTTCCTTGGGGCCACCGCTATAAAAGGTGCACCACAATCGCCCGTCGCCGGCGCGCTCGATGCCGGGTATCCCCTGCCAAGGGCGGTCTCCTTTGGTAGATACGATAGTTCGATACATGGGCGTGCGTCCTTTCAGCTCAGGTTAAACTTGAGGGGTCTGGGGGATGGCCGGTCAGGCACAGCAAGAGGCCAGGGACGATCACGGCATGCCCATATCATAGTGGGACCTGGCTCGCCTTTCCGCCTCCTCTTCCAATCTTTTGGCGCGGTCGTTATATCGCTCCCTCTCCTCGTCGGTCTGGGGCATGATCTGGGACCAGGTGCTTTCGGGAAAGATATCCCGCACATTCGGCCCATAGTACTCGCCATCTCGGGGGAGCCGATGGTCGGTGATCTCATAGTGGCCGTCCCTTTCCTCTATGTGAAGGGCCACCGGTACACTGACGCCCGATCCACGCACCAGTGACCCCTCCTCTGGATAATACTCCATGCAATAGACCCACAGGTACATCTCGCCCCCCGCCCCCTGGTCGGCATCCAGGGGCTCGGAAGCACAAAAGACCTCTCCCCCAAAGGAAGATGTGCCTACATTTGTGGCCAGGTACTCGTCCACGTGTTCCACCTGCGAGATACTGACAGAGGGGGTTACGGCGTCAGTCCCTCGTGCTTTGGGTTGACATCCAGTAGGCAGGATAAGGAGAAAAAGCAAAGCAACCGTGGCAATCAGATGCTGATACCGTCGGAAACCTGCCCAAGCACGCCAGTGTTGGATCGATTTCGAGGTTAGCATTCCAAACACCGGTTTCCGTCCTATTGGTCCCGCGGGACGGCCATGGAGAAGGTGCCATCAAAGTTCAGGAGACGGGCGGGGACGTCCTCGTCCACGTGGGCGGCCACCACGCGCCCCAAAAAGATCGTATGATCCCCGGCCTCCAGCGTGCCGGCAAGGGTGCATTCGAGGTTCGCCACACACCCCGCGAGCAAGGGAGGTTTTACCTGTTCGGCCTCCAGGGCCCTCAATCCCGATCTCTCGAACTTATCTCTCACGTCCCTTCCAGAGCACGAGCCCGTGTATTCGATGGCCTCCTCCAGGCCGGGGCCGGGAAAGGCCACGACGAACTCTTTTTGCTCTTGGATCAGTTCATGGGTGTATCGGGTGTGGCCCACGGCGATGGCGAACATGGGCGGGTTGTGGGAGGCCACCATGGCCCAGCCAGCGGGCATCACGTCCGGCACGTCCTCCTCGCCCACGGTGGCGATCAACACGACCCACTCGGGGTACTTTTGGCGCATGGCCTCGGAAAATGTCGCCCTTTTCATCCTGTCACCTCCTGTCTCGCTATCGGAGCATCAGAGAAGTCCCATCCCGTATGAGAATATTGTATGCCAACAAAGCACGAGAGGCAATGTGAGTTCGCAGGCCACGCAGGTATGGTAGCGACGAAGCGTTTCCTTCGTCGTGGACCTCTCGCGGCGATGGGTTGGCGAAGCAGACGCTTGTATATTGACAGTCCGAACGAGTCGAGGCTCAAGCCAGGACATGGCATCATAAGTTTGGGAGGAAGGAGCTGGCGTGCAAGCGACGGTGAGGAGTGTGAACTGCCTCTTGGTGAAGATTGCCGCCCTCCTCGCAAGCTGAGCCGATTAAGGAAATTGAGGGCCGAGATCGCGCCTATCTTGGCGCAGGGCCGTGGTGGTAGACCTGACCGGGCACCAGACCCGGCGGCCCCACAAGATCGGTCATCGTCACGAAGTGAATGCCCCGGCTCGAGAGGGATTCGATAACGGTCGGTATGGCAGCCACCGTGGTATCGTGGATGTCGTGGGCAAGGATGATCATTCCCGCTAAAGCCTGGTCCATTCTCTCCGCTATGAGGTCAGCGTCGCGATCTTTCCAGTCCAAGGTATCAAGGCTCCACAAGATGATGGGCATGCGGGCGGCATCTATCACGCCCTCGTCGTAGGCGCCATAGGGTGGCCGAAAGTGAGTTGGAGACGCGCCGGAGATCTGGACGACCAGTTTGTTGGTCTTGGAGATCTCCTCCCTGATCACGGTGTCCGACAGATCCTGCATGTTCGGATGACTCCAGGAATGGTTGCCGATTTCGTGACCCTCTCGAGCCATACGGGCGACCGTCTTGGGCTGTATTCGGGCCGACCGGCCGAGCACGAAGAAAGTTGCCGGGACCTCATGGGACCACAGCACATCCAGCAGACGATCTGTATACACAGAGGGGCCGTCGTCAAACGTGAGGGCGACGCAAGCGACCTCCGTACAGTCTACACGGCTCTGCACGCCCCCATCGGGTGTCGTCGATGGGGTGCTAGTGGGGGAAGGCACCGCCGTGGCCGCCGCTTCGGGGGAGACGCCCAAGAGGTGCTGCATCTGGGGAACCAGAAGATCGGCAATGTCGTTTGCGGCAAGATCCACGGAGACGATGCCCTCCGAGCCCGGTGCGACCTGGTATCTGTCGAACATGATCCGAAGGGTGCCGTCCTCGAGAAAGAGGATGCCATCAAAGTTCTCAGGGTCCGGTTTCGTCCCATCTTCGAGCATGGACCGTCTTCCTGCCAACCACTCTTCACGGGCGGACTCGGTCTCGAAATCGAACTCCTGCATTTCCTCCTGTAGCGCCTGCTCCAGTTCCGTACGAGACAGGGCGGATAGGCGTTCCAGATAAGTATCTTCCACAAAGAGATCCTCAAGGGACAGCTCGACGCCTGCCTCGCGGTCGAACAGATAGCCGGTTACGTCGGTGCTGCCCGTCGTCCCTCCTCTAAAGCGGTACTGCTCGACGGCGACGGAGATCAGATCGGCATCGGCCACGGCCACGTCAAAGTGCTGCACATAGTGGGTGGCGAACGAGGCTGCCTCTTCGCCCGTCTCGCGCAGGTACTTTTGGTAGGCCGCTTCCTGCTCAGCGGCGACGGTGCGAAACTCGTCGATAAAGGCCTCGGCGATGCCTTCCATGCGCTCGTTGATGGCCTCTTGCTCCGTGACGGGATAGGCCACGTGAAGCAAGGAGCGCCCCTGGTTGTCCCTCTCCTCAATAGTGTAGACAAAGACATCCTCGTACTTTGAGGGGTGGCGAGATGTATCGGTGGTAGTTGAGGCCGGCGTCGTAGTTGGGACAGGTGTGTCGGTGGTGGTTGAGGCTGGCGTCATGATTGGGACAGGTGTCTCCGTGGTGGTCGGCTGCGACGACGGCGTTGCCTGGCTCGTAGATGTCGGTGCAGGCGTCGGTGGGACCGGCTCGCCCCGGCAACCGCCGAGGAGGACGAGCGATGCGAGAATCAATGACACGAGTCTTCTAGGCATGCGGCGGATTGTACCACAGTAATGACGGTGTTGCAGGTTTGTCGCATTCTGAGCTGAGCTTTCGTCTCTCTCATAAGTGATATTGTTTCTCACACTCCCACCACCCCCTTTTCTCCGCAACAAACATCCAGATATCCTCGCGGCCCCGCTGTGGCGGATGGGCCAGGGACGACGGTTGCTCGGCCACGGCCGAGCGGGCCGTGGGTGCAGGCGGCGGTACAGGGCCTCAACCGGTGGTTGGCTCGTTGGTGCATGACGGCTCCTTGGCAGTGGTGAGTCGATTCGTCAGTGTGACGATCATACTGCCTGGGAGGTAAGTTGTCAAAAGGGGATAGCAGGAGGAGGTTGACAGGCTCTTGCATATCTACTACTCTACTTGGCGCAGGGTCCTGAGAGGTTGATGGGATCCGTCTCGGACATGGCGTCAACAGGTGAAGGCTGGTAATCGGGAACCTGGGTGACGGCAGGGACCAAGAGCGATGGAAGCGGGTGAAGGGGGGATCGGCATGCAACGAAGGACAAGACAGGTATTCTGGATCTTGATCTACTTTGTTCTGATACTGGGGCCATTATTGATACTCCTATTTGGCCCCCTTCCGGCCGAGATCCCGCCCTGGCGCGAGATAACGTTCTGGCGCGAGCTGACGTCGGCCCTGGGGTTCATGGGCCTGACCCTGATAGGTATCCAGTTCGCTATCTCCGCCCGGCCACCCTTTTTTGACAATCTGTTTCCGATAGACACCCTGTACTTTTTCCACCACCGTCTGTCCATCGCGGGCTTTGCCATGGCTCTGGCCCATCCTGTGCTGCTGTTCATCAACAATCCGGATACGCTACAGTTGCTCAACGTGTTCACCGCGCCGTGGCGGGCCCGGGCCGGGGTGGCCTCCGTGGTCCTGCTCCTGGTTCTGGTCATCACTTCCGTGAGACGTATGTCCCTGGGGCTTGATTATGAGACCTGGAGGCTACTTCACGACGTCTTTTCGATTGGCGTCATCGGATTCGGGCTCTATCATGCTCTGGAAGTCAATTTTTACACCTCGGTGCCGGTGCAGCGCGGAGCGATCCTGGGGCTGGGCGCATTGTGGGGTACGATGGTCGTCTACATCCGCGTGATCAAGCCGTGGACGCTTCTCCAACGCCCATATGAGGTGGTCGACGTCATCAAGGAACGGGGCAAGACCTGGACACTGGTGATCGAACCGGTGGGGCACGACGGACTCTCGTTCGCGGCCGGTCAGGTGGCCTGGCTATCCATCGGGCACTCGCCCTTCCGCATCGAAGAGCATCCGTTCTCGTTCGCCTCGAGCGCGGAACGCCCAGAGCAACTGGCTTTCGCCATCAAGGAGTTGGGCGATTTCACCTCCACCATCGGAGACACCCCCATCGGGACACGCGTCTTTGTTGACGGGCCCTTTGGGACGTTCGATCTTTATGGCGAGGCAGAGTCCGATCTGATATTCATCGCAGGAGGCATCGGCTCAGCGCCGATCATGAGCATGCTCCGCACGCTGGCGGACCGCAACGACGACCGCCGGATCCAGTTCTTCTATGGGAATCGCACCTGGGAGGAGGTCATCTTTCGGGAGGAACTCCAGACGCTGGAGGAGAGGTTGAACCTGGAGGTGATTCACATGCTGGAGAGGCCACCGGACGACTGGGAGGGGGAGAGCGGGTTCATCAACCAAGACATGTTCAGTCGCCGGCTAATCTGTGATGACCTCAGGACGTGCACCTTTTTCGCCTGCGGGCCGACCCCGATGATCGAGGCGGTACAGAGAGCACTGGAGGATTTAGGGGTCTCCCGTGGTCAACTGCGTTCTCAGGTCCGCCAGCGTATACATACTGAACTCTATGAGATGGCATAGCCCGCAGTTAC
>JAWLEV010000091.1:0-10406 GCA_041685915.1 Anaerolineae bacterium | reverse complement strand
GATCCTGCCCGCCGCCTCCAACGCCGTCTGCCCCCGCTGCAGCGTCCATGCCCTGACTTCGCGACCGCCCGTGGTGGTGAAAAAGGTGATATAGTCGAGGAGGCGATAGCCGGCCCGGATAAAGCGATTGAGGCCCCTCTCGATGCCAAACTCGGCGAGATAGGCCCTGGCCTCTTCTTCCGGCCAGGTGACCAACTCTGCCTCCAGGACAGCGCAAAGGACGATGGCCTCGGTCCCCTTCTCTGCCGCCTTTTGTTTTACGTGTTCGGCAAGGGCTCCCCCATGAGGTAACGCCTGCTCATCGACGTTCGCCACGTAGAGGATCGGCTTGTCCGTCAACAGGGCTATATCTCTCAGATGTTCTCGCTGCTCGGAAAAAAGATCGAGGTCGCGAATCATCTTTCCCTGCCGTAACTGATCGCTCACATACTCCAGTGTGTCGAGTTCTGCCACAAAATCCTGAGGATGCGTTCTGGCCTGCTGTTTCACTTCTTTCTCACGCCTTTCCAGGATATCCAGATCCGCGAGGATCAGCTCCAATTCTATGGTCTCGATATCCCCGGCAGGATCCAACTCCTCCGTCACGTGTGCCACATTTTCATCGCCAAAGCAGCGCACCACCATGGCGATGGCGTCGACGTTGCGGATATGCGAGAGAAACTGGTTACCCAGCCCTTCTCCCCGATTGGCCCCCTCCACCAGGCCGGCGATATCCACGACTCGCAGGGTGGTGGGCGTGACGCGTTCGGGCTGGACGATCTCTCCGATGCGCCTCAGCCTCTCGTCTGGCACGGGGACCACGCCCACGTTGGGCTCGATGGTAGTGAATGGATAATTGGCAACAGTAGCACCCGCTTCCGTCAGGGCATTGAACAGGGTAGACTTGCCCACATTTGGCAATCCCACAAGCCCCAGTTGTAAAGCCATATCCCCCCTCTACTTTCGCTCTACGAGTCCTGCCCGTCGTTTTCCTCTTCCGTCTCTCGCGGCCCGATCAGATAGCGCGCCGGCCAGGGCTTGTAGCGACTAAAGAACTCTTCCTTGGTCTCCTGTCCCTCTTCTTCGATGATGCGATACACAGTGACATCCACACCTGCATGGGAGCGCTCGACCTGTCTGCGCTCTCCAGGAGGTAGAGAGGGATCCTCTTCCAAAACGGGCTCGCCCGGCTCCACGGAATCCTCCGTGACGGGATCCTCCATGCGCACGGTGCGCCCTCCCTTTTCTCCATAAAGGTAAAAAGAGAGCAACGCTTCCCTCTCGTCCACCTCGGTCAGGATGAGGAGGGGCGTATCGGTATCGTTGCGGAACCGCATATCCACAGAAGGGTGAAAGGCGGCAGCATCGAGCCCCACCGGGGGCTCGTACCAGCTCACCCGATAACTGTGGGGATGCCGTTCCAATATGGGATAGCCACCCCAAAAAGCGGCCCGAAAACAGGTGGTGCTGACTTGACAGACCCCGCCCCCAGGCCCCAACACCGTACGATCACCATAGATCACCCACGACTGGCTGTAACCATTGGCCACCGTGACCGGCCCCAGGTGATCCAGAAAGGAGAATGTCGCCTGAGCGGGCACCGTCACGCCCTGAAAGCGTGCTGTGGCCACCCGGATATTCTGTAGCCGCTCGGGTTTGGAACCTGCAAAACTGCTCTGCCCCGTGCTGATCAGTTCCAGGGGAAGAATCTCTTCCAAGTCTTCCTTGACAACCCGGGGGCGGATCACGCGCACCGGCAAGGTGATCTCCCGTTGAGAGGACAGACAGGCCTCAGCTACCAGGTCTTTCGCCGCCTCCATGTCCAGCGCATAGCCATTCTGTGGAGGGACGCGGGTTGTGAGCCGCTGCGCCTCCGGATCATAGTCATAGCGTCCCTCTCGCGGAGGCCGGGCGATGTCATCGGCGATGGACTGAAGAAATGCGCCGATCTCTTCCCCGTCAACAGTCACCTGAACGGACAAGCTCTCCCCTGTGGGAGCGGCATGGGATGTCAGCCACGAGGCCAGCACGGCACGGTCCACGGCCCAGCGCCTGTGTACAACATAGGACCTTTCCTCTTCCGCAAGCTCGGGGAAAGCGAAATGCAAGATCAAGGGGCCACTGAGAAGCGTTCCCACCTTTTCCTCCGCCCCCTCAACGTCCGTCAGCGGAGGAACGATCTCCTGAAAGGCCAGGGGCACCCGGACGGACTCCATGATGACGTCGCCCGCCAACGCCTCCTGATCGCGAAGCAATTCGGCCAGGCGAGAATCTCTTCCCCATGCAGAGGTTCCCATGGCCTCCTGCACCGTCGCCTCGATGCGCTGCCGCGTGGTCTCGATATCCAGTTCGCGCCCCGTCTCCGGCGCGTCCGTGTGCGCCTCAAGCCCGGCGACGCGAAGGCGCGCCTGCTGTGCGGGATGCCCTCCCTGCTTGGCGATCTGGCGCAGGGCCAGCAGAGCAGGCCCCGGTTCCACATGATACGACGGCACGATACGGTATCCCCACCAGAAAAGCCTGAGGCGCGTTTTCATATCCTCGTAGAAAACTCCCTCGCGTCCCAGGCCCCATGCCTCATCCACGGCCGCTGTCAGATCCCAGTACCCTCCCAGATGGCGGCTGGAAAGGGTCCATTCTCGGTCTGTGGCATGCAAGCAGATATACGGAGAGTCCCTGTTCAGCCGTTCTTCCAGGAGATCCATGGCCTCCTCGGGCAAAAGGCCGCCAACGTCAACCCCCTGGATGCTCACCCCCTCATAGATGCGCTCGCTGTACCGGGCCCCATAGTACAGGAAAAGGAGCCCACCAAAGGACAGCAGCATAAGGAGGACGAGCCAGACGGCGAGCAGGCTCCTGATAAGGTATCGACGCCAGCGGTACCCTGCTTCTCTCCCCATGCGTTTCCCTTTGCCCTTTCTCATTATCGAGTGGACGTATTCTAGTCGCCGAGTTCATGGACCGTCAAACCAGAGAAAGATAGGGCAAATCGTCCCCCAAAAACATCATGATCTTGATTGACAGATGCTCCCCCTTCTGTTATACTATGTTTCCTAAGGGGCATGTCATTCTGGAGGGATGGCAGAGTGGACGATTGCGGCGGTCTTGAAAACCGTTGATCGAAAGATCCGGGGGTTCGAATCCCTCTCCCTCCGCTTCAACAGACGTTGTCACCTTTTACGGGGAGGTGCCGGAGTGGACGAACGGGGCCGCCTGCTAAGTGGTTGTAGGGGTTATACCCTACCCAGGGTTCGAATCCCTGCCTCCCCGCCTTGGTATAGACATGAACGCCCTTGGCGTTCACAGGGGAATTTGTCTACCCGCGAACCGTGTGCTAGAATGGGTATACGGTTACAGGAATATGCGCCCGTACCTCAATCGGATAGAGGAGCGGTCTACGAAACCGAAGGTTGGGCGTTCGAGTCGCCCCGGGCGCGCTAAGTAGAGGTACCACAGAGCAAACAGGGTGGTACCTCTTTACTTTCCCCTCCACCGATAATGGGGAAAGCCGGGCAAGGAAGGGAGTTCACGCATGTTTAGCGACCTGTTCAACTTTGAGGGCATCAATTGGTGGACGCTGCTGGGCGGGATAGGCCTTAACTTTATCATCACCATGATCTCCTCTATCGGCGGAGCCTATCTGGCACAGAACAAGGGAACAGCAGAATTCTACAGGAATTTTGGCTCCCCCCTCATGATCCTCGTCATCTTTGCCGGCTGTATTGTGGCGGGCTTTGTCACGGGCAAGATCGCCGACAACGTGCCCGTCAAACACGCCTTCATCTCCAGTTTGGGCGCTGTGGCCCCCTTTCTTTTTCTCGCCATCACCACCTTCAACCCCATCGCCTTTATGATGGCCGCCGTGGCCGTGGCGGGCAACCTCAACGGGGGGAGATTGGCCATCCCCCGGCGTCGACACGCACCTCCTTCCAACAGGGAATAGATGGCACTTACCTCTATCTCGTTTTCAGCCGACATAATAACTGAAAGAAAGGAGCATCGGCATGAGAATACGCATAACAAACAAGAACTTTGAGGTCAACGAGGGATTGGAATCCTATATCGCCAAAAAGGTGGGCAAGCTGCAGCGCTTCCTCTCCAACCTCGACGAAGTGCGGCTCGACCTCGCCTTCGAAGACACCAAGGATGTCAATGACCGCAACATCGCCCAGATTACCGCATGGAACAACGACGGCGTTATCCTCAGAGCAGAGGAGCGAACGGGCGACATGCGCTCCTCCATCACCTCCGCCGTCGAAAAGCTGGAACGTCGCATAAAGAAATACAAGGGTAAGCACTGGCAATTGGATCAAAAGGAAAAGGCGGAGCGGGTTGCCATGTTTCAACAGGAAGAGGAAGCCGAGGAACCGGTGGTTCGCGTCAAGAGGTTCGAGACGCGCCCCATGGAGGTGCGGGAGGCCATCGACCAGATGGAACTCTTGGGGCATGACTTTTTCATCTTCTATAACATCGATTCCGGAGGATTCAGTGTGGTCTATCGCCGTCGCGCAGAGGGCTATGGCCTGTTGATACCAGAGTTGGAATAGTACTGAAGAACCAACATGCAAAAGCTCGTCCAAAGGGGAGGAAACTGTTCCTCCCCTTTTTTCTTGTTCCCGGGAATGGGCATCCCAAGAGTGAGCCATTCCCGCCGCCGAGCATGCTGTCCTTTCGTCTTCGAGGGGAAACACAACCCACTATACGGATCAGGGTTATAATATCCAAAGGATAGATCAAGGAGAAGAGCATATGATGGATCGCCGTCCCTCACGCCGGGAGCACTGGGGCTGGTATCTGTACGACTTTGGCAATTCGGCCTATGCGGCGGTGGTGCTGCTGGCCGTCTACTCGGCCTATTTCAAGGGAGCCGTGGTCGGCGGTGCGGAGGGCTCGCGGCTGTGGGGGATAGCCGTGGGCGTCGCCATGTTCGTCGTAGCCCTGACCTCACCCGTCCTCGGGACCCTGGCGGACTTTTCCGGGACCAAGAAACGCTTCCTCTTTTTCTTCACCGCGCTGGCGGTGATCTTTTGTGCCCTGCTGTTCTTCGTCCGGGAGGGCGACTGGTTCATCGGCATGCTTTTCTTCATCCTGGCCGAGATCGGGTATCGTGGGGCCCAGGTCTTTTACAATGCCCTGCTTCCAGAGATCGCCGAGCCAGAAGATATGGGCCGGGTCTCTGGCAATGGCTGGGCCATCGGATCCACCGGCGGTATCCTCTGTCTCCTGATCGTGCTGGTGCCCATCGTGCTTACCGGCAGTGATCCGCTGGTCGTGCGGCTCTCCCTCGTGTTCACTGCCATCTTTTTTGCCGTCTTTTCGTTACCAACCTTCTTGTGGGTACAGGAACGGGCCGAACCTCAACCGCTTCCCGGCGGCAAGAACTATCTCTCCATAGCATTTCAACGCCTGGCGGAGACGGTCAGGACGATCAAGAAATTCAAAGAGTTTGTTAAATTCATCATCGCCTACCAGATCTACAAGCACGGCGTATATATGGTACTGAACTTTGCAGCCATCCTGGGCGCCGTTCTTTTCGGCATGGAACAACAGGAACTGATCATCTTTATGATCATCGTGCAGGTGACGAGTGTCGCCGGGGCCTACCTTTTTGGTCTACTGGCCAACGACTTTGGTGGGAAACGTGCCCTCATCATCTCGCTGGTACTGATGATCCTGCCCGTAATTTGGCTCTATTTCAGCCGCTCTCGGCTCGAGTTTTACCTTATCGGCGCAGTGGCTGGCTTCTCGCTGACCGGCGTCCAGTCCGTGAGTCGCACCGTGGTGGGGATCTTTAGCCCGCCCGACAAAAGCGCCGAGTTCTATGGCTTCCTCGCCATGACAGGACGCACGTCATCCTTCATCGGTCCGATGCTCTTTGGCCTGCTGGCGGCGTGGGCGACCTCATGGTATGAAAATGTCCACCAGATGGCCCCCGCAGCCGCGGAGGAGGCCGGACACCGCCTGGCCCTCGTCTCCGTCGTCGCCTTCCTGATGGTCGGCCTTGTGCTGCTTCTCTCGGTTGACGAGAAAAAGGGCCGTGAGGCGGGCGCCGGGCGAGGTTCAGGCCCGGCTGAAAAAGAAGCCATGCAAACCGCACAAGATATCAGCAGATAACCGTACACAGGCCAGCGCGTGATGAGCAAAAATGCTGGAAACTGACCTGAGAGGAAAACCGCGACCATGAGTGAACTGACCATCGCCGAACGTATCACCTATCCGCGCCGACGTACACGACGCGCCATCCTTCGACGGCTAACAACCATGGCTTTCGACCTTCTCAGCAATTTCCAGGTCATTGGCCAGGAGAATATTCCGGAAAAGGGCCCTCTCCTCGTGGTGGCCAATCATTTCAATTTTATCGACCCCGCCGTCGTCGTGCGGGCTATACCCCATCCCATAGAATTCGTGGGGGGCACGCGCATGCCCAATGCTCCCGCCACGGTGACCTGGCTCCCCAAACTCTGGGGCTATCTGCCCGTACGTCGCGGAGGTGTCTCCCGCGACGCCATACGCGCCTCAGAGGCCGTCCTCCAGCAGGGCGGCTTTTTGGGCGTCTTTCCCGAGGCCGGTAGCTGGGCCGCTGTGCTGCGGCCCGCCCGTCCGGGAACGGCTTTTCTGGCCGCGCGTACGGGCGCCCGCATCCTCCCCCTCGGCATCCATGGATCGGCCAACTTTTTTTCTCGCCTGGGCAAGTTGCGCCGCCCTCGCGTGACCGTGCGCATCGGTGAGCCCTTTGGTCCCTTTCACGCCGAGGGACGGGGCAGAGAGCGTCGGAAAAGGCTCGAGGAGATCGGGCACGAGATCATGCACAAGATCGCCCACCTGCTGCCCCGAGAAAAGAGGGGCTGCTATTCCCGGGATCCCGCCATACGCGCCGCCGCCCAAGAGGTGGCGGATTATCCATGGACGGATCGCCGCCCGGGATGATGACCGTGAGACCCCCCGCTTGGTAAAGGCATTCCTCTTTGATATAATGGCCCTGGCTTCAAGATGTGGCCTGCCGGGTGGTGAGAAAAGCCTTGACGGGAAACTCGACGCCAATTGGCGACACCCCGCCCCCTCTGGAGGCACACGAAACGCGATAGAGGCGACCGTCTAGTGCCCGGCCATGGCCAAGGCTGGCTCTATTTGCAAAGGATTTGTGACGCGTGGCATTTCATCCCTTTTCTATACGGCGTACAGCCGCCGAGATTTCCAGAGCACGACATATCGCCGAGGTGCTGATACGCAACGGCCTCGGCTTTCTGGCAGAGAGGACGGGCTTTACGCGCTTTATATCACGCTGGCGAGCCAGACGGATGGAGCAGGACGTTCAGACCGAAGAACTGACCATCCCCCAACGGGTGCGGCGCACCCTGGAAGAATTGGGGCCCACGTTCATAAAACTCGGCCAACTTCTCAGTACCCGCCCCGACCTTTTGCCTCCCCAATATATCGTAGAGTTGGGGAAACTGCTGGACGCTGCCCCGCCGGTACCCCTGGAAGAGATCTCCCAGATGGTGGAAAAAGAACTTGGGGCCCCGGCGGATGAACTCTATCAACACTTTGAGGCAAAGCCCATCGCCTCGGCCTCCATAGGCCAGGTGCACAGGGCGACCTTGCACGATGGCACAAAAGTGGCGGTAAAGGTGCAGCGCCCGGACATCGAGCGCACCATAGAGGCCGATCTGGATCTGCTGCTCACCCAGGCGCGCTTTATGGAATCTCGATCGGAGACTCTCAGGCAGTATGGCCTGGTGGACATAGTACAAGAGTTCGCCCAAAGCCTCCGTGATGAAATCGACTATACCATCGAGGGACGCTATGCCGACAGATTGAGCGATCTGCTGAAAGAGGAAACTGTCCTCATTCCCGGCGTGCATTGGGACCTGACCACGAGTCGGGTCATCACCCTCGACTATCTGGAGGGCATAAAACTTACCCAGACACAAAAGCTTGCCGATGTGGGATACGATCTCCATACCGTGGCCGTGCAGATCACCCAGTTATATCTACGACAGATCTTTATCCACGGTATCTTTCATGCCGACCCTCATCCCGCCAATATCCTCGTCTGTGACGGACGGATAGGCCTCGTGGATTTCGGCGTGATCGGCTACTTGACACCGCAGATGAGGCGAGACCTCGGCGATCTTCTCTTTGCCGTGGTACAAAAAGATGCCGACCAGGTGGCGCGCATCATCCTGCGCATAGGCGCCGTGGGCGCGGAATCGGACCGCGACGCACTGCACCGGGATGTGAGAAGGTTCATCCTCCAGTACTATAACGTACCCCTGGAGAGTGTGCCCATCGGCCAGTTTCTAAGAGATATACTGAGCTTGACCTTTGAGCACCATGTCCGCCTTCCCTCCGACCTCGCCCTTTTGCTCCGCACCATCATCGTGCTGGAGGGGGTGACGCGAAACCTGGACCCCTCTTTTGTCCTGGCCAAGTACCTGGAACCCTTTGTGGACCGACTGGTGAGACAACGTATCTCTCTCAGACGGTTCACGGCCAACACGGCGACCACCATGCGCGATATGGGAAACGTGCTGCGCGTGTTGCCCAATCGCGTGGACAGCATCTCAGAACAACTGGATCGTGGGGACCTGACGTTGGGCATTCACGTGCACCAACTGACCGAGGCCCTCTACGAGTTGGATACCATCGGCAACAGACTCTCCTTCAGCGTCGTCGTGGCAGCCCTCATCATAGGCTCCGCCCTGATCTTGCTGGGCGGCGAGGAGGCCGCCGTCTTTTTCATCCCCTTTACAGATATACGCCTGCCCGTCCCCCAGATCGGCTTTATCTTGGCCGCCCTCTTGGGAGCGTGGTTGCTGTTCTCCATCATACGATCCAGGGGACTCTGACAGGGCTTCCAATACACAAACCGATAGTTAATATACTGAGTATAAAAAGGGGTAAATGCTAGCATGAAAGTTATGGTTACCGGTGGAGCCGGCTTTATCGGCTCACACGTGGTGGACGCCTGCCTGGCAGAGGGCCACGAGGTCTCTGTAGTGGACGACCTTTCCACGGGTAAGCGGGAGAACGTCGACCCCAGAGCCAAACTGCACGTCGTCGATCTGTGCGATGCGGAGGCGATGCGAGAGGTCTTTGACCAAGAGCGCCCGGAGCGTATCTGCCACCTGGCGGCCAAGGCCAACGTGCGCGAGTCGGTGGAGCGCCCCATCCTGTATACGCAGGTCAACGAGATCGGCTCCCTGATCCTGCTGGAACTGGCCAAGGATTTTGACTGCCCAAAGATCGTCTATGCCTCCACGGGAGGGGCCGTATATGGTGAGCCCGAGTATCTCCCCGTCGACGAGAAGCATCCCATCAGGCCCATCAGCCCCTACGGCGCCACCAAGCACCATGTCGAGCATTTTCTCTACATCTACAACGTGAACTATGATCTGGACTATACGGTGCTGCGCTTTCCCAACGTCTATGGGCCGCGCCAGGACCCCAACGGGGAGGCCGGCGTCATCGCCATCTGGACGGCCGAGATGCTTGATGGCGACGAGCCCATCATCTATGGCTCCGGCGAGCAGGAGCGCGATTTCGTCTATGTGGGCGAGATCGCTCGCGCCAACGTCCTGGCCCTGACCCGGGGCGGTGGCCAGATCCTCAACCTGGGCTCGGGCGTGGGCACGAGCATCAACTGCGTATTCCACCATCTCAAAGAGATAACGAGCTTTCCCCAAGACGGAAAGCACGGGCCGGCTCAGCCGGGTGACGTATTCCAAACCTATCTCGACGCCGAAAAGGCGCAAGAGGTTCTGGGCTGGCAGAACGAGATCGGCCTCAGGGAGGGGCTGGAACGCACGGTGGCCTATTTCAGAGAGCAGCGGGAGTAAGAGCAAGACAGTGATCCGAACATAGGGAACTGAACTTGTCTGGATATGACTTTTGGCGCCCAGGGTTGAACCCTCGGTGCAGAATACAAAGCCCTCTGCGAGGGCTGAAGGAGCCTCGAAGAGGCTTTGCAACATGAGCCTGCGGCCTTTAGGCCCAGGCTGGGGCACCGTAAGGCTGCAACCAGTCTATCTCAGTGGACATGCATGATAGACAGATTTCGCACCCCAGTATACGTTTAGACAGTCACGTACGGATCACCAGAATCTGCGCAAACGAAGGACCATGGCACACGATTCCAAGAGCAAAACGCCTCCTGACAACGAAGAAAGGGATAATCCCGCAGCCGAAACGGTTCCCTCTGCCGAGGAACTCCTCTCGCGCATCGCCGCAGAGGCCGAGGCCCGAGAGGGGGGACACCTGGTCCACCTGGAACGCCACCCGCCTCGTCAGCCCCAATACGCCACGCCCTCATCCCCCCTGCCCGGTGCCCTCCAGCGCGCCCTCGACGTCCTGGGCGTCTCACAACTCTACACCCACCAGGTCGAATCCCTGGAGCGCGCGCGTCGCGGCGAGGACGTGGTCGTCGTCAC
>JAWLEV010000090.1:0-10538 GCA_041685915.1 Anaerolineae bacterium | reverse complement strand
TCACGGACGACGAGGAGATCTATTGGAACGCCAAGCGGTTCGCGGATCGGGGCAAGCCCTTCAACTCGGAGGCGACGGGCAACCTCTTTCTGGGGTTGAACTATAGGATGACCGAGATCGAGGCGGCCATCGGGAGGGTCCAGTTGAAAAAGCTTTCCGGGATTGTGGAGAAGAGGAGGGGGCTGGTTGCCTCGCTGGAGGAGCGCATGGCCGACCTGGAAGCCGTCCATTTGGGCAAGGTGATAGAGGGGGCCAGGCCCTCCTACTGGTTCCTTCTGATACGGGTTGAGGACGAGAAGCTGTCGGTGAGCAAGGACGAATATGCCGAGGCGGTGGCCGCCGAGGGGATGCCCGTTGCCGCGCGCTATGATTTCCTCATGTACGAGACGCCATGGATCCGCGATCGACAGACCTATGGTCAGTCCGGATGTCCCTGGACGTGTCCCCTCTACGGGCGGGAGATCGAGTACGAGGGATCATGCCCGGGTGCTCGTGAGGCGATCGAGCATCATATGGTGTTGCACTTACATGAAGGCTTTGGAGAGCAGGAGATAGAGGACATCGCCTCCGCCTTGCAAAAGGTGGAAAGGCACTATCGATGGTGGGATGCCGAGTAAAAGTGCCATCGTATAGATCGATATGGATGAGGATAGAAAGAAGGCTGGACTGGTCAGGAGGACCTATATTCTGTACCAGGCCACAGGAAGCCTGGGTTACACCACCCATCCCAATGCCTACCGATGGGGCGCTTATGAAGCCATCGCCGGGCAACTATCGCCATCTTCCGTGAAATCCCTCATCGATAGGATCATCGACGCTGCGGAGGAGATGCGCGATTAACTGAGACCGTATCCCGTCTGCTCGTGACGGGATACGGTCTGTGTCAGCAATTCCGAGGCTGCGTACCCCGATTTGACAGACTGGGCGTTCCCTGTATAATAAGTCCTACTAATCCGATATATTTAATAGGTAAACAAGTAAGCTGGTAGTCATTCAAGTACTAAGGGAGGTGAAGGTATGGTCAAGGATCTGGTCTGTGGGATGGAGGTGGACCCCAAGACGGCCCCGGCTAGAACAGAGTACGAGGGAAAGACGTACTATTTTTGTGCTCCAGGCTGCAAGAGGGCATTTGAGGAGCAGCCGGAAAAGTACCTGAGGGAAGCCGAGGGAGATGAGGATTGAGTCCCTGACTTTGACGGGGCAGGGTCCCCATGGTCATATGAGGATGGGGACCCTTGGTAGCAGGAAAGGAGAGGGATGTTTGCTTCTGCCTTGATCACGTTACGTGAGGGATTGGAAGCCACTCTCATTGTAGGCATTATATTGAGCGTTTTGGACAAGCTGGGAGGTGGCGACCGCCGTCGGACCGTGTGGATGGGGGTGGTGACGGCCGTTCTGGTCAGCGTCAGCGCCGGTCTAGCGCTTAACGCCCTGGGCGTGGCCCTCGAGGGACGCGGCGAAAAGATATTTGAGGGGTTGTCCATGCTGCTGGCCGCTGCGGTATTGACGTGGATGGTCTTTTGGATGGCTCGTCAGGCTCGACATATTCGGACGGATCTGGAACGGGAAGTGCGCCGGGCGGTCTTTGAGGATAGTGGGTGGGCCCTGTTCAGCCTGGCCTTTGTGGCTGTGGTGCGTGAGGGCATCGAGACGGTGCTGTTCCTGACCGCCGCTGCCTTTAGTGCGGCGCCAGCCCAGACGCTGTTTGGCGGGGCATTGGGATTGAGTATCGCTGTGGTGTTGGGATGGCTGATCTTTGCTGTCGGGAAGCAGTTGGATGTGCGTGCGTTTTTCCGCGTCACGGGGGCGTTGCTGATCCTGTTCGCCGCAGGATTGCTGGCCCACGGCGTGCACGAATTGCAGGAGGCAGCGCTCTTGCCCGTCCTTGTCGAGCACGTGTGGGATGTGAATCATATCCTCCCTGAGGATGGACCCGTGGGGGCGTTTCTCAAAGCCCTCTTTGGATACAACGGGAATCCGTCCCTGCTTGAGACGTTGAGCTATGTGGCATACTTTTTGCTCATCTATCTGGCTACTCATTCAAATGGTCGCTCGATTATGGCGACGACGGCAACGGAGAACGCATGAGATCGGAAAAAGAGCATATTGTGAACAATAAAATGGATAGGGGGTAAAGATGTTTATGGGATTCGGTCTTTTGGTCTTGTTTGTATTAGGAGGGCTTTTGTTCGTACTTTTGGGTGAGGGAAGGGCTCTGAGGAGCGATGGCAAGTCGGCTCTGACCTTTCAGAAAAAGGAGAAACGATCGACGGCAAGCGAGATCCTGGATGAACGGCTCGCCCGCGGTGAGATCAGCGAAGAGGAATATGATAAGATCCGTACGCGGATTCAAGAGTAGGGGGGAATAAAATGGGATTCTATTATCACGGTTTTGACTGGATCGACATGGGACGGCATGGCATGGGATGGCACGGTATGGGCTGGGGGGGCATGGGCATTGTCGCCTCGATCCTTGGCCTCCTTTTCTTCCTGGGCCTGCTCGCTGTGCTGGCGTTGGTGGCCGTCTGGGTGATACGACGGCTGGGACACGAGGGAGTGGGGGGGCGACCTTCGGCTGCGGAGAGTGATGCGCTGGACGTGGCGCGCCGACGATTGGCGGCTGGCGAGATAACCGTTGACGAGTTTGAGGAGATACGAGGACGTTTGGGACGTTAAGGCGAGGATTGAAAGGCCGTCATGCCCTCGTCCGGTACGGCATGACGGCCCTTTTTTCAAATAGATCTTGATTAACATATAGCGTAGCGACTGGAACATTCAGGACTGGAGGGGATACAACGGAGCCGACATTTTCAGCAAAATCCGAGGGTGTTGAATGAGTGCGCGAGAAAAGGCAATGTGACATATCTGAAGAAGTTTTACCCTTTACAGCGCTTTTGTACAGGGTTAAGCCCTATGCTCGCTTGCCCTCCTTCGCGCTGAGCGGGCCCGGGCTCTTCCTTTTTGTCTTGCATCCCGCTCTGGGACTATCCCCTTGGTCTGACGACGCACTACGCCTACGGTAGAGTGTCATAGACTGGTTTGAGTTTTTCTGCTCGTCGGCCCTTGGCTTGTGGGCGAAAGGTAAGCCCCGTCAACAGCTTGACCAAGCGTTTGCGGTTGCTCATCACAAAGGTGAACAGGGATTGAATGCTGTAGCGGATCACTCCCAGGTAACGACTGCGCTCAAAGCTATGCTTCTGTTTGGCTGGGCTGAAGGGCTGCTCGACGCGGAAACGCTGTGCTTTGTCCCGCTGGTACTGTGGCGAGGATTCTAACTTCAACCGGCGCTCTTTGTTCTTATCCTTCTTATTCGTGCGAAAGGAGCGAAGATGGATGGCGCTCTCTTGTCTCTTTATGCGTAGTCGTTCGTAGGTATCCGTATCGTCGTAGGCTCGATTCCCATCATAGGCCCGGATGGGCAACCCCAGCGTCTGGTCGTGAGCGTGTAAGTCGGGGAACTGTTTGTTGTCGGGCGCGTTGCCCCGCGTGACCTTGAGATTGGTCACGATCCCCGTCTCCGCGTTCACAGATACCTGTGTTTTATACTCGCTGTAGCGGATTCGCTTCTTCCTTCGTCTGCCGTCGGGTTCGACAACCTCGCATCGCCCCTTGTTGATCACTTTAGCTTTGGGATCATGAGGTGGCTTGCCCGCTGCCTGGTCCTCTTCATCCTTCCCCGCGTTCACGTTGGCCTGGGTATGGACGCTATCCAGTATCTGTCGATTGCCCAATTGCACACCTTGGTCCAGGGCTTGCGCAATGACCTGATCGAAGCAGGTGGACAGATGTTCTCTCTCCCCCGGCTTGAGGTAGCGATTCTTGAATATCGTCAGGGAACTATGGTCGGGGGCCGCTTCATCCACGGCCAGCCCGACAAACCACTTGACAACCAGATGAAAGTTGACGAGCTGCTCCACCTCACGCTCTGAAACGCCATGGAGATAGGAGATGAACAGTATCTTAAACATCTGCCCCGGATCATAGGGCGGACGGCCCCATACTCCCCCATCTCGATACGCCTTGAGCAAACGAGCACTTAGAGCATCCCAGTCGAAGAGGTTATTCAGGGCCACAAGAAAGTGATCTTGCGGGACAATGCGCTTGTACACAAGGTCGCCAAAGAACGAACATTTACCCGTATCCTGAGAACGAGGCTTGTGCGACATTCCTATCTCCCCATGCACTCCATGGACCCCCTGTCTCACTCTACTTGATCTCTATGCCCCAGGTAAGTTCTTTTTTTCAAGACCCTCGCGTACCCCCAATTTGACAGGGTGGATATTTCTTGTATAATAAGTCCTACTAATCCTATATGATTAATAAGTATAATACGCCAAATGGTAAATTTGTTCCTGTGCCAAGGGACGTGAGACGTATGGTCAAGGATCTGGTCTGTGGGATGGAGGTGGATCCCAATGCGGCCCCTGCTAAAGCAGAGTGCGAGGGGAAGACGTACTACTTTTGTGCTCCAGGCTGCAGGAGGGCATTTGAAGAGCAGCCAGAAAAGTACCTAAGGGAAGCCGAGGGAGAAGAGGACTGAGTCGCCCTTTTAAGTGGTAGGGCGCGAGGCCGAGGAAATTCTAGCTATTGCCCCTTCATTCACACGCCCTTCAATCGGCTTATATATGCGTGACTGCGCAGGAGCAGTGAGAGATCGTTTCGATCTTTCTAGAAGAGATTGTTTATAAAGTAAAGGGAGGTGTGAAATGCAAACAGGAAAAGAATTGGCGGGCAAGGTCGCGCTCGTCACCGGCGGAAGTGCCGGGATCGGTCGCGCCACAGCCCTTGCCTTTGCCGCGCAGGGCGTCAAAGTCGTCGTGGCTGATATCGACGTCTCTGGCGGTGAGGAGACGGTGCGTATGATCCAGGGAGAGGGCAGCGATGGACTCTTTGTGGAGACAGATGTCTCTCAGTCTCAGGATGTCCAGGCGATGGTCGAACGGACCATCGAGGCGTATGGGCGACTAGATTTCGCCTTCAACAATGCGGGGATCGAGGGAGAACGGGCCCCGACAGCGGACACAAACGAGGAGAACTGGGATCGTGTCATAGACATCAACCTCAAGGGCGTCTGGCTCTGCATGAAGTACGAGATACCGCACATGTTAGAAACAGGGGGCGGGGCCATCGTAAATACGTCCTCGGCAGCGGGCCGCGTCGGCTTTGCACAGATCCCCGCTTACACCGCCAGCAAGCACGGGGTCATCGGGCTCACCAAGGCGGCAGCGTTGGAGTATGCGACGGAGAATTTGCGCGTAAACGCGGTGTGCCCGGGCGTCATCGACACGGCGATGGTCGAGCGCTACATAGGGGACGATGAGGAATCAAGGGAGCAATTGATTTCCTCGCAGCCCATCGGACGGCTGGGCCGACCGGAAGAGGTCGCCGATGTCGTCGTGTGTCTGTGCGCCGAGGGAACCTCTTTTGTCACCGGCGTCGCGATGCCGGCGGATGGTGGGTACATCGCCCAATAGCAAACGGTTGATATGTGGATCAGGTGAGACCATTGCCCCAACTTCCTAGACAGGAAGAGCTGACAGATGAATAGCACGCTAATCGTTATCTCCCAATTCTTTCTGGGGCGAGAACTCGGTATTGAGATTTGACGGTGCGCCCGCTTTCTTCCTGCAAAGGCCTTCGAGATCAATGATACGGAAGCGGGGGTGAGACGAATTTCCATTTCGGAGTGCCTGGTTGATTATTGATGGGGTGAACTGTACGTGAAAGAGAAAGGCAAGCAAAGGATAGGGAAAAGAGGTACCGATTTAGATCAGGTGATAGAGAACGCTCTCCGTCGCGCGACGTGGAGAGACGGGGCCACGCTCGTTCAGTATAATGATGGCAGCTTTGATGCTGTCCCGCCGATCCACTTGACGGAAGTAATGTGGATCGGCTATAAACACTGAGAAGGATCTTGATAACATAAGAGATTGGGTTCTGGACGCTGGTCTGTATTTCCCACTCAGGGAAAGTGAAGTCAGATGGATGAAGGAACAGGTACACAAAAGATGCTCCAAGTTCATCGGCTTATCGGCGGCTTTGAACACTACATCGATCTTGGACTGACCGTGCTTGATATGGTAAGGATACGAGTTCGCTCATTCTATCACACCATCGCTGGATTCTATGACAAGATCGCTCCAGTTTGGGCTGATTGGGGTTACTCCGAAGCTTACGTCGCCCTCGACCGGGCCTATACCGGGTATCTGCCAGAGGGAGGGCACGTTCTGGATCTGGGCTGCGGCACAGGAGCGAATTTGGAGCAACTGCTGAGTCTGCATTCGCCCTTTGGCTCGTACACTGGTGTGGATTTATCTGAGGCTATGTTAGCCCGTGCTCGGAGCAAGTTCGGGTCGCTGAACAATGTGCAGTTCGAGCAATTGGACGTTGCAGCCGATCCGTTGCCCGATGGTCCTTTCGATCTCATCGTCTCGACCTGGGTCTTCGAGCATCTCGCAGAGCCTACCCGGGTCGCGGCTGAAGCGTGGAAGAAGCTACGGCCAGGAGGCCACATGGTCCTCCTCTTCGAAGTCAAGACGAGTGCCTGGTGCGATCTTCTGATAGATCGTGTATGGCACTTTTTCAGCGCGCACTTGCTCCGCGAGGACGAGTACCGTCACATCCCGGGGTTACTATCGGTGCGTCAGTTCCATAGCCTAGGCCCCACGTTGGCGTTACTCATTTCACACAAGCCCGAGAAGCCAGATGGTATGGAGATCGGTCAAATCGCGACAAAGAGGGGAGAGCAATGTGAAGCCTATCGGGACTTTTGATGTCGTTCCGTCTCTGCCAGCGCCGCTAGAGCGTCTGGATGATCTCGCTCACAATCTGCGTTGGGCCTGGGACCATGATACCATCGAGCTTTTTCGTCGTCTGGACGACGATCTATGGGAGAGGACGGGCCACAACCCGGCCCTCATGCTGGGGACCATCGACCAGGAGCGGTTGGAAGCCGCCGCCAATGACGAGGGGTTCATGGCGCACCTGGAGCGGGTGACGCAGGACCTTGAAGGCTATATGGATGACACTTCTACCTGGTTCCGTCGGACCCACGGCACTGGGGAAAGCCCTCTCACGGCTTACTTTTCGGCAGAGTTTGGCCTGACCGACTGCCTGACGATCTTTGCCGGCGGGCTGGGTGTGTTGGCCGGCGACCATCTAAAATCGGCCAGCGACCTGGGCATACCTCTGGTAGGCGTGGGATTACTTTACCAGAAAGGCTACTTTCGACAGTACCTCGACGCCGCTGGCTGGCAACAGGAGGTCTATACGGACAATGATTTTCAGAATCTGCCGCTGATATTGGAACGGCGGTCGAATGGGATGCCACTTAGCATCGATGTTCCTTATCCTGGTGGGCGGGTCGTCGCCCAGGTGTGGCGGGTGCAGGTAGGCCGCGTGCCCCTCTATCTGCTGGACACCAACGTCTCAGGCAATAGCTGTCCCGAAAGTCGTGACATCACCGATCAACTATACGGGGGTGGCCTGGAGACACGCATCAGACAGGAAATCATGCTAGGTGTTGGCGGTTACCGGGTCCTGGAGGCCCTGGATCTACAGCCGGCCGTCTACCACATGAACGAGGGGCACTCTGCATTCCTGGTGTTCGAACGGATAAGACGGCTGATGGAAACCCGTGACCTTTCCTTTGCTGAGGCGCGAGAAGCGGTATCGGCGAGCCTGGTCTTTACGACTCACACACCGGTGCCGGCCGGTCACGATTACTTTTCCCCGGATCTCATGGATCGCTATTTTGCTGACTATGCCCGCGCCTTTGGTCTCTCTCGCCGCGAGTTCCTGGCCCTGGGTCGGCAGGATCCCGCGAATACGAGCGAATCCTTTCGTCCCACTATTCTCGCGTTGCGCCTGGCTGCCCACAGCAATGGCGTCAGTCAATTGCACGATAGGGTTGCCCGCCATATGTGGCAGGGGCTGTGGCCGGGGGTGCCTGAAGAGGAGGTCCCCATCGTGCATGTAACCAATGGCGTCCATTTTCGCTCGTGGATTTCCTTGGAGATGAATCAGCTGTATGATCGCTATCTGGGCCCTCGCTGGCGAGAGGAACCGGCGGATAAGGCGATCTGGCAGCGGGCCGAGCGCATCGCTGCCGAGGAATTATGGCGCACCCACGAGCGGCGGAGGGAGCGGCTGGTGTTCTTTTCGCGGCGGCGTCTGCGGAATCAACTGGAGCGGCGTGGCGCCTCACGGGCGGAAATTGAGGCCGCCGATGAGGTGCTGGACCCCGAGGCCCTCACCATCGGCTTCGCCCGCCGCTTTGCGACCTACAAGCGGGCAACTCTGGTGCTCCGGGACCCTGAACGGCTGGCGCGTATAGTCAATGATCCGGAGCGGCCAGTGCAGATCATCTTCTCCGGCAAGGCCCATCCACAAGACGAGGCGGGTAAAGAGCTAATCCGGCAAATAGTGCGAATGGCTCGACAGGAGCGATTCCGTCGCCGTCTGGTGTTCTTGGAGGATTACGACATGGCTGCGGCGCGCTATCTGGTTCAGGGGGCCGACGTGTGGCTGAACACGCCGCGCCGAACTCGCGAGGCCAGTGGCACCAGCGGTATGAAGGCCGCTGCCAACTGTGCATTGAACCTGAGCACTCTGGATGGATGGTGGGACGAGGCCTATCGGCCCGAAGTCGGTTGGGCCATTGGTCGGGGAGAGGTATACGAGGACTATGAGGAGCAGGATGAGGTGGAAGCTAGAGCGCTCTACGACCTCTTGGAACGAGATGTGGTACCCAGGTTCTATGATCGGGGCGCCGACAGGGTGCCGTCTCGCTGGATCGCCCATATGCAAACTTGTATCGGGAATCTATGTCCCTTCGTCAATGCCCATCGCATGGTACGGGAATATACCGAGCGATTCTACTTGCCGACGGCCGACCGCTATCGACAGTTCATGGGCGATGGCGCGGCACGGGCCAAGGCGTTCGCAGCCTGGAAAGCCCACGTGCAGGAGGATTGGTCTCACCTTCGCGTCGAGACGGTGGAGGCCGAACCACTCACAGAGCTTCAAGTTGGCGGGACGGTACGCGCCCGGGCGCGTGTCTACTTGAGCAGTCTCACACCAGAGGATGTCGAGGTGGAGCTCCTCGTAGGGCGAGTGGACGCCGACGGTGATATCGTGGAAGTAGAGAACACGCCAATGCGCGCTGTCAAATCGACAGGCAAGAATAGTTACGTCTTTGAGGGTAGCGCTACTCCGTGTCGCAAGAGCGGTTTGCACGGCTACACGGTACGGATGCTGCCCCGCCATCCCGACTTACACAACGCATTCCTGCCGGGACTCATCGTGTGGGCCGCATCTGACGTGCAAGCTGAGTGAGATAACGGATAGATATTCATCTCTCATTTTGCCAGTCTAAAGTTTGACTTATGTCGTGTATTTTGTTATCATATGTTTGCATATTCATTCAAATACTATATTTTTAAGTGGCGATCAATGTGAGGAAAGTAGATAGGGGGTAAGAAATGATGATGATAGGTTCCGCTTTCGTTTTGTTACTTTTACTGGGAGGTTTCCTGCTCCTCCTTCTGGTGGGTGGTGTGTTTTTGGCGCGTCGCGGAGAGGGCGATCTCGGGCTTCAAGAGCAAAGACAACAGGCGCCTGAACAAATACTTGACCAGCGGCTGGCTCGCGGCGAGATTAGCGAGGAGGAATATGACGAGATTCGTGCACGGATGCAGGAATAGGAGAAGCAAATTCTTACTGTAACAGTTTCGATTGAGCTGATAGGGGAGGGCATGGCATAATGTGGTACTGGTACGGTGGTATGGGCTAGGGCGGTATGGGCGTCGTCGCAGTGATCTTTGGTCTTCTTTTCTTCCTGGGCCTGCTCGCTGTGCTGGCGTTGGTGGCCGTCTGGGTGATACGACGGCTGGGACAGGAGGGAGTGGGGGGGCGACCTTCGGCTGCGGAGAGTGATGCGCTGGACGTGGCGCGCCGACGATTGGCGGCTGGCGAGATAACCGTTGACGAGTTTGAGGAGATACGAGGACGCCTAGAGGGCTGACTGGTACCGCCTTTGCGCTAGGGACTTGGTCGCGGTGACGAGCCCGAATGTGAAGGTGCTGGCGTGGGGCTATCGAGAACCCGAGTGGTGGAAGAGAGATTTTCGGAAGGGCTTCCAAGGTATGGCCTGGCAGTCCGCCTGGCAAAGGGAATGGTTCCAAGATTGAGCGGAGCGGACTGCTGGTAAGGCTTATGCTTTGGAGGCCCGCGTTCAGATCTCGTTGTAGGATGAGGGTGAAGGGAGGCCATCATGGATGAGGAGTCGCAGACAATGCAGGGGCATGAGATGAACGAGCATGGCACAAGCGGGGAGTCCCACGGAGGCGAGCATGAGGGACACGGTGAGCATGCCGGTCACGAGCAGATGTTCCGGCGGCGCTTTTGGATCAACCTGGTCCTGACCATTCCCATCCTGCTGTTCAGCCCCATGCTGCAGGAGTGGCTTGGTTTCAGTATGCCCACGTTCCCCGGGAGTCGGTGGGTGGGTGCGCTCTTTGCTTTCGCCGTCTTTTTCT
>JAWLEV010000012.1:0-42510 GCA_041685915.1 Anaerolineae bacterium | reverse complement strand
TTCGTGTCCACATCGACGGCCGCGTACTCCATGATGGCGCCAATGCCCCACGCGGCGGCGAAAAGGACGCCGATGGCAAAGGGCAGCGCGCCGGGCACGGTGCGGCGACGCCAGCCGTACACAGACATCCCGATCCACAGCAAGACCGTGAACAGGGACGGCCAGATTCTGGGCGTATACGCATAGTCCTGGAGCCTCAACACCCACCTCCTGGCCACTCGCAGGCCCTCGGCCCCTCCAGTGCGCAAACCCAGAGTGCCGGATTGTCTATGAATAAGAGTTTTCAATCGGCGCCATTGTATATTGATACTTGTGCAATGTCAATGGTTAGATTGTAGATGGTAGAATACAAAGGACCAATGCTCATGGAGCGATTTGACAGATGCAGGCTCCCGACTATAATATTCGTAGGTTTGAATGTAAGAGGGTGGGGGGATACGTTGGAAGCCTATGAGAAGCAGGCGGAGGCGATCAAGGCGATCGCCCATCCCGTGCGCCTGCGCATCGTGGAGATCCTCGCCGAGGGAGAGGCCTGTGTCTGCCATCTGACGACCATCTTGGGGCAACGTCAGCCCTATGTGTCACAGCAGTTGACCGTATTGAGGGAAGCGGGCCTGGTACGCGACCGCCGGGAGGGGGTCATGGTGTATTATCGCCTCGCCGACGAGCGGGTGTATGAGGTGGTGTACAGCACCCGGCTTCTTCTAGAGGCTAAGAGCGAGGATGTGGAGTTTGCACCGGTGCCGGGATGCCCTGTGGAGGGTTGTCCTTGCCCCAAATGTGAGAGAGCACGGGCGGGTGGTGCGTAATCGGTGTTCTCTACCCTCTCTTTTTTTGATGGGATATATTCGTTTTCTCGAATATCTAGGTTTCTTTATATATCGGGAGGTTGAGTAGTGTGGAGATACTATCCTATATCGGTGGGTTAATGCAGGGGGGTTTGGGGAATCTAGCCGCCTATCTTGCCGCCCATGTTCTGCTCTGTCTTTTACCGGCCTTCTTTATGGCCGGGGCATTGGCGGCCCTGATTCCTCAAACGGTGGTTACGCGTTACCTGGGGCGAAATGCCCCCAAATATATCTCCTATCCCGCCGCCGCTCTGGGGGGATTCGTCCTGGCCGTCTGTTCGTGTACCATCATGCCCCTCTTTGCCGGCATTTACAAAAGAGGGGCGGGGTTGGGGCCCGCCATAACCTTTCTCTTTGTGGGGCCCGCCATCAACATCCTGGCCTTGACCTATACGGGTGTGGCCCTCGGTCTGGACATAGCCCTGGCGCGCGTTGTGCTGTCCATCATCTTTGGCATCGGCATCGGTCTCATCATGGCCCTTATCTTTCGTGGGGATGATGCGGAGCGCGCTCAGGACGGGGCAGATGCTTTCGCGGCGCACGCTACGTTGGAGCGGGGCAAAGTGATCTTTTTTCTTCTGTTGTTGGGCCTGCTCCTGGCGGGCACCTTGAGTATAGGGGTACTCACACGCAGCTATGGGCGTTTCGTCCTGCCCGTTCGCGGAATGGACCAATTCCAGGAATGGCTGGACGTCCTGGTGCCGCATGACCCCAGTATGGGTGAAGAGGGAGTCACTGTTCAGGGAACCATCCTCATAGGGTTATTGTCTCTCATCGGCATCAGCGCCTGGTTCGGTTTTGGTGGGGTTGATGAGGGATACAATCGCTGGACGTGGGTGGCACTGGGCCTCATCGCTTTGACCCTCGTCGTGGCTGCTGTGGGCATGGTTCCCCAGCCCGATGGGCTGGTCGTGTTGATCACGGGGAAGGCGTTTGGTGTCTTTGCAGCCTTGATCGGGTTGTGGATCGTGGCGCGCAAGTACTTGGGTGCGTATGAGGTGCAAGAGTTTCTCTGGGAGACGTGGCGCTTTGTGAAGCAGATATTCCCACTGCTCTTGGTGGGGGTGTTCGCCGTCGGTGTCGTACGGGGCCTCATAAAGCCCGCGTGGATCATGGCCCTGGCCGGTCGCAATACCGTTCTGGCAAACCTGGCCGGTGTTCTCTTTGGCGTCTTTATGTATTTCCCCACCCTGGTCGAGGTACCCATCGCCAGGATGTTCTTAAGTCTGGGCATGCATCGGGGACCCCTCTTGGCCTATCTTATGGCCGATCCCGAACTCAGCCTGCAGAGTATCCTCATCACCTCCAGCGTGATTGGGAAAAAGAAGACGTGGGTGTATGTAGGGTGGGTGACGGTGTTCACTACGCTGGCCGGTTTACTTTATGGTGCGTGGGTGGATGGCGCAGCGATCTGGCGGCTTTCGATCTATCTCGTTGTGGGGGTTGTCGTGATGGCAGCGTTTTTGTACCGTTTGAGCGCAGGACAGCGCCAGCGGGCTTCTGCACCGGCTGGTGCCCCCGGCGAATGAAAGGAGGGGAGATAAGGAGAAGGGATCGTTTTTCGGTAGAGAGGCAAACGTTCGGTTGAATGGCGACAGTGAATGCGAGGGAGGTTGTAGTAATGGAGATCAAGGTATTGGGGCCCGGATGCCCGCGTTGTAAGCGCTTAGAAAAGATAGCACAGGAGGCCGCTGAGGAAGCGGGGGTGGAAGCCACTTTGACCAAGGTGACACAGATGGATGAGATCATGGAGTATCCCATCGTGGGCACGCCCGGTCTGGTGATCGATGAGGAATTGAAGGTCTCGGGGCGTCTCCCGAGAAAAAAGGAGGTTGTGGCCTGGCTCGAGGAGGCTGCGCCGGTTGATGACTAGTATCGAGTGTGCGTGAAAAGGTCCATTTGGTGAGAGGACAGAGATGAGTGTGCAGAAAGTTCTGGATCAGGTATTTTCCGAGCTGACGCCCTCCCATGTGCAGGAGGTCATTCTCCGTATGGCGGAGGAGCATCGGGTCGAAGGGTCTGCCGGCGTCCCCTTTTATCGGATTGTGGACGGCCTGGTAGGGGCCCGGGATCTGGGGACTGGAGCTGACAGATGGCACGCCAGGATGAAGATCAAGCGTGCGGTGATCGAGATGCTCGATCAGATACCAGAGATGAAATACGTGGAAGGCGATGCGTGATGAACCTCGGATATCGTCTTCCTGGAGGGAAGACCTCGCAGTTAAAATAATTCTAGGATAATGGGCGAAAATCATCGCCCATTATCCTAGATGACCTTCATGTTCTGTGTCCCTGCCTCTCAATTTGCACGATCCGACGTCTGCTATTATACTAGTACTCACGTCTTTGTGTGTATTTTACGCAGAGACGTGTCGATCTTGTGCTCTCCTTAGTATATATTGAGGTCAGGAGCGAGAGCAGAAGAATTTGATAGTAGAATCCGTAGCGGGTTCTTGCTTCTGATGGCGATTTATGAGAGATCGTTGTCTCTTGGTCGCTATCTCTTTTTCTGCGATGGTGGCTGATCGGTATCTCTTGGAGAGTTGATGAGATTCATTGTATTTTTGTAGCATTGGTCGGGAGGGCAGTGCAACGATAGAGGAGCATTGGAAAGGGGTGAGACTTAATAGTATGGCAAGTGTTGTTCGACGAGATGGCGAGTCGATCGAAGGTTTGTTGAAGCGTTTTCGTAAGGCTGTTCAGCGGGAGAGGATACTCTCCACCGTTCGGCGTCGTCGCTTCTATGAGAAGCCTTCGCAGGAACGCAAGCGGCAGGCGGCTCGAAAACTGAGAAAGAGCCGCAAGACGACGCGTAAGATGAGGAATCGCCGCTGGTAAAGGGAGATCGGTGTATCTGATTGGATAGGTATCGTCGTTTAAGGATTAGTGACGGGGGGCAGGTGAGTGTGCTGTCTTGTATAAAAGTTCTGGCAGGAGGGTATTTTGGGTCGTAAAGTTCATCCCATTGGATTCAGGCTTGGTATTAACGAGGAATGGCGGTCGAACTGGTATGCGGAGGGCGAAGAGTACGCCCGATTGATCAAAGAGGATAAGGATATCCGCGATCTCATTCATAGAGAAGTGGGACGTGCGGGAATTTCTCGCATTCAGATCGAACGGTTCCCCAAGCGTATCGTGATAGAAATACATACGGCCAAGCCGGGTGTGGTCATTGGGCGTCGGGGATCTACGGTAAAGGCCCTCAAGGAAAAGCTTGAGGATTTGACGGGGGTAACGGGTAGTAATCTGAGACTTGACGTGCAGGAGGTAGAGAATCCCGAGACCGATGCTCACGTCGTGGCAGAGAATATTGCCGATCAGATAGAGCGGCGCGTCTCCTATAGGCGCGCGATGCGTCGCGCGGTATCGACGGCCATGCGGGCGGGGGCAGAGGGCGCCAAGGTAGCCTGCAAAGGTCGTCTGGGTGGCACTGAGATGTCCCGCCGAGAATGGACCCACGAGGGACGCGTCCCCTTGCATACGTTGAGGGCCGACATCGACTTTGCGCGAGAAGAGGCCGTGACCGCGTTTGGTCATATAGGTATCAAGGTTTGGATATATCACGGAGATATTTTGCCGACGATGGAAGAAACGGCAACTACATAAGGAGTTCTCTGTAATGTTAATGCCAACACAGTTAAAGTATCCGAAGCACCACCGTGGGCGTATGAAGGGCAAGGCCTCTCGAGGATATGAGGTCTCCTTTGGCGATTACGGTCTCAAGGCACTGGAGCCCGCCTGGATTACCAGCCGGCAGATCGAGGCCGCGCGGCGCGCAATCGTTCGTCATATGAGGCGTAGGGGTCAGCTTTGGATTCGTATTTTCCCCGATAAGCCGGTGACCAAAAAACCGGCCGAGACCCGACAGGGCAGTGGTAAAGGTGTTGTGGACCATTACGTGGCTGTGGTAAAGCCAGGCCGCATCATTTGCGAAGTAGGAGGTGTTGAGGAAGAGGTCGCCGAAAGGGCGCTTTGGTTGGCAAGCCAAAAACTCCCCATCAAGACCCGCTTTGTATCCCGAGACGCGACGACGACCCGTGGGGAAGCGTAGCGTTATAGGGCTCGTTTGACGCTTTTTGATCGTCAGTGCCCCCTTTTTCGATAAACAACAGCCCCGACAATTGAAAGTGGAGGGGGCATGGTCATGCTTTATGGATTGAGGGATGCTCTGTTTTGGGAAGGTTTGACATTGGCGGCATTCCCGTTCGGTCGGCGTTGTTAAAGGAGGTGGGTCTCTGTTATGTATGCCGTTGGAAGCAAAGTGGTGCATCCCTACCATGGGGCAGGAACCATCGTGCGTATCCAGGAGAAGAGTATCGGTGATTCGAGCAACTTTTACTATGTGATAGATACCATTCCCAGCCCCAGGGAGATGCGCTTGATGGTGCCCGTGGACGATGCCGAGCGTGTCGGTTTGCGCCGGGTGGGAGAGGCCTCCAACTTGCGTGAGATGCTTTCTGCTCTTACCAAAGCCCCCGATGAGGACGAGATAGAGACCGATTTTCGCGCTCGCAAGGCCATTATGAGCGAGCGTCTTCAATCGGGGCAATTTGCCGAAGTGGTAAAGCTGGTGCGTGAGCTATTTGCCATGAGCCTCCATCGCTCCTTAGGAACCACGGATCGCAGGTTTCTGGAGCAGGGCAAAGAGGTACTGGCGGGCGAGCTCGCGCTTGCCGCCGATGTCGATCGGGCAGAGGCCATGCAAGAGATCGAGGAAAAGTTGCTGGAGATGGTTCCCGAGGAAGAATAGTCTGTTGCGTCCTGGGAAAGGACGCGGTTCTTGCGGTCTTTTCTGGCTCGCTGATTGCGGCCATTTTGTCCGTGTGGCGTGCGGAGGATTGAGGCACACCACGGTCTGGATCCTATCCCGGGTGTAGATTTTGTCAATGTGAAGGAATCGCGATTGCTATTCCTTACATTGGCTTGTTATATGTAGATGCCCTCGTTCGCCAGGCCATCTATGGTATCAAAATAAACAGATCGGCCGCTGTTTTGGCAGCGGCCGATCTGTTTATGCGTATATGCCGGGGCACGGCCTTATCTTAGGTAATCCATCAGCTGTCTGCGGCGGTAGGGGCACCGCAGCCTGTCCAGGGCCTCATGCTCGATCTGACGAATACGTTCCCTGGTGAGGCCAAACTTTTGTCCTACCTCTTCCAACGTATGTGCACGCCCGTCCCGAAGTCCGAAGCGGAGGCGAAGGATACGTGCTTCGCGAGGGCTTAGGGAGGTCATGATCTTTTGCAGCGCCTCGCGCAAAAGATGTTGGTGAGTGACCTCGGTGGGGGTAAGAGAGTCGTCGTCCTCGATAAAATCCCCGAACTCGGAATCGTCATCCTCCCCCACGGGCATTTCCAGGGAGATGGGATACCGGGAGCTTCGCATCAAGAGCTCGATCTTGCTCACGCTTATTCCCGTTCTTTCAGAGATCTCTTCTTTCGTGGGGCGCTCTCCCGTTTCCTTTTCGTAACTCTCGATGGTGCGATAGATGCGGCGGATTTGGTCCCCTGCGTGGACGGGGATACGAATGAGTCTGCTCTGTTGAGCAAGGGCTCTGGTTATTCCCTGGCGGATCCACCATGTAGCATAGGTACTGAATTTATAGCCACGGCGATAATCGAACTTTTCCACCGCTTTCATGAGTCCGATGTTGCCTTCCTGTATCAGGTCGAGAAAGGGGACGCCATTCCCCGTATACTTTTTTGCCACGCTGACTACCAGGCGGGTGTTCGCCTCGGTAAGTTTTTTACGGGCTTTATCTCCCCTATCCACGGCCCCGCGCAGCCTTCTTTCTTCTTCCAGGGAGACATCCTCTTTCCTCAGTTTCGCAAGGGCTTCTTTGCCCTCTTCCATCTGACGTGCCAACGTCACCTCTTCCGATTTATCGAGTAAGGGTACGCAGCCCATCTGCCTGAAATACAGGCTGACCGTATCGTCCACGGATATGCCATCCACGTCCACGTATTCTTCGGTGTCGTCGAGGATATTTTCATCATCCTCGAGGATTTCTTTGTTGTCGATCTCGTTGTCCTCAGTGAATTCATCTTCCTCTTTTTCCAACGAGGAGGAGTTTGAGAGGTCGTGGGAGGATTCGGAAGTATCTAACATAATTGCAACACCTTCATCGATTAACTTTGCGAACAGTGCATCGACTTGCGGAATACATTTTTCCACTTTGGGGTAAAGCTCCAACAGCTCTTTGCCTGTGACATAGCCCTGCGCCTTTGCATTCTCTAGTAGATCTTCCAACATATTCGCTGGTCTCCCCATTCTACATGGAATTGTAGATTGAAACCTTATCTGTTGGCTAACAAGTCAAATAGTCAGACACCCCCTTCCCCTTTGGCTGATAAGAAGAATCCTTTAACTGCTGAGGTTTGCCAAAAAGCAAAAAGGCTCGGTCGCCTGTCCTCATCGTCAGGGAGGACCGCTACCGAGCTCGGCAGTCGAAGGATCTCTCATCTATAACCTCGCATCAACTCTTATGAATGATCCACGTGTATATTATACTCCTAATATCGTCTTAGGTCAATAGTTTTTCTAATTTCTTCGTAACTTTTTCGTTAATTATTTCCTTGTTCTATGATCGCGTGCGTTTCGATGGGTACTGACGACAATCGCGTACAGGGAGTTTTCGCTGCATGGGGCTAGTATTCATCGTGTTACGCGCAATGTAGCAGGGGCTTGATTTGGTACATGCCAGATAAGGGGAAAATCTTTTTCGTACCTGTCAAGTCTTGTGGATTATGCTATAATATAGAGCGGTGTTGCGGGGATAAAGATCATCTTGGCCCCGCGTATAAGATGTAATAAAATTGTTGGTGGCATCCCACAAGGGGGTGCTAGGAGCAAATTGTTTAGCGCAAAGGAGGTAAATCGAATGCGAGTGACAATCGAGCGGGAAGAGTGCATTGCCTGTGGTGCCTGTCAGGACGAGTGCCCCGAGGTTTTTGAGGAAGATGAGGACGGCATAAGCCAGATCGTCGAGGAATATCGAGTTGATGACGATCCTGCCGTGGGTGAGATCTCCGACGATTTGGAGGAATGCGCCCAGATGGCGGCCGACGTGTGCCCCGTCTTTATCATCGAAGTTGGAGAATAGGCGCCGTTCCCGATGGGGGACGTGATCGTTTTCTGCCGATCGCTTTCCAGCGGGTGAGAGATGGACAAGTATCATGTCCCCCAAAATCATCTTTTGAGTTGAGAAGTCAAGTTTGTCCGACAAGTGGCCGAGATCGGCGTCGATATGCTGCGACAACAAGTGTGCGGCCGGACGCGGGTCTCGGCTTGTTGTGTGGGAGAGCAAACGTCGGGTGAGGGCCGAGGCGCGGGACGGGCATTTCCGCGTGTTCAGCCCCTGTCAGTTCTGTTTGTCATGAGCGTCGCGGACGGGAGACCGCCCGCTTTCTCCGCTGACCACACGGCGTTGAGCACGGCGCGCGTGGTGGCTGTGGCGGCCATATCGGTGACGAGGGTGTGGTGTACTCGCACTTGGGCCGTGGCCAGGGCGAAAAAAGTGTCTCCGTCATATAGGGTGTGTACAGGGCGGATGGTACGCGCCAGGCCGTCGTGGGCCGCTGCAGCCAGATGGTTGACGTGGGAAGCGTCCAGACGGGCGTTGGTGGCCACCACGCCGATGACGGTATTCTTGAAGGCCATGACGGTGCGTATGGAGCGGCTCTGCAATGCACGGGAAGTATCGATAAGCCCATCGCCATTGGGGTTTCGGGCGCCAGCGATGACTTTTCCGTTTGCAGGGTCTATTACGTCGCCAAAGGCGTTCACCACGGCGAGACTCGCCACCACGAGCCGTCCGGTTTTCAGACTGGCCATGCCCAGCCCACTCTTTGTAGCCCGCTCGATACCCATCAGTTTCCCGACGGTAGCGCCCGTGCCGGCTCCCACGTTGCCCTGTGTCGAGGCCTTGTTGGATGCTTTTTGGCATGCTTTATATCCCATGCGCGCGTCGGGTCGCGTAGAAGCATCGCCCACGTCCAGATCAAACAGCACGGCGGCCGGTACGATGGGTACTCTTATGCCAGCATCGTACCCGACGCCCTGTTCTTCCAGGTAGCGCATCACGCCGTCGGCGGCGGCCAGGCCAAAGGCGCTTCCTCCCGTGAGCAATATGCCGTGGGCCTCTTGCACCAGAGTTCCCGGGCGTAGGAGGGCCATCTCCCGCGTGCCGGGCGCCGGTCCGCGCACGATGCCACCAGCGGGGGTCCCCTTGCCACAAAGCACGACGGTGCAGCCCGTCAACGCCTCGTTATCCGTGGCATGTCCCACCTCCAGCCCGCCTACATCGGTGATCGAGCCCTCGAACAGCTCATCTGTCATGCTGCCTCCTCATCTCGGCGACGAAATCCAGGATATGCTCCGCCACCTGGAATTTGCTCATGAGGGGAAGGGCCTTGGTGCGGCCATCGGCGGCGATCAGGGTGACGCGGTTGGTCTTCACACCAAAGCCGCTGTCCGAAGCCGAGACGTCGTTGGCCGCGATGAGATCGAGGTCCTTGCGTCGCAATTTGGCGCGTGCGTTCTCCAGCAGGTTCTCGGTCTCGGCGGCAAAGCCCACCACCGTTTTCTCATCATCCCCCTTTCGCCTCTCACTCACGGCGGCGAGGATGTCCTCAGTACGCTCCAGAGGAAGAATCAGGTCCTCCTTCTCCTTCTTGATCTTTTGCTCGGCGGCCGACCTGGGACGAAAGTCCGCCACGGCGGCGGCCATGATCAGGATGTCGGTTTCCTCGAACGTCTCCAAGACACTTTTATACATCTCTGCTGCCGTTCTCACATGGACGGTCTCGATGCCATAGGGGGCTGATAGACAGGTGGGGGCGCTGATCAGTTTGACCGATGCTCCATCGTCGCGCGCCGCCTCCGCCATGGCGTGTCCCATACGTCCAGAGGAGCGGTTCCCTATGTGGCGCACGGGATCCAGAGGTTCCTGGGTTCCCCCCGCGGTCACCACCACGCGCATTCCCGCCAGGGGACCATGTTGTCCCAGCACTTTACGCGCGGCAGCCAGGATCTCCTGTGTCCCCACAAGGCGACCTGCCCCCACGCGTCCGGAGGCCAATCGACCATGACCTGGTCCGACAAAGGTGGCTCCCCTTTTGCGCAACAAATCGACGTTGTGTTGGGTCGCCTCGTTCTTCCACATGTCGGCGTCCATGGCGGGGGCGAAAAGGAGGGGGGCCGTGGTGGCCAGGGAAGTGCTCGTAAGGAGGTTGTCTGCCAGTCCCCCGGCAAGTTTGGCGATGGTGTTGGCCGTGGCGGGCGCGATGAGGAGGATGTCGGCCTTTTTCGCCAGAGAGATGTGGGCCATATCCATCTCGCGGAGCAGTTTGAACATATCCACGGATACGGGGCGCTTGCTTATGGTCTGAAAGGGGAGGGGGGTGACAAAGTGGGCCGCGGCCTCGGTCATGATCACATCCACCGTCGCTCCCGATTGGACCAACTTGCTGCACACGTCCACGGCCTTGTAGGCGGCGATACCCCCTGTGACTCCCAGCACCACGTTCTTGTTCTCAAGTATCATACCTTTTTTCTTTCCCTGTTCAGATCATAGATGATGCGTAATCCCTTGAGCGTCAACCACGGATCGATGTGCTCGATCACTCGCGCCTCGTCGCCGATAACGGGAGCCAATCCCCCTGTGGCGATGACGTGCATATCAGGTCCCAGCGTCTGGCGAAAACGCTCTACCATGCCCTCCACCAGGCCCACATACCCGTAGAGGATCCCGGAGCGCATAGAGTCTGCCGTGTTGGTGCCAATGGTCTTGTGAGGAGGGGTGAGGTCGATGCGCGGCAACTTGGCCGTCCGCTGAAAGAGTGCCTCGGCGGCGATGCGTATGCCGGGGGCGATGGCACCGCCCAGGTATTCACCCTTGGGGGAGATGGCGTCGAAGGTGGTACCCGTGCCAAAGTCGATGATGCACGCCGGACCGCCGTAGTGTCGATACGTGGCTATGGCGTTGACGACGCGATCGGCCCCCACCTCCTGGGGGTTTTCATAACGTATAGCCACCCCCGTCCTGATACCGCTGCCCACGATGAGGGTTTCCTGGCCGACATATTGGTCCAGCATCTCTGTAAAGATCTCGGTGACGGGAGGCACGACGCTGGAAAGCACGATGCCCTCGATATCCTTGATCGCCAGTGCGTTGTGACATAGTAGATCGACAAAGAGCATGCCATATTCGTCCGGCATCTTGTTATGGTCGGTGCTAATGCGCCAATTGCTCAAGAGAGTCTCTCGTTCATAGAGACCCATGACGATGTTCGTATTGCCGATATCGACGCAGAGCAGCATCTAGTCCCTCTCCTTTCGCTATTCAGTATATCTTCTCTTACAGCCGCGAGCCACCCCGTCCCTCGCCGATCTGACGCAGGGCGGAGACGACGGCCACGGTGACGATGGCCGAGACGATGGCCTCGGGGATGCCATGGGTCAGGCCGATTCCCCAACCACCCTCAAAGGGGACATAGTCGCGCCAGACGGCGACAGAGAGCACGAGGACAGTATTTGTCAGAGAACCCACAGCCGCGGCCATGCTTAGGCTCACGATTTGAACGTCCGTGCGGCGCATCCACCAATAGAGCCAAACGGTAGCTGCCACCGAGATGACGGCAAGCACGATGCCCAGCCAGGGAATGGTCTGGTACGTCTGGTAGCTAAAGGTCAGCATCAACACACACAGGACGCCTACCATGATGGACAGGGTGCGCTTTTTAGCTACCCTGAGAAGGAGAAAGATCCAACTAGCCGTGACGCCTATCATGAGCCGGGGGAGTATGGCTACCATGGGATCCTTGAACATGGGAATGGTAGCACTCATAAAGCTTGCGAATCCAAAGCCCATGCCGATGACCAGACCGACAATGGGCCCTTCGAGAATACCGCCGATGATGGCCGGGATGTGGGCGATGGTGGCGTTACCGGCGGGGGTGGGCACGGGAATCATGCCGATACGGGTGAATACGAGGAGGAGGGTGATGGCAAGAAGCAGGCCAGCGATGACGATGCGACGAATGCCATGTTCATAGGATATCATACTTCTCCTTTTTCTACGGTAAAGGTAGTTGCTGAACTGTCAAGACGATGATGGTGAAAAGAACTATCAGCCCAAAGGCGATATAATCTTGCGATGAAAAGGTAAAGGTGACCAGGTGGCTGCGGCCCTCGCCGCCGTGGTAGCAGCGCGCGCGCATGGCCAGGATCAATTCCTCGCCTCGCCGATAGGCGTCGACAAAGAGGGGGACGATGAGGGCCGCCACGCGCCGTGCGTTCTGGGCGACTTGCCATCTGCTCCTGTTTTTGTCACCGACGCTGCGTGCATCCTGGGCTTTGGTGATAGATTCCAGTTCCTCTCCCAGGATGGGGACAAAGCGGAGGGCTACCGCTCCCACCAGGGCGATTTCGTGTCCGGGGAGGCCCAGGCGATTCAAAGGACGCAGGAGGCTTTCCAGTCCGCTGGTCAGGGAACTCGTCGTCGTGGTATTCGTCAGCAAACTGACGAGGAATATGAGGACGAAGAAGCGTATCAAGGAGACGATGACTATTTTTAGGGCGGCGAATGAGATAACTAGTTTACCCCACGAAAGAAGCATTGGCGCACCGGGATTTGCGCGGTAGAAAAGGAGCTGCAAAAGGCTGAGGAAGACGATAACGGGTAATGCCGGCCGGACGTTGGAGAGGAGGTAACCCATGGGGAGCCCGGCCATCAGCACGCAGGACGTGACAAGGGCCAGGAGAAGCGTGTTGCTGGTATAGGATGTTGCCACCAGCACAAGGCCCATCAACGCTAGGCAAGCGATGAGTTTGGTCCTGGGATCCAGTCGATGTATGAAAGAGTTGCCCGGAATATACCGACCGAGGGTGACGTGTCTCAGGGCCTCATAGCTTGCCATATGGCCTCCTCTGTTTCCGCTTTCGTCAGCGGTGTGTCCGCTATGGGTATCCCGGCCTGGCGTAATGCCCGCAGCACGCACGTCGTTGTGGGAGGTTCCAGGCCGTAGGCTTCCAGGGCATCTGGTTTTCCCAGAATGTCACGTGCGGGGCCTGCAAGGACGGTCTCGCCCTCGTGGAGGACGGTGACGCGGTCTGTCAGTTCTGCCACCTCGTCCATGTCGTTGGAAACGAGGAGGATGGTCATACCCCTATCGGCCCGAAGATGGCGGAGTACATCGTGGATCTGGGCCCGCCCGCGAGGATCGAGACCCGTGGTGGCCTCGTCCAATACCAGCAGGGCGGGTTCCATGGCCAGGATGCCCGCCAGCGCCACGCGGCGCATCTCGCCGCCGCTGAGGGAAAAGGTACGCCGATCCACAAAACCCTGGAAATCGAGTCCCACGGATTCCATGGCCCAGTGCACGCGCTCGCGGATTTCCCCTTTTGTGAGGCCCAGTTGCCGCGGGCCGTGGGCGATGTCGTCACCTACGTACTGCTCCAGGAACTGGTGATGGGGGTATTGAAAGACCAGTCCCACGCGGCGGCGCAGGGATACGATATCGCAGCCCGGGCTTGCCGTATCCTGTCCAAAGATCTCCACATGTCCCTCCTGTCGAGGGCGCAACAGGCCATTCAAGAAGCTGACCAGCGTGGATTTCCCGGAACCGCACTCCCCGATCAGGGCGGAGAATTCCCCCTGGTGCAGGGTGAGACTCGCATCCTGCAGGCCCATGGCGGCCAGTGGCGTACTGGCCATATAGGTATGGGAGAGCCCCCGAATGGAAACGATAACGTCATTCATGTTTCGATTTGCACCCGTTCAGTCAGCGCTTCTATGAGATCGTTTTCCGTCAGAATGGTCTCGCCCGGCAGATAGAGCCCGCGCCTCTGTAGTTCCCGTGCTATGGCAGCGCTGACAGGCAAGTTCAACCCCAGTTCATCAAAGACCTCCTGATCCGCGAAAACGCTCTGTGGACTACCCTCCAGAGCCACGCGCCCCCTGTCCAGCACGATAACACGGTCGGCGAGGACGGCCTCTTCCATGGAGTGGGTGATGAGAATGAGGGTCAGCCCCCGGTCGTGTAGATCGTCCAGTAGGGCCAGCACGTTGCGGCGTGCGATGGGGTCCAGCATGGCCGTGGACTCGTCCAGTATCAAACAGTGGGGTTCCATGGCCAACGTACCTGCTATGGCCAGGCGGGATTTCTGGCCGGCGGACAGGTCATGGGGATTCCGCTCTTCGAGCCCCTCAAGGCCCACCTCTCGGAGAACACGGGCGACCCGTCGATGTAGTTCCGGCCCGGGAATGCCCAAATTCTCGGGGCCAAAGGCCACTTCCTCCCGCACGGTGGTGGCTACGAACTGGTTTTCGGGGTGTTGAAAGACGATGCCCACCGTGGCGCGGATCTTCAGCAGGCTCCTTTCCGAGCCATGGCGCGTATTCTGGCCTCTGACCCACACGTCCCCTTTGGTAGGGAGCAGCAGACCATTGAGACACTTGGCGAGGGTCGACTTGCCAGAGCCATTGTGGCCCGCGATGGCCACAAAGTCGCCCTCGTCGACATAGAGATCGATCCCGCATAGCGCCTCTACGGCTCGAACCCCCTCGTCGTATGTATAGTGTACGTTGCTGGCCCGTATAAGTTGATCGGATGTCATGCGTGCTCCAAAAATGAAAATGACCTTGCGTCATAGAGACGGCAAGGCCATACGGAAGTCAGATAAGAAAACTCTTCCGTCGTCTCGGTCAGACGCTGATCCAAGCGACGATTTGTCAAAGAATGACGGCTCGGTGCCCCAAAAGGGTCACCTGCATTCCCTATTATAGGGCGAGATGAGAGAAAATCAAAATGCACCATACACAGCGGACTTTTGGGATTCGGTGGTGCCAGTTCGCCACGGTGTTACGATGTGCTATAGTAGCCACGGACGCGGTATTACGTCGTTCATTACAGTGGTGGGGAATAGTATATTGGGAGGATTAGATGAAGGCAGCCGTCTTTTATGGGGCAGGTGACCTGCGGATCGAGGAAAGGGAACGTCCTCGGGCAAAAGAGGGGGAGGTGCTCATGGAGGTGCTGGCCTGCGGCATCTGTGGCACGGATCATCACATCTATCATGGGCAATTCGAGGCCAAGTCACCCGTCGTGCCAGGACACGAGTACACGGGCCGCATCGTGGAGGTGGGAAAAGGGGTGAGGGATCTCGCCGTGGGGGATCGCGTGGCCGTCGATCCCAATATCCATTGTGGGGCATGCCGTTTCTGTCGGCGCGGCGATATACATCTATGCAAGAATCTGTGTGCCCTGGGTGTGGATATAGACGGCGGCTTTGCTGAACTCGCGGCCGTACCACGTAAACAGTGCTACCTGCTTCCTGACTCTGTTTCATCATTGGAGGGGGCCCTGACCGAGCCCCTGGCCTGCTGTGTGCACGGCATCGATCTGGCAGAGGTCGGGGTCGGAGACAGAGTCGCCATCATCGGAGGCGGATTGATAGGGCAGATGCTGGCCCAGTTAGCACGCTTGCGTGGGGCCGGCTACTTGATATTGAGCGACCCCATCGGGGCTCGCCGCGAGATGGCATTGTCCCTGGGCGCGGATATGGTGATCGATCCCGCGTCCTCCGATGCCTTTCAGGGAACACCTCTTGTGGAGGGGGCGGACGTGGTCATCGAGGCCGTGGGGTCGACGGAGACGGCGGCCCAGGCCATAGAGTGGGCTGCCCCGGGGGGAGCCATCGTCTGGTTCGGCGTGGCCCCGCCGGGGGACAGGGTGGACGTGGAGCCCAATCTCGTCTTCCGCAAGGAGCTTACCATTAGGGGGTCCCTGGTGAACCCACACACCCATGATCGCGCCCTAGCTCTGTTGGCCTCGGGACAGGTGGACGTAGCCCCTCTTATCACGCGCACTATTGGTCTGGACGCCCTCTTGCAGATTCTCTCGCAGGACGCCGGCGAGGAGACAAAGACTGTGGTGACGCCGACGGGATGAGTCCGGGCTGGAGGGCGTCTTTATAGCGGATCATGTTTGTGTAGAGCGGAGCGGGGCTCTGGCGCCGGTTGGAACGGCTTTCTGGCCTATATGCAAAGGAGGGGAATCAGCAATGCTGTGCCCCTTACACTTGCACCCCGATGATTTGACGAGCCGTAGTGCCAAGCTAAAATCGAGACTCTAGTTCGAGGTTATTGGTCTTTGGAGTTATGTGTGAGAAGTTGACCGTGCACACTGTCATGCGCGCTTTGCAGTCTCCGTTGCCCGGATTGCAGGCGCAGTTGCCCATGGCCCCCGATCCTCGGGTGCTGCCGGGAGACGGCTGTGAGGGAGATGCCCGTCAGGGAGCGGTGCTCCTTCTCCTCTATCCTCGAGAGGAACGGCTTTTTCTCCTCTTGACCCGTCGCAGTGCATACGTTCTCCGTCATAGGGGGCAGATATCTTTCCCCGGCGGGGCGAGGGAGCCCGGCGATGCCTCGTTGTGGCAGACGGCCCTGCGCGAGGCCGCCGAAGAGGTGGCCGTCGTGCCAGAAGAGATTCGCTATGTGGGAATGCTCACCCCCCTCTACATAGGAGCGAGCCATTTCGAGGTGCATCCCTTTATCGGCTATGTACCTGTGCGGCCGGTTTTCGCTCCCAACGATTACGAGGTAGCTACGTTGATCGAGATGCCCCTGCGCAGGCTCCTGGCGGAAGATACCAAGGATGAAGAGGTGTGGGTTCGGGGAGGAATCGAGAGGCGGGTGCCCCTGTATCTATATGATGATCATATCATCTGGGGGGCGACAGCCATGATACTCTGTGAACTGGAAACCCTCTTGCGTGCCGAGGTCGACCCGTGTGCGTCTTCCCTCTCCCGCTTTTAGTTTCTCTTTGAGAATGCTAGGGTTGGGGACGAATCTGGACGAAATCCCCGTCCTGCACCTGAAAGATATAGATGCGCTGCTCTGTCAGGTCGCCGTATGGATCATAGTCCACAGTTCCGATGAGGGTTGAAAGCTGGACCTCTTTCAGTGTTTCGCTGATGGAGGCGGCGTCCAGGCTGTTGGCTCGCTCTGCCCCCTCGGCCATGACCATCAGGGCGCTGTAGCCTGCGATACTGTACGTGCCCGGATTGCGCGCCTCCAGATCCTGGTAGGTCTGCCACCATTTCTCATCCGTTACGGCCTTTGGGTCGGGAGTGATGCCGCTGACATAGGCACCCTCTGCCCATTGGCCGGCGCCGTCGATAAAGGCGTAGAGGAAACAGCCGTCGCTGGCCATAAAGGTGGCCTCGATCCCCGCCTCGCGCATCTCTGGCAGGAGCACGTACCCCTCTGTCTCGTATCCGGCCAGGAAAACGGCGTCGGGACGGGCATCCTCGATGCGCGGCAGGAGGGGGGCATAGGTGTCGGCGGCCTCTTGGATCTCGATCACGTCGATTGGTGGCCTCTGGAGATCCTTCAGGGCCTGGATCATCTGCTCCTTCAGTCCCCTTCCATAGTTGTTGTCGGCATGTACGATCACGATGCGTTCCGCTTGCAGATCCTTCACCAAAAAGCGCGCGTCGTAGGGCCCCTGGGCGGCGTCGGTGGCGTTGACCCGGAAAAAGTTCTCGTATCCCCGTTGTGTCAGGCTGGTGTCACTTGCCGTGGGGGTGATCACGATGATGGGAAGGTCCTTATAGACCTCGAGGGCTGCGCCGGCCTGACCGCTGTTATAATGTCCCACAACGCCCAAAACCTTTTTCCCTTCCTTGACGGCCGTCTCCACCTGGTGGGCCATCTCCACGGCCACTTCCGAGTCTGCCTCGTCGTCCAGGGCTATGACCTGTACTCGATATCCGAGGATACCTCCCCGTTGGTTCAGTTCCTCGGCGGCCAGGCGCGCGCCTCCCACCACCGTCTGACCACCGTCGGCCTGCCAGCCGGAGAGAGGTGCGGCAACATAGACGAGGATGTCTCCTTTGAACAGTCTGTTTCGCATGCACCCTATCGCCATGATGGAAGACAGCAGCAGGATGATCATGATGAGGGTGAGAACTGTGCGTTTCGCCATGCGCATTGCCACCTCCCATATGGTCGGAAAGGTCCTAAAGCCTTCCATAGATCCTGTTCATGCTTTCCAGAATGTCCTCTAATCTTTGGATCTGTTCGTCTATGTCCGTGGTGAGGTGTTCGATACGTGACCTACTCATCTTTTGGGCGCGAATACGCTGCAGTTGTGAATAGATGGTGCCCAGGGAACTGACGGTCTCCTCCACACGGAACTGGGCCTCCTCCATGATGTTTTCCAGATCGTAGAGTTCTTGCAAATGTCCTTTTTGGGTCGATAGGGTCTTTTGGATCTGGTCTTGTACATTTGCGTCGTCCTCCCGGTCCAGCGCCTTTTGCAGCCGTTCGATCTGAGCGGGGATCTCGCGCCGATCTTTGTGGAGGATCTCATTTCGCTCATAGGCGTCGAGGCGCTGGATGACGGTATAGATATGCTCCAGCCAGTCGGCGATGCCTCGGGTGTCCCCGTACAGTTGATCGCGCAGCAGGCCCGGCGGCGTGGCGGCGATGTTGGCCTCGATCCGCTCTCTATATTCCAGTGCCCGCTTTAACTGTTCCTTATATTTTTCCGTCCGGATGTTGCCCGGCCTGTAGCGCTCGCGCAGCACGGCGGCCACGACCTGACGATTTGTCTCCTCGTCTGTGATGCTCGTATACACGATGAGGGCCTCAAAGATGGTTCCCAAGACGAGCCAGTACCACCAGCGCCACCAGGGAAAAGGTGTGGGCAGAAAAAAGAGGAGCAGGATGGTGGCCCCGATGGTCAGGGCGCTCTCCCACCGAAAGAAGGCATAGGAGATGATGGCCCTTGTGGCATGCTCTTCAAAGTCGTCTCTCATCGCCTGATTCCTCGTCAATGGCTCAGAAGTAGCCCGATAGAGCCCTGTACAGTGTTCTGATAGTCTCCATATCTCCGCGCTCGGTAAATCCGCCCGAGGCATCGGATAGCCTCTTTAGCATCTGAAAGTCTGCATCGTTTCCGTAGGCAATGCAGAAGACGAATATGGGCACGTCCGATTGAGCCGCCAGCTGGAGTTCCTGTGTCAGGGCGTCGATGTTGGAGCGGGAGCGGTTCTCCTTGCCATCCGTCATCACCACGATGGCATTGATCCGTTCCGCATCTTCTAGGTCGCGGAGTTTGACAAAGGCGAGGGCCACGCCGTCCAGCAAGGCCGTGTCGCCTTCTGCGATCAGATCGTCGATGGCGCGCTCCAGATCATCTCTGCCATCGCCCAATCGCGTCAGGGGAACCTGCTCCGAGGCCTGACTGGCAAAAGTGATGAGCCCGACACGTTCCTGGTCTCCCTCGATCTGGTCGAGGAACAGTTGCAGCGCCGCCTTGGCGTCTGCGATCTTGTTTCCCTTCATGCTTCCCGAGACGTCCACCACGAGATAGACGTTCGTGTGGCGTTTCGTATACCACCAGGCGTCTTTTATCACCCGAACGACGGAGGGACTGGGAATCTGTATGGAGGTGTAGGGCTTTTGGGGGTCGACGCCGTAGATGGATGTAAAGGGTGAATCCGGAGCATTGAGGGGGATGCTCAGATCCGTCGGGCGATATCCACCATGCAGAACGCGCTGCTGAGCGTCCTCTGTGAGGAGAAAGTCACGAAACAGACCATAGGCCAGGCGCTGTTCATCGGTTCGCTGGGGATGTTCCAGCAGGACGAGGGGATGATCGGCCCACATGGTCCCTTCCAGGGGATAGATGGCCAGCAGCCGCTTCTCGTGTGTGGTGTTATAGCGGATGACCATCTGTTCCTGCACCACAAAAGCGTCAAGGAAACCAGGTCCCTCCTCCTCGATGTGTTGCATGATTCCCAGTTCTCCCTCCGCATAGTGCTTTACGGTATTCTGGAGGCGGGCTACATAGTCCAGGGTTACCTGGGCTGTGGCCATCTCTTCTGTAAGGCCTCGGGTGGCGTCCGCACCAGCATAGAACTGGGCCAGGGTTGCCAGCAGGCCGCTAGCGGAACTGGTTGCGGGATGGCTCCACGTGAATGAGGGGTCCTGTTCAGCAACCCGAAGAATATCCTGCCATCCCAGTTCCTCTTTGGGATAGTCCAATGAGATGGCCACGTCCTCCCACATGGCGATGACCACAGGACTCACCATATAGCGGGTGGTCTCGCCCCCGAAAGCGTCCCCTATGCCAGCATCGTCCTGCCACTGCCTTTCAAGTTCGGCTAACCATATAGAGGAATCAGGACTCAGGGCATGATAGCGGTTCTCTAGCGCTCCTTGGATCATCTCCTCAGGTAGCGCCTTTTCAGCGACGGCCTCCACGCGCTTGCCATCGGGTAGGCGGGGGTGGTCCTCGTTAAAGGCCTGGACGAGTTCTGTGAAGATGGCCTCTTTGTCGGGCGAGTAGGCTATTCGCAGGGTGACATGGCGCTCCGCGTCGTCGGAGATGTAACGCGTCAGCAGTACCAGGCCTACCACGCAGGCCAAAAATATGGATAGCACGGAAGCCACCAGGGCGATGAGGATGACCCTGCGGCGTTGGATCGATTGCCCCTTATCGTTCCCTTTTTGAGACATGGCAGCCTCTCCCAAGCCTAGCGCTCATAGACGTTGAGATCGAACCACCTGAGCAACGCCAGCAGTACGTTGCGATCTGGAGCGTGCATGCGCGTGGTTCGGGGTACGACGATGGTAAATCCCTGTTCCTGCCATTTGACGAACAGGCTATCCTGTCCCGTTATGGGCACCTGGGCATTGGCTGGACGGAGGCCGTGATCGATGGCCATCTCTTGCACCTCCGGCTCCAGCAAATAGTTCTCAAAGACCAGGGCGGCGTTCTTTTCCAGGGCTGTGGTCTCGTCACCCATCCAGATGGTGTAGGGGAAATCGAACCAGGTGATGTACTGGGGGTAACGAACGACCATGGGCTCCACCCAGCGTGTCTGGATGCCCTGCATGTTGACCAGCAACTCACTCTCTAATAATTGTCCGCCGTCGCCCATGGAATATCCAAAGAGGGCGAGGTTCTCTACCGAGTAGGAGCCCAGGCTGGAAAAGTCCGTCACGGCGCCCATGAGTTCCTCCAACCACTGCTGGAAGGCAGGATCCGTGACCTGTTCCACGTCGATGCGTGTGTCCTGATGATACTCCCCTGCGGCGGCGACCATGGCCATCAGGCCGCCCACGTTCTTGTGTGGATTGGGCACTACCAGCTTAAAATAGCCCCATTCGGGGTCGCCGCCCAACTCGGGCCAGCCTCCCTTGGCGGTGGCGGCATCGTGGAATTCCTGCCAACTGATGTCATCGCCATATCTTTTGCGTAGGATCTGGTCGCGGCTCTCCCAGATACCCCAGCAAAAGAGGGAGATGGCGATGGGGCGCGTGCGATACTCTCCGCCGGTCAAAAAGATATCTCGCCCTCGCTTTTCCTTGAATGTGGCATTCACCAGTTCCACCAGATAGCGACTGTCGGGGATCCATACGGTGGGTATGGGGTCCATCTCCTCCCGCTCCCAGCGCCCCATGGCCACGAGGCCGTCCATGGGGACAACGGATACGTCGATGGGACGCCCCTCCAGGGAGTGCTCCTCTTCGTTGAACCGCTGCGCCGCCTCCCGTACAAAGGGCTCTACGGGCAGGGCGCACACGATGCGCACCGAAAGGGGATCCGCTTTACGCAAGGAGAGTCCATCCCTTTCGCGTAACAGATAGGAAGCCCCTATGATTGCCAGGACGATGACGAGAAGCGTGACGAACACGACGCGTGTTTTGGTCATGAGCGTTCCTCATTCACGATAATTCGTTTCCAAAGTGTTCATTATCGCGTTTGACACCTCTATTCCAGATAAAAGTGCGCAAATGTGCTGGCTCATGAACTCTTGCGTATGGCCCGGACCACCAGTTGCAGGGACGTTCTTCCCCGATAGGTGTTCAGGGAAGGAGTGTACACGATGTCCACCCTGTCGCCTCGATTGAGCGTATTGGCCAGATGGCCCTGGCGAAAGGCGATGGCGGACAGGGAATGGGATCCGTCCCCCACTGTCAGGCGCAGGTGCCTGTCCCCACTGCCCACCGGCCGCAGTGAAAGCAGGTCCAGTTCGGTCGATGCCAGTGAAGGGGGGGGATTGCCCTCACCAAAGGGAGCCATTCTGTCCAGCAAGTGGGGTGTGTTCTCATCAAGGTCCGTGATGGGCACGATGGCATCCACGCGGATGCGGCGTTGAAACGTTTCTTTTTCCATATGCTCCACGGAATAGCGCCTAAGGCGGTCCCGGAACGCGGGGAGGTTCTCCGTGGCCAGGGAGAATCCCGCCGCCGCGGCGTGGCCGCCATAGCGCGAAAGGAGATCCGCACAATGATCCAGAGCGCGGGTGATATGAAAGCCCTCAATGCTGCGCGCCGATCCCCGGGCGATCTTTTTTCCCGTGCGCATCACCAGGGACGGTCGGTAGAACGTCTCTGTGAGTCGGCTGGCAATCAAGCCCACGATCCCCTCGTGAAAGGACGGGTCGTCGACGATGAGCGCCGAACCGTCCTCGCGGCCGTCCAGTAGTTCCTGCGCACGCTGACACTGTCGATCCAGCAGTTGCTGTCGTTCCTGGTTGATTCGGTGGAGTTGGTCGGCCAGTTCCTCCGCCTCCTCTTCCGACTCGGTCATGAGCAGCCGATAGGCCAGTTGGGCGTGTTTCAGACGTCCGGCGGCGTTGATCCGCGGTCCCAAACGGAAACCTATGGCCTCCCCATTCACCTGCTCCGGCTGCACATCCGCCTTGTTCATCAGTTTTAGCAGTCCCAGACGAGGTGATTCTCGCATGCGTTGTAGACCCCAGTAGGCCAGAGAGCGATTTTCCCCCCTGAGGGGGACGATGTCGGCCACAGTACCCAGGGCTACCAGATCAAGGAACTGTTCAGGGGCAATGGCGGGCAGGCCGCGCACTTGTTGAGCCTCCGCAAGAGCCTGCACTAACTGGTAAGCCACGCCCACCCCCGCCAGGGCTTTGAAGTCATAGTAGCAGTCCGGACGTTTAGGATCCAAGACGGCGACAGCCGGCGGGATCTCTTGGGGCACCGAATGATGATCTGTGATAATCATATTCAGGCCCAGGCTACTGGCATAGGCCGCCTCTTCTGTTGAGCGGATGCCACAATCGACGGTGACCAGCAGGTTCGCTCCCTCTCCATGTAACTTTTTCAGGGCCGCTTTGTTCAGTCCGTAGGACTCGGAGAAACGGTCGGGAATATATGCTTTAGCCTTTCCTCCCAGATCTCTTAGAGCGGAGACCAGGAGGGCGGTGGCGCTCACGCCATCCACGTCGTAATCTCCATAGACGACGATCTCCTCCTCTTGTTCCAAAGCCTGCTGCAGTCGCGACACGGCCTCGTTCATGCCCGTCATCTGAAAAGGGTTGGTGAGCGTCTTGGGCACGTTCAGAAATGCGTCCACCTTGCTCGGCGTGTCTATGCCTCGCGCATAGAGAACCTGGGCGAGCAAAGGGTTCAGGTTGGGAAAACGGCGGATGAATTGGGGAGGGCATCTGCGTCTAAGCGTCCACAGTTGTGGAACCGACATTTACTCTCCTCTTTGCTCCTCATGTACCGGTGTCTTGATAAAGGGGGGCACCTTGGGCGCCGGCACCATTATACGGCAAGTGGCGTTTTGGTCAAGCCTCGTGCTGTTGGCTATCCATCTTGCGGCTGCGGGACGGGCGTGCTACAATGAATACAGTGATTTATCATAAAAGGGGGACGATGGTGGCAAGGGTCGTCTTTTTTGGTACACCGCGCTTTGGTATTCCTGTGCTTGAGGCCCTAGTGGAGCATCATGAGGTGGTTGGTGTGGTCACGCAGCCGGATCGTGTATCTGGACGCGGCCGGGGTCGTCATGCTCCTCCGATAAAGCGCGTAGCGCAGGCTTATGCTCTGCGGGTTCTCCAACCGGCCAACCTGCGCCGCGACGAGGAGGCGGTGCAGGCGCTGCGGGAGATGCACGCCGACGTGTTCGTCATCGCCGCCTATGGGCAAATTCTGCCTCCAGAGGTACTGGAAATTCCACCCCACGGCTGTATTGGCGTCCACGCCTCCCTGTTGCCCAAATATCGTGGGGCGGCTCCCGTCGCCGCGGCCATCCTGCACGGCGAGGAAGAAACGGGGGTGACGCTCATGCTGACCGACGAAGGTATGGACACGGGGCCCATCATCGCCCAACGGAGCATTCCCATCGCTCCCGATGATACCAGGGAAACCCTAAGCAAAAGGCTTGCCAACCTGGGTGCCGAACTGCTTGTCGAGACGCTGCCCGCCTGGTTGGCCGGAGAGATCGAACCTCGTCCACAGGATGACGATGAGGCCACCATGGCTCCTCTTATCGACAAATCGGATGGAGCCATCGATTGGCAGGAGAGCGCCGTACAGATCGCCCGTCAGATTCGAGCCTTTACGCCCTGGCCTGGCTCCTTTTGCACCTGCGACGGCAGGAATTTCAAGATACTTTGTGCCCATCCCCTTCCCGACTGGCATGGGGAGGAAGAGCCGGGTACTGTGGTGGAAGTAGAAGAGGGCATAGGTGTCGTCACCGGCGAGGGGTTACTCATACTTGAGGAGGTGCAGTTGGCCGGTAGGCGGGCCATGGAGGTGGAACAATTCTGTCGGGGGAGGCGCGATTTTGTGGAGAGCGTGCTCGAGTCCCCCGATGAATAGGATCTATCTTTACGGGAGGAGGAGTTGACACGTCGAGCATCGCTGTTGGAGTTGGGAACGGTATCCTATGAGCCGGTGCATGCATTGCAGCGCAACCTGGTGCGCTGGCGTCAGCAAGAATTGATAGGGGACGTACTACTTTTGCTGGAGCATGAGCCCGTGATCACGCTGGGGCGGCGGGCCGATGAGGGCAACGTCTTGGTCTCGCAGGATGTGCTACAGCGCGAGGGGATCGAGGTACAGCGTATCGAGCGGGGTGGAGACGTGACCTATCATGGACCGGGACAACTCGTCGGCTATCCCATCATCGATATGCACCGCTATTGTTTGGGGGCCAGCGATTATATGCACCGCTTGGAGGCGGTGATCCGGGACGCCCTTGCCGATTTTGGTCTGGAGACAGGATTGCGGGAAAAGATGATCGGCGTCTGGGTTGGAGAGAACAAGATCGCCGCGTTGGGCGTGCGTATCAAGCGGGGCGTTACCTTTCACGGTTTTGCCCTAAACGTGGCGCCCGACATGGCCCATTGGTCCCTGATCATTCCCTGTGGCATCACCGATGGGGGGGTGACCAGCCTGGCGCGGGAACTGGACGAGGTGCCATCGATGGCCGAGGTACGCCAGCAGGTGGCCAAACACTTTGCCGAGCGCTTTGGGGTGGATCTGGTGCCCACGACCTTGCAAGGTATAGAGGAGCGTGCGTCAAGGGCGGGCACGATGGCTATTCGCCGTTCTCGAAAGAGGGAGGCAGGGACATGCCCTGGGAAGCCATAAAGTCGGCGACATATTGGTGATCGAAGGTGCCCTCCATGGGTCCCAGGCGCGTCGTGGCCAGGGCACCTGCGGCGTTGGCATAGCGCGCGCTGATTTTGAGGGGCCAGCCTCTGGAGAGGCTCACGATAAAGGCGGCATCGTAACAGTCGCCAGCGCCGGTGGGATCCACCTCCTCCACCTCATAGGGTGGGATGTCAAAGACATCATCCCTGGTATACAGCCTTGCCCCTCTTGCCCCACGCTTGAGGGCCACGATCTTTATACCTCTCGCCACCAGTTCTTCGGCCCCTTTAGAAGTGTCCGCTTTGCCTGTCAAAGAAGCCAGTTCCTCGCCGCTGGGCAGGACGATGTCGGCGATATCCAGCACGGGGGCGCATACGGCGCGGATTTCCTCCTCTGGCAACAATTCTGGACGTAGGTTGGGATCCAGGCTTACCGTGCCTCCGTTTGCATGGACCCGACGGGCGAGCTTGTAGCATGTCTCGCGCAATTCCTCACCGATGCTGAGAGAGGAACCCATGATGTGCAGGTAGCGGGTCTCCTCCAGATAGCCTTTGGGAATCTGATCCGACGTCACGTGGGCGGCGGCCGATTGAGGCAGATGAAAGATGAAGGAGCGGGTGTCGTCAGAGGCATAGGCCACAAAGGCGATGCCCGTCAGGAGTTCTCTTTGTCGACGCATGCCGGAGACGTCCACACCGTCGCATCGCAAGCGGTCGCGCACGCAGTTGCCAAAGGCGTCGTGGCCGACGGTGCCCACGAACCCCACCGAGGCGCCAAGGCGTGCCGCGGCGCCCGCAAAGATGGCAGGGGCGCCGCTGGGATAGGGGCCGGAGAAGGGGCCGGGACAATCCAGGGGGGCGTCCCGCTCCGTACGCATGATCTCGACAAGGGTTTCGCCAACGGTTACAATGGAGGCCATAGACTTTTCCATGCGAATTGAATTGTCAGCAGATGATTATCACACTATGGAATTTTAGCGTGGCAGAGGAGGGACGTCAAGACGCGAGGGCGATTGTAGTCCCTGTCCGTGCTATGGTAAACTGGAGTGTAGAAGATTGAGAGTAGAAAGGAAGGCGACCGTGCAGGTCTTGCTGATCTCTGACATACATTCCAATCTTGAAGCTCTTGATGCCGTTCTGGAGGCCGTCGACGATTTCGATGTTATCTGGTGTCTGGGGGATGTTGTGGGCTATGGTCCGAACCCCAACGAGTGCATCGCACGCCTCAACGAGTTCGAACACCTGGCCATCGCGGGGAACCACGACTGGGGTTCCCTGGGCAAGATCGACCTCTCTACCTTTAACGCCGATGCGCGGAGGGCCAACCTCTGGACGCGGGAACAGTTGACCACCGATTCTGTAGAATACCTGGAGGGGCTGCCCAAGACCGTTTCTCGTGGGGATGTCTTTTTGGCTCATGGCAGTCCACGGCGTCCCATATGGGAGTATATATTCGATGAGGGGGTGGCAAAGGCGAACTTTTCTCACTTTGATGTTCCCGTGTGTTTCGTGGGACACACGCACGTGCCCGCCAGATTCCGTGACGTGCCCGACCGCTTTCACTGCGAACGGCTACCCATGAAAGCGGGGGAATCCTTCTCCCTTGAGGAGGGGCGCTACATCGTGAATCCAGGCAGCGTGGGACAGCCTCGAGATCGGGATCCGCGGGCAGCCTATATGCTTTTGGAGACGGAGGACAAGCGTTGTGAACCGCGACGCGTAGCCTATGATGTGGCCACCACGCAGAAAAAGATGCGTGAGGTGGATCTTCCCCCCCGCAATATCGAGCGCCTGCGCGTTGGGTGGTGATCGGGGGAACAAAAGCCGCTCATTTCGCGTCTTAATGATGGGAAGAGGCGAAAGTGAATTTTCAGGAGGAGGGAGATGAAAGGGAAGAGGTGGACGATAGGTATTGTGTTGTTACTGGTTGTGGCATTGGTTACCTCCTGTGCTCCCAGAAGAGTTAAGGAGACCATTGTCGGTGCTCCCCAGGATGTGAGCGAGGAGGCCGTTGTAGAAAGGGAGATGGCCGAAGCTCCCAAGGAGGCGCCGGCGGATGAGGAAGGCTATGGGGAGATATCCTGGGAGGCCGCCGAGGCGGAGGAGCGTATGATCATCCGCACGGTGGACATGACCATCGTTGTGGAGGACACGGACGAGACGCTGCGAGCGCTACGCAATCTGGTCGAAGATTATGATGGTTACATCGCCAGTTCTCGTCGCTGGCTCTCCAACGAGCAGCCCCATGGCCGAATGACACTGCGCGTGCCCGCCGAATCGCTGGATGAGGTGCTGGATCAGTTGCAGGACATGGCCTTCAAGGTGGAGGATGAGAATATCTCGGGGGAGGACGTCACCCAGGAGTATGTGGATCTCCAGGCCAGGTTACGGAACCTGGAGGCCACGGAGGAAGAGCTTTTGATCTTGCTGACTGAGGTGCGCGAAAGTCGAAGCAAGGCCGAGGACATATTGGCCATTCATCGCGAATTGACCGAGATTCGGGGACAGATCGAGTCGCTCAAAGGACGTAAGCAGTATCTGGAGCGCATGAGCGCCCTGGCAACCATCAATGTGACCATCCGTCCCAAGGAGGCGCTCAAGCCCGTGGTGGAGAGGACGGAATGGAGCCCCCTGGTCACCCTCAACAGGGCGTTAAGAGCCTTTGTAAATATCCTCCAGGTCCTCGTGGATCTGGCGATCTATGTTCTGATCTTCTCGCCCTTTATTGTGGTGCCCATGCTGGTGTTGTGGCTCCTGGTGCGCTGGATACGGCGACGTGGAAAGAAGGGCGCATAGCGCTCTGACGAAGAACAGTATCGCGATATCTATCGCATGTGACGTGTATGGGAGACGCAGACGGCGTCTCCCATACACGTTTTGTGTATGCCCGATGGCGGGCCTTTTTGGGGTAACAAGGGCTGATTGGCTCATTGGACGAAAAGGGGAAGTTATGATACCATGTTGTAGATTTGGGACAGGGGCGTGTAAGGAGAGTTACAGTGCTTGAAAGCCTGGATCTGGACTGCGGGAGGGAATGTGGGCGGATCGTGGGCTTTCTCCGTGACTATGCGGAGGGCGCTGGTCGGCCGCGCTTTGTTGTGGGGTTGTCGGGGGGTGTGGATTCTTCCCTGGCGACGATCCTGGCGGCCCGCGCTGTGGGGCCCGAGAATGTGAAGGCCATGATGTTGCCCCACGAGACGAGCAGTCCTGAAAGTGAAGAGGATGCTCGTCTGGTCATCGATAAACTGGGCGTTGCCTCTACGCGCTTTGAGATCACAGAGATGGTGGAGCCCCTATTTTGTCGCTGTCCCAACATGGACAAGACGCGGCGGGGCAACGCCATGGCTCGGTGCCGTATGCTCGTCTTGTACGATCAGTCCGAGGGATTTGAAGGACTGGTGTTGGGAACTAGCAATCGGACAGAATGGTTGTTGGGTTACTTTACCCTCTATGGCGACAGTGCGGCGGCCATAGAGCCTCTGGAGCATCTGTATAAATGCCAGGTTCGCGAACTGGCCAAGTATGTGGGGGTTCCGGAACATATCATTGAGAAGCCAGCCAGCGCCGATCTGTGGCCGGGGCAGACGGACGAGAAGGAACTTGGGTTCACCTACGATGTGGCAGACCAGATCCTGTTCCTTTTAACTGAACGCGATCTGGATGTGGAAGAGATAGTCGCTCGGGGTTTTGATAGCGAGGTGGTGGATGCTGTGAGGTGGCACATGGCATCGACGGCTTTCAAGCGCAGAGTGCCGCCCAAACTTGGCACAGTTGATCAGGAAAGACGAGAGGTTATGGGGGGAAAATGAGCAGAGAGAAACAAGGCATGCTCGTTCTGGAAGATGGGAGCGTGTTCGTCGGTCACTCTATGGGAGCGGAAGGGGAGTGGGTCGGCGAGGTGGTATTTAATACGGCCATGACGGGCTATCAGGAGATCATCACAGATCCCTCGTATTGGGGCCAGATGATCGTTTTCACTTACCCCCATATAGGCAATGTGGGGGTGAATTCGGAGGATGTGGAATCAAGACAGCCCTATGCCCGTGCTGTGATAGCGCGCAAGATATGTGAACGGCCCAGCAATTGGCGTGCGGAGCACTCCCTGCCCAAGTATCTTGCGGAGGCTGGTGTGCCCGCATTGTCTGATGTGGATGCGCGGCGTCTGACGCTTATTCTTCGGGAGGAGGGGGTCATGCGCGGGGCCCTTTCCACGGTGAATCTGGATGGCGAGCGCCTTCTCAAGATGGCCCAGAATGCACCGGACATGGGTGTGCTCTCGCCAGTTGGGGAGGTTTCGCGATCGGAACAAAAAGTGTGGACAGATGAGATTTCGCGAAAGTGGATAAAGCATGTGCACTATGATGAGGGCTCTCTCGAAGGAACTCCTCATGTCGTGGTCGTCGATTGCGGCGTCAAGCATAATATACTGCGTCATCTGGCGACCCTCGGCGCGCAAGTTACGGTGGTCCCGGCTAATTCGACGGCGGAGATGATTCTGGCTCAGGAGCCGGATGGTGTGCTTCTTTCCAACGGCCCGGGGGATCCCGAGCAGGTGCCCGAGGAGACGATGACTGCTATCAAGGAATTGATGGGTCAGGTTCCCGTGTTCGGCATCTGTCTGGGGGAGCAACTCATCGCCCTGGCGGCGGGGGCGCAGACATTCAAATTGCCCTTTGGGCATCACGGTGCGAACCATCCCGTACAGGATCTGACGACGGGTGAGGTGGCTATTACGTCTCAAAACCATAACTATGCTGTCGATTCCGATTCATTGGAGGGATTGCCCTTTGAGGTGACACATATCAATCTTTACGACGGCACCGTCCAGGGAATACAGCATCGGGACTGGCCCGTGTATGGCGTCCAATACCATCCAGAGGCTTCTCCCGGTCCCCATGACGCCCTGTATCTTCTGGAGGATTTTGTCGCTTCCCTTTGTGAGAAGGAGCCCGCTGTTCCATAGAGTTCTGCAAAAGATCTTATTCTTCCGCCATGTGGCGATGGAGCGACATGGGATTTGTAGTTGACCATTGCTTCTAGGGGGGACAATACAGCCTCTATGCCCAAACGTACTGATATACACAAGATTCTGGTTATTGGATCCGGACCGATCGTTATCGGTCAGGCGTGCGAGTTCGATTATTCGGGTACTCAGGCGTGCAAGGCCCTGCAAGAGGAGGGCTACACCACGCTGCTGGTGAATTCTAATCCTGCGACGATCATGACGGATCCAGAGACGGCGGATATCGTCTATATCGAGCCGCTGACGGTGCCTGTTCTGGAGCGTATCATTGATAAGGAACGCCCCGACGCGATCTTGCCCACCATGGGCGGGCAGACGGGGCTGAATCTGGCCATGGATCTTTATCGAGAGGGCATTCTTGATCGCTACGGGGTGGAACTGATCGGAGCGCGATCCGAGTCGATTCAGGTCGCCGAGGATCGCGAGGATTTCAAAGAGGCCATGACGGAGATTGGTCTGGAGTGCCCCAAAAGTTATTCTGTGACCTCGTTGGAAGGGGCTCGTGACATCCTGGACGAGATAGGCCTGCCGGCGATCATTCGTCCCTCCTTTACTCTGGGGGGTACAGGAAGCGGCACGGCGTACAACAGACAGGATTTTGACGAGATGGTCGAGCGGGGGCTCAAGCAGAGCCCCGTGGACGAGGTGCTCGTCGAAGAGTCCGTCATCGGTTGGAAAGAGTTCGAGTTGGAGGTGATGCGCGATGCCGATGACGAGTTTGTGGTGATCTGTTCCATCGAGAACTTTGATCCCATGGGCGTTCACACCGGCGATAGCATCACGGTGGCGCCCGTACAGACCCTGACGGACAAAGAGTATCAGATTATGCGCGATATGGCCCGTCGAGTGATGGAGCGTGTGGGGGTGGAGACAGGTGGTTCCAACGTGCAGTTTGCCATCCATCCAGAAACGGGGCGTACGCTGGTTATCGAGATGAATCCTCGCGTCTCACGCAGTTCTGCCCTGGCTAGCAAGGCGACGGGCTTTCCCATCGCCAAGATCGCGGCCAAGTTGGCGGTGGGCTACCGTCTGCACGAGTTGCCGAACGACATCACTAAAGAGACACCTGCCTCTTTCGAGCCCACTTTGGACTATGTGGTGGTCAAGATCCCCCGCTGGAACATGGAAAAGTTCCCCCAGGCGGACGCTACCCTGGGTACGCAGATGAAATCCGTGGGGGAGGTTATGGCCATCGGTCGCTCCTTTATCGAGGCGCTCCAGAAGGGAGCTTCGGCACGTGAGGATGGCCGGGATGGCCTGTTTGACTCAGAAGCTGCCGAGGTCTCGACCGAGGAGATCCGCCATCGGCTTATCGAGGCCAACCCCGAACGTCTCTTCTATATCATTCCCGCCCTGGATGCGGGCATGTCCATCGAAGAGATATCGGAGATGACGCACATCGACCCCTGGTTTTTGCGCGAGATAGACGAACTGCGTTCCCTGCGAGATGCACTGGCCGGGTTTCCCCTGGAGAATATCTCACGAGACCTGATGCGCGAAGTCAAGCGGGCGGGTATGGCGGACTCGCTTATCGCCAGATTGGTGAACCCGGTTGTGGACGAATTGCAAGTGCGGGCCTATCGCAAGAGTTTAGGAGTGTGTCCTGTCTATTCGCGCGTCGATACGTGTGCAGCCGAGTTTCCCGCCTTTACTCCCTATCTCTACAGTAACTATGAGTCCGTCTGTGAGTCGAATCCCACGGATCGACGCAAAATCGTGGTGTTGGGCAGCGGTCCCAATCGCATCGGGCAGGGCATCGAGTTCGACTATTGCTGTACCAAAGCCTCTTTCGCCTTTGCAGAGATGGGTTTTGAGACGATCATGGTCAACTGTAACCCGGAGACCGTCTCCACGGACTATGACACGAGCGACAGGCTCTACTTCGAGCCCCTCACGTTGGAGCATATCCTCAACATCTGCGATTTGGAAGATCCCGAGGGCGTCATCGTGCAGTTCGGGGGCCAGACGCCTCTCAAGTTGGTCAATCGGCTCGCTGATGCGGGGGTGCCCATCCTGGGCACGTCGCCGGACGCCATCGACCTGGCCGAGGATCGGGAGCGGTTCGGTGCTTTTATGCAGGAGATCGGCCTCCCCATGCCAGAGCATGGCATAGCGCGCTCGGTGGAGGAAGCCTTTGATGTCGCGGAGCGCATCGGCTATCCCGTGATCGTGCGGCCCTCTTACGTGCTGGGTGGTAGGGCCATGGCCATTGTCCACGACGAGGAGGATCTTGATCGCTATATCCGCTCTGCCGTGAAGGTGGCCGAGGACACGCCCATTCTCATCGACCGCTTTCTGGAGGACGCCTTTGAGATGGACGTGGATTGCGTCAGCGATGGTCAGGACGTGCGCATCGCTGCCATCATGGAGCAAATCGAGCGCACGGGAGTGCACTCGGGCGACAGCGCCTGCGTAATCCCCACGGTGATGGTGGGGGAGGAATCTCTGGAAAAGATTCGCGATTACACGCGGCGTCTGGCGCGAGCCCTGCGCACGGTGGGATGCCTCAACATTCAGTATGCCATGAAGGATGGAGAGATATACGTTATCGAGGCCAACCCGCGTGCCTCGCGCACGGTGCCTTATGTGAGCAAGTCCACAGGAGTCTCCTGGGCGAGGGTAGCATGCCAGGTGGTGAATGGCCTGACCCTGGACGAACTGGGTGTCCCCGACGAACCGAAACTTGACAGTTACTGTTGCAAAGAAGTGGTGTTGCCTTTTATCAAGTTTCCCGGAGAGCCGGCCATACTTGGTCCCGAGATGCGCAGCACTGGCGAGGTGATGGGCATGGACGATGATTTTGGCATGGCCTATGCCAAGGCGCAGATGGCTGCAGGCAACGATCTGCCCACCGAGGGGACAGTCTTTTTGAGCGTGAACGATCATGACAAGGAGAATCTGGTTCCCATCGCTGAGGATCTGGCCGATATGGGGTTCTCCCTGGTGGGCACCAGGGGAACGGCGGCTTATCTGCGGGAGCGTGGATTGAATGTAGAGACTGTTCTCAAAGTGAGCGAGGGAAGACCAAACGGTGTGGATATGATCATTAATGACGAGTTGGACTTGCTCATCAACACGCCCCTGGGGGGGCGGGCTTTTAGCGACGAGCACATGCTGCGAAATGTGGCTGTAGCGCGCGGTGTGTCCGTGATCACCACGCTTTCGGGAGCCCAGGCGGCCGCTCAGGGGATCAGGGCCCTGCGCAACCAGGACTTTGATGTGAAGAGCCTCCAAGAGCACTGGCGGCTCAATGTTCAGGCGTGAAGTAAAAGGCTTTTTGACATATCAGGGAAAAGTATATATAATCACTTCAATAAGCAAAGAATATCTGTAGGGAAAGGCTTCCCTGAGCAGGGATCGACAATTGGGTAGCAAGATGTTTTGCAGTCTCTATCGAGACGATTGATGTCTCTCCGGGGCGTTGAAGCCGCCTAGATTATTTGGGCGGCTTTTTGTGTTTCATAGATTGAAGCGGGGGCAGGTATGGCTCTCTCATTGAACGAACCAGATTTCATCATTGAACGGGACGAGGAACGTTGTATAGCGTGCCGCGTATGCGTGCGGCAGTGTGCCAACGATGTACACTTTTACGACGCTGAGGATGATCGCGTGCTTAGTCACAATGATCAATGTGTGGGGTGTCACCGCTGCGTGGCCCTGTGTCCCACAGATGCCCTGGGGGTGCGTAGGAATCCCCTGGAATTCCGCCCCCACGCCAACTGGACGGGGCAGAAACTCTATGATATTTATAAGCAGGCGGAGACCGGCGGTATGCTGCTGACGGGCATGGGATGTGATGAACCGTATCGCATCTACTGGGACCACATGCTGCTGAACGCGTCGCAGGTGACGAACCCCTCTATCGATCCCCTGCGCGAACCCATGGAACTGAAGACGTATCTGGGCGCCAAGCCGGAACAGGTGACCTTTGAGGAGGACGAGGATGGAGAACCCTCGCTCAAGACGAAGGTGGCACCACAGTTGCAGCTGGAGACGCCCATCATGTTCTCCGCCATGTCCTATGGCTCCATCAGCTTTAACGCCTGTCTTTCCCTAGCGCGGGCGGCCACTGGTGCGGGTACCTTTTACAATACGGGGGAGGGCGGACTGCATCCGGATCTGTATGAATATGGCCCCAACACCATCGCTCAGGTGGCTTCCGGGCGGTTCGGCGTGCACCTGGATTATCTCAATACCGCTGCAGCCCTGGAGATAAAGATAGGGCAGGGAGCTAAGCCTGGAATTGGCGGGCACCTGCCCGGCGAAAAGGTCACGCAGGATGTCTCGCGCACGCGAATGATTCCCGAGGGGACGGATGCCCTTTCTCCCGCGCCTCACCATGACATCTATTCCATTGAGGATCTGCGTCAGTTGATCTATGCGCTGAAGGAGGCCACGGGCTATGAGAAGCCCGTCTCTGTCAAGGTGGCGGCGGTGCACAACGTTGCGCCCATCGCCAGCGGGATCGTGCGTGCGGGAGCGGATATCGTGGCCATCGATGGGCTGCGTGGGGGGACAGGGGCCGCGCCGACTATCATTCGCAATAATGTGGGCATCCCTATAGAGCTGGCCCTGGCGGCGGTGGATCGCCGCCTGCGCGAGGAGGGGATTCGTCATCGCGCTTCCCTGGTGGTGGCGGGGAGCATTCGCAACAGCGCCGATATCGTGAAAGCCATCGCCCTGGGGGCTGATGCTGTCTATGTCGCCACAAGCGCTTTGGTGGCTATGGGGTGTCATCTTTGTCAGAACTGTTACACAGGCAAGTGCAACTGGGGCATCGCTACCCAGGATCCCTACCTGACCAAGCGCCTCAACCCCAATATAGGTGAGAGACGCCTGGTGAACCTCCTTCGCGCCTGGTCTCTGGAGATCAGGGAGATGATGGGGGGCATGGGCGTGAACTCGGTGGATAGCCTGCGGGGCAACCGCGATCACCTGCGGGGAGTGGGGCTGAACCAAACCGAACTGGATGCTCTGGGCATTCGTCTGGCAGGAAGCTAGGGAGGGAAATCGTGAAGCGAATTGTGGTGCACGAGGAATACTGCATCGGCTGTCGATTATGCGAGGTGCACTGTCTCGTCCAGCATTCCAAGTCTCGGGATATCATCAAGGCCTTTAATCTTGAACGCCCGCAGGTGATGCCCCGGGTGATGGTGGAGGAGAGTGGTCCCATCTCCTTCGCTCTACAGTGCAGGCACTGTCTGGAGCCGACTTGTGTGGAGGCCTGTCCCTCAGGGGCCATGCGTCGCGAAGAGGAGGCGGGCACCGTCACGCTAGATCAGGACCGTTGTGTGGGTTGCTGGATGTGTATCATGGTGTGCCCTGTCGGCGCGATACAGCAAAATCTTGCGGGGACGAGTGTGGCCTCCAAGTGTGACCTTTGCTACGGGGCAGAGATGCCCGCATGCGTTGCCAACTGTCCCAACGAGGCGTTGACGTACGAAGAGGTCAAAGCGGGAGGTAAATCGTGAGGACGTTGATTATCGGGAATTCGGCGGCCGCTGTGGGCGTCGTGGAATCCATGCGCCAGCACGACAAGGAAGCGGAGATCATCGTGGTCTCCGAGGAACCTTATGAGATGATCTACTCACGCCCTTTGCTTTCCCATTACCTGGGTGCAGAGATCGAAAAGTCGCGGCTGGCTTATCGTGGTCAGGATTTTCACGAACGACATGATGTGATGCCTATCCTTGGGACGCGCATCGTGAGAATAGAACCGGAGGAACATCGCGTGCGCGCGGCGTCAGGAGAGGTCTATGCATATGATAAACTCGTCATCTCTACCGGGGGTACGCCTATCGTGCCGCCCATTCCCGGCGTGCAGACGGGGGGCGTGTACACCTTTACGCGCCTGGATGACGCGGAGGGTATAGTTCAAGGCCTTACGGAAGGCGCCGTGCGTCGTTGCATCGTCGTGGGTGGGGGCATGATCGGCATGAAGACTGTCGATGCCCTCATGAAACGGGGCGTTTCGGTGACGATATTGGAATTGGCCCCCCGCATACTGGGGGCGGCCCTGGATGAGACAGGCTCGCGGATGATGACGGAATTGCTGACGTCGGCGGGTGTGGAGGTGCTGACGGAGAACACCGTGGAGGAGATTCAGAGTAGCGAAGGGCACATCGAGAGCGTGACGCTGCGGGACGGGCGCATACTCGACTGTGACCTGTTGGTGTTCGGCATCGGCGTGCGTCCCAACGCCGGGCTGGCCGAGGAGGCGGGAATCGAGGTGAACCGGGGTGTCGTGGTGGACCAGTACATGCGCACGTCGAAGCCGGATATCTATGCCGCCGGCGACGTGGCCGAAGCCTATGATCTGGTGGTGGATATGAATCGTACCGTGGCCATCTGGCCCAATGCGTACCGACAGGGGGCCGTGGCGGGGGCGCACATCGCGGGGGTATCCCGTCTCGACGAGGGGGGCGTGGCCATGAATACGGTAGAGGTGTGTGATGTCCCCGCCATGTCCATCGGCAACGGGAACGTTTCTGGGGAGGACTGCGAGGTGCTGGTGGAGCATGATGCGGAGAATCACCGTTACAAGCGCCTCGTCTTGCAAGGTGATTGCCTGGTAGGCGCCATCCTCGTAGGGGACGTGGGGCGGGCGGGCATATACACGGGGCTCATTCGAAGCAGGGTGGATGTGAGCGATTGCCGTGACGGCCTTTTGCACCAGCATTTTGGCCTGCTGTCGCTGCCCGATCAGTATCGGAAGCATATCGTGACCGGCTTAGGAATCGAGGTCTGAGAGGGGGAGTGCATGACGTGGACAGGGACAAGGATGGGCATATTTCAGGAGAACGTCTACAACGATCAAAAGGTCTTTGACGCCTGCGGCTTGTTTGGGTTCATAGACACAAGTGGGTGCAAGCACAATGGCACGCGCATCGTGGAAGCCATTACCAATATGAAGGAACGGGGAAACGGCCTAGGGGCGGGCTATGCCGCCTACGGACTGTATCCCGAGTTCAGCGAGCACTATGCCTTCCACGTCATGTGCCAGGATGAGCGGGCGCGGGAGGAACTGGACACCTATTTGCGGCGGCACTTTGCCGTGGTGCACGACGAACCGATCCCCCACCGGCACGTGGAGGGCATCCTTGATCCCCCGGTTGTATGGCGCTACTTTTTGTTCCCCCAGAGTGCGCAGATGGTGGGGCGTTCCGAGGAGGACTATATCGTCCACCAGGTGATGACCATCAACTCCCAGCTGGACAACTCTTTTGTGGTCTCCAGTGGTAAGAACATGGGGATATTCAAGGGTGTGGGGCACCCAGATGAGATCGCCGAATTCTACAAGATCACCGACTATGAGGCTTATATGTGGACGGGCCACACCCGGTTCCCCACGAACACGCCGGGATGGTGGGGAGGGGCGCATCCCTTTGGGCTGCTGGATTGGTCGGTGGTGCACAACGGAGAGATATCCTCCTACGGTATCAACAGGCGCTATATGGAGATGCACGGTTACCTCTGTACCATGCGCACGGACACCGAGGTGGTGGCCTATGCTTCGGATCTGATCATGCGCCGCCATGGACTGCCGCCTGAGATCGCCGCCGCCGTCTTTGCCAGTCCCCTTTGGGATGAGATGGAGGAGATGTCCGAGGATGAGAAGCATGTTTATCGCGTCATTCGGCAGACGTATGGTTCCATCCTGTTGAATGGTCCCTTTACGGTGATCATCGCGCGGGCCGGCGAGATGCTGGGCTTGGGCGACCGGGTTCGCCTGCGCCCCTTGGCCGCCGCCGTAAACGAGGATATCCTCTACGTCTCGTCGGAACTGTCAACCATCTCCCTTGTGGATCCCGAGGTAAAGGATTCGTGGACTCCCCTGGGGGGAGAGCCCATCGTGGGACGGCTGGGGCAGAAACCAAAAGTACCCCGTGCCCATCGCGCTGACGAGGAGGTAGTGAAGGAGGAGGCGCTTCATGTCTGATCGAGCAAGGATGGATATGGCTCCCGCTACACCGTCCGATTCGGAGGGTGAGGCGGTGAGCATAGACGCCCCGGGCGTGTATTACAAGCAGTTGAATGAGCAGCTCAAGCGACTGGCCGATGAGGGCGTCAAAGAGATAACGATCTTTGGCCTCGCTGGGCAACGGTATCTGGGTACCAATTTGCGGATCCCAGTGCGTATTCTGATGCACGGCGTGCCAGGGAACGACCTGGGGGCCTTTATGGATGGACCACAGATCGAGGTCTTTGGTGGCGTCCAGGATGGGGTGGGCAATACGATGAACGAGGGGTCCATCGTCGTCCACGGTTCTGCAGGGGATATCGTGGGGCATTCCATGCGGGGCGGCGAGATATACATTCGCGATAACGTGGGCTACCGCGTGGGTATCCACATGAAGCAGTATGAGGATGTGCGGCCCGTCATCGTCATCGGGGGCACGGCGCAGCATTTCCTGGGCGAGTATATGGCCGGTGGCGTGCTGATCGTCCTGGGCAGACAGTTGGCCACCGACGAGCGCCATCCCTCCCACTATATCGGCACTGGCATGCATGGCGGCGCCATCTATATGCGCGGTGGAGTGAAGGGGGCTTTCCTGGGACAGGAGGTGGGTCTTGTGCCCATGGAGCCCGAGGATGAGGAACTGCTGGAAGCCTACGTGCGCACCTATGCGGAGCATTTCAAGATGGATGCCTCGAGGTTGCTGGATCGCCCCTTTAGCAAACTGGTGCCCCTGACCAAGCGCCCCTACGGACGGCTTTACGCGTACTGAGCGGACCGCGCTTTGCCTCTGCCAGTGTAGAGACGCAAGATCTTGCGTCTCTACTTTTTCTGCTGTGAAATCCGACCGTGCCCCGGGGTGAACGCGCGGGGTACGATTATACGCTTCTGTAGTTTCCCCTCTCCCGCCAGACGTAGATTGGATTGACAATCCGCCCCTACGCGTCCTTTTGGACATGTTGCACTAGACGACGTTCCCCCTTTTTGTACAGTTTTCCCAAAGACAAGACCCCCTCCCAACCTGTATACTGTGTGCGTAATGTTGAGATACCCTATGGAGGGAAAAATCATGACAGAGCGCACAGAAGAGATCCTGCGGACGGCAAAGGAGGAGCGGGTCAAATTTGTACATCTTCAGTTCACCGACGTCATGGGGGTGGTGAAGGGGATAACTATCCCCGATCATGAGTTGGAGACGGCGCTGACCAAAGGTGTCTGGTTCGACGGCTCCTCGATCCAAGGTTTCGCTCGTATTGCGGAGAGCGACATGTACCTCATGCCCGATCCGGATACTTTTAAGATCATCCCCTGGGAGGCCAAGGAGGGAATGTCCACGGCGCGCATGATCTGCGACCTTTACACGCCGGAAGGGGAGCCCTTTGCGGGTGACCCACGCGGTGTGCTCAAGGGGGCGGTGGCCAGGGCGGAGGAGATGGGGCTTTCTTATAACTGTGGGCCAGAACTCGAGTTCTTCCTCTTTGAGCAGGATGAGGCGGGGAATCCGGTCCTGCAACCCCACGACCAGGGCGGCTACTTTGACTACTCGAACGACAGGGCCGTTGGGGTGCGCAAGGATATGGTCGCCGCGCTGGAGGCCCTGGGCATCACTGCCGAGGCGAGCCATCACGAGGTGGCCACCGGCCAGCACGAGATCGATTTTCGCTACGCCGATGCTGTGACAGCAGCCGACAACGCCGTCACGTTCAAGTACGTGCTCAAGGCCGTAGCCAGACTGCAGGACGTGTATGCCACGTTCATGCCCAAGCCCATCGCCAGGATCAATGGTTCGGGCATGCACACCCACCAGAGTCTGATGTACAAGGATTCGGGCGAGAATGCCTTTGCGGATCCCGACGACGAGTTTGGCTTGTCGCCTATGGCCAAACAGTTCATCGCGGGCCAGTTGGCCCATGCGCGGGGACTGTGCGCGGTGATCGCTCCCCTGGTGAACTCGTACAAGCGGCTGGTGCCCGGGTATGAGGCGCCCGTCTACATCAGCTGGGCGCGCATCAACCGCTCCGCCCTGATCCGCGTGCCCCGCACGAGCGATATCGAATCCACCCGTTTGGAGCTGCGCTGCCCCGACCCTAGCTGCAACCCCTATCTGGCCTTTGCCGCCATGCTCGCCGCTGGCCTCGACGGCATCGAGAACGAGCTCACCCCGCCCGAGGCCCTGGAGGAGAACCTGTATGAGATGGATGAGAAGCGGCGTATGGAGCGCCACGTGGCTACGCTGCCTGGCTCGCTTAGAGAGGCGCTGGAGTGCCTGGAAGAGGACAAAGTGATACAGGAGGCCCTTGGGGCACACATCTACGAGCAGTTCATGGATGCCAAGCGTCAGGAGTGGGACCAGTATCGCATAGAGGTGACCCCCTGGGAACTGGATCGCTACCTGGCCACGTACTAGGTGAGGGGCGTGCCGCACATCCTTTGACTTGATTGCAGGGAGAAAAACACCAATGACTGCGCAGACCATGACCGCAGAACAGATCGATGAAGCCAAAAAGATCGAGTGGATCGATATAGGCGTAGATGGATTGCTGGAGTTCATCCCGGGACTGCCCAAAGGAGACGCCATACTGGTACGAGGGGAGCCCGGCACGGGGAAGACGATTCTCTGTCTACAGTTTTTGCACAAGGGGGCAGAAAATCGTGAGAAATGTGTCTATATCACCACAGAGGAGACCCCCGAGACGATACTGAGAACGGGGACTCAGCTCTGGAGCGACTTCCCGTCGCTCGTGGACAGTGGCCAGATCCAGGTTGTGAACCTGTCTATCACGGCAACGTTCAGTAGCGAATACTCGCTTGTGGGGAAGGACGAGGTGATGAACATCGTCTACGAAGGGCTTGACAAACAGCCTGATGCCTCCCGCATCGTCATCGACTCCCTGTCTTCCCTCGGCAGACGCCTGTCGGATGAATCGGAGTTCAGAGAGGTCTTTATGCGGCTGCTGCTGGAAGCCAAGCAGCGTGGTGCGACAGTCGTTCTCTCGGCAGAGGGTATCCCTCTATCTCCAGATATCACAGAGTATCTGGCCGACCATCTGATCTATCTTGACTATCACAAGCACGACGTCATCTGGACGCGGGTCTTTATCCTGCGAAAGTCTCGAAGTGTGCCACTCAAGCCGCAGATCCTAAAGCTCAACATAGAACGCAACGGCTTGTCTGTGGAAGAGATTCCCATCGCCTTGAAGCCCGTCTGGTTCCAGAGCAAGATCTAGCGCCTAGATGCTCGACGTAAGACAAAAATCCATATAGGCCCTTTCGAGATTGGTCTCGACAAAGTGAAACTTTGGCACGACGCCTTGTGCCCCAACTCGAAAGGGCCGTTTCATATGTAAAAGGGAGAAGAGAACAATGGATCAGCAAGCAGACCTCTTTGCGGCTTTTCAACAGGCTTTTCTAGTGGGATGGGCCCCGGTGGCCATCTTTATCATGGCCACGGCGGGTTTTGCCCTCCTCTACGCAGGGATGGTACGCAAGAAGAACGTCAGCCATACCATCCTTGTCATCAACGTGGGCTGGACGTTGGCTTTTATCCTGTATTACTTGATAGGCTATCCTCTGGCCTACTATAGCGACGCACCGATCATCGGCCTGCCCAAGTTCTTTCCCACCATCGCCAACCCGCTGCCCCCCGCGCTATCGGGGGCTGGCGCGTACGATATCCCGGGCAGCCCCTCGGGGCTCGGTGATCTGGCGTTGTGGTTCAAGATGGCCATGTTTGCCATCACCACCGTGGCCATCGTGCCTGGCGGCCTGGCCGAGAGAGACAAGTTCTGGGGCTGGGTGATCGCCGCTGCCGTGATCTCGGCCTTTATCTATCCCGTGGTGGAACACTGGGTGTGGGGCGGCGGCTGGTTGGGCGATTTGGGGTTCATCGACTATGCGGGATCGAACGTGGTACACCTGACCGGGGGCATGCTATCTCTGATGGGTGCCATCGTCATCGGTCCGCGCATCGGCAAGTTCGTGGGCAAACGTCAGGAGCCGCGCTCCTTCTTTGGACACAGCATCCCTCTATCCGTTCTCGGTGCCTGGTTGCTGGTGTTCGGTTGGTTCGGCTTCAACATCGGCTCCAGCACGGCCGTGGACCCGCAGACGATCAACATCGAACTCTCGTGGGTCTCTGTTACGACAGCCATGGCCATGGCCGGTGGGCTCTTTGGCGCGGCGGTCACGTCTCGGGGCCACGTGCTGACCAGCATGATCGGCCTGCTGTCTGGCGCGGTTTCCATCTGCTCGGGGGCCGC
>JAWLEV010000089.1:0-10729 GCA_041685915.1 Anaerolineae bacterium | reverse complement strand
GTGCTTTTCATCCGCGATCCCAAGGAAGCCGAGGCGTGAGAGCCCCATATCTCACGCGCACCCTCTCTACTACTACGGGACCTGGCCGACTGTCCAGGCTGCGAACTGGCCAGGAGCTCAGGAGGGAAACTCTCCACCTGGCCGATGTGCTGTTTTTCCTTTGATGCTAAACTATGAGCCTAAATCTAAAGGCTCAGAGTTGAAGCTAAAAAGGAGAGGATAGGATGAATACCCAAAGATTTTCCCTGATGTTGGTGGTGGTTGCGGTTTGCGTTGTGCTCAGTGGCTGTGCAGCAGGTTGGGCCTCGGGTGATCCAGAACCTTCCCCCACTCCCACAAGGACACCAGAACCGACCCAGCCCGTGTCTGAGGCACCGGAAGCGGTAGTGGAGGCTTTTTATGACTGGTATCTGGACTATATCGGGGGGCCGGCGCCGGATGAGAGGCGCAATCCCCTGGTTGATGGGGCCTACCGGTCCAGCGAATACCTGACGGAGGCTTGGATAGAAGAGGTGGATGATCTGGTTGCCTCCAGGTGTGGCTACGATCCCTTCCTGTGTGCTCAGGACGTTCCCGATACCTTTGAGGTGGGGGATGTTCAGGCTACAGGCGACGAGGCCAGCGTCGTACTGCACCAGATCTGGAACGCCGACACAGAGTACGCCTCCACGCGGGATCTGACCATCGAACTGCGACAGGTGGATGGGGAATGGAAGATCGATGACGTGATCTGTCCCGACCCCGAGTCAGCGGGCGCGGCTCCCGCGAACCCTGCCCTGACGGTGCAGGCCTTTTATACCTGGTACTTGGACTATAGTGAGACGGGGAACCCCATGGCCGACGAGGCCTACCGATCCAGCGAATACCTGACGGAGGCCTTTGTGCAAAAGGTCGACGAAATACTCGCATCCTTTGAAGGGGGCGGTTACGATCCCTTCCTGTGTGCTCAGGACGTTCCCCAGGATATCTCGGTGGCAGAGATGAATGTTTCTGGTGACGAGGCCCAGGTGAAGGTTCAGACCAGCTTTGAGGGACATTCCTTCGACGTGGTTCTGCAGCGCGAGGGGGAGCAGTGGAAGATCGCCGATGTGATCTGCGCCTTCGCCAATGAGGGGTGAGAGGGGAAGCGACTCGTTGATAGAGTCGGACTGAGCCTGACCCCGAGGTTGAATAGGGACAATCGTCTCTATATTCTTGGAAGTGTGAGGCAAGAGGGGACGCCCGAGGCGTCCCCTCTTCTATTGGTGTCAGTCGATATGGAAATTTGAAGGAGGCAATCTTTGGCTACAGAAGGTGATCTTGGGGACAGAGTGCAAGTTCTGGCAACGCAGGAGCTTGTTATGGCGCCTCTTCAGGTTCCCGGTCCCATCCTCGATGTCGGGGGCGGGGGGGAGGGGGTCATTGGTTTGCTCAGGGAGGACGTGCTGGCCATCGATCTGCACAAAGAGGAGTTGGAGGAGGCTCCCTTTGGTCCCGTCAAGATGGTTATGGACGGGCGGGACCTGGGCTTTGTAGATGGCGCATTTCAGGCTGCGACGGCCTTTTTTACCCTCATGTATATGGCCGACAGAGTTGATTGTAGGCGTGTTTTCGGCGAGATTTTTCGTGTACTTGGGCCCGGTGGGCGCCTCTTGGTCTGGGACGCTGCTATTCCACCACAGCAAGCCACTGACAAGGAGATCGTAGCCCTGGGTCTCGAAATCGCCTTGCGCGATGTGAAGATAAGTACGGGGTATGGCGTTCTCTGGCCTGATGAGAAAAGGGGACGCGATTACTATATGTCCCTGGCCAGGGAGGCGGGATTCACCGTACGGGAACATTGGGAAAAGGAGCATCTCTTTTTCATGGAACTATGCAGATCCTAGACAAGCGTGGTATCATCTTTAATTCCCATCGGACACTCCTGCAAAGGAGGCTCCATCTGATTGGCCCTTTTGGTCACCTATGCTACAATCAATCTGTATGCGGTGCGAAAAGCGGCGCCTGGAGGAGAGAGTTTATCGTCTCCCTCGCGCGCCGTATTTCCCTGCATGACGCATTGATCTGCCTGGAGGATAGGTATGCGAGAGTCGAAACGTTTCGCTTTGCTCGACGAGCGACCCATCAATAACGATGCCTTTGTGCACGAATGGCCCGAGGCGGGCCTGATCGTCGCCGACGGCCCCGATGATCCCCAGCCCAGCTTGCGCGTTCGGGATGGGCGAGTGGTAGAGATGGACGGCGTGCCCCGCGAGGAAATGGACATGATCGACCGTTTCATCGCCGATCATGCCCTGGATCTGTCCGTGGCCCAGTGCGCCATGAGCACTCCCTCGGAGGCCGTCGCGCGCATGTTAGTCGATATTAACGTCTCCCGGGAGGAGGTGAGCCGCCTGGTGGCCGGCTGTACGCCGGCCAAACTGGTAGAGATCGTGAGCCACATGAGCGTGCTGGAGATGATGATGGGCCTGGGCAAGATGCGTGTGCGGCGCACGCCGGCCAATCAGGCCCACGTGACCAATCGCAAGGAGAACCCCGCCCTGTTGGCGGCCGATGCCGCCGAGGCTGCGCTGCGAGGCTTTGCAGAGAACGAGACCACGGTGGGCGTGGCTCGTTACGCCCCCTTTAACGCTTTATCCATCCTGGTCGGCTCGCAGGTGGGGCGTGGAGGGGTGCTGACCCAGTGCGCCGTCGAGGAGGCCACCAATCTGCGCCTCGGTTTCAAAGGATTGACAAGTTATGCAGAGACCCTCTCTGTCTATGGTACCGAGGGCGCCTTTGTGGATGGGGACGATACGCCGTGGTCCAAGGCTTTTCTGGCCTCGGCTTATGCCTCCCGCGGAGTCAAGATACGCTTCACCTCCGGCACGGGGTCCGAGGCCCTGATGGGCCATGCTGACGGCCGCTCCATGCTCTACCTGGAGGCTCGCTGTTTGTTGGTGACCCGTGGCGCTGGCAGCCAGGGTGTGCAGAACGGCTCCATCAGTTGTGTGGCCCTGCCCGAATCCCTCCCCGGTGGGGTGCGCGTCATCCTGGCGGAGAATCTCCTGGCCGCCATGCTGAACCTGGAAGTCGCCTCGGGCAACGACGCCCTGGCCAGCCACTCCGATATGCGCAAGACGGCAAAATTGATGTGTCAATTTATCCCGGGTACCGATTTCGTGCATTCGGGGTTCAGCGCCGTGCCCCGCTACGATAATATGTTTGGCGGCGGGTGTTTCGACGTCACCGAGTACGACGACTATGACGTCATCCAGCGCGATATGAAGGTCGATGCTGGCCTCCATCCTGTCTCCGAGGAGGACGCCCTGGCTATTCGGGAGCGGGCGGCCAGGGCTATCCAGGCGGTGTATGAGGGACTGGACTTTCCACCTATCACCGAGGAAGAGATCGAGGCGGCGGTGACGGCCATGGATAGCCGCGATATGCCGGACCGGGATATGGTTGCTGATCTGGAGGCCGCTGACGCGTTTTTGGCTGGAGACCGCACCGTGCTGGATGCCATACGCGCCCTGGACGAGGGGGGCTTTTCCGAGGTTGCCGAGCGCCTGCTGGAACTGACCCGCCAGCGCGTGTTGGGAGATTACCTGCAGCCCTCGGCCATATTCGACGCCGATTTCGGCGTGCTCAGCGCCATCAACGACCCCAACGATTATCGGGGTCCGGGAACGGGGCATCGTCTCGAGGGCGAGCGTTGGGAAAAGGTGCGGGATATTCCCCAGGCCCGGTCACCGGAACGCTATTTGGAGGGGCAGGGTGAGCACCCGCTGGAGCGCTTGAAGGAACTCGGCCCTGCTGCCAGCGGAGACAGTCCCGAGGTGGTGATCGCCGTGGGACCCGCCTTTGGCAGGGAGTTGACCGAGACGATCAACGGGTTGCCCCATGGTAAAGTGTTGGAGCAGCTCATGACCGGCGTCGCGGAGGAGGGGTTGAGCGCGCGTTTGGTCAAGGTGCATCAATCCGCCGACTGCGCCTTTATAGGGTACGCTGGCGCCCAGTTAAGCGGCTCCGGTGTGTCCATCGGCATGCAGTCGCGGGGGACGACGGTGATCCATCGCGCCGATCTGGCCCCGCTGAACAATCTGGAACTCTTTTCCCACTCGCCCAACCTGACCCTGGACTCTTTTCGAAAGATCGGGCGCAACGCAGCGCGCTATGCCAAGCGTGAGTCGGTGGAGCCCGTGCCCGTCAAGGTCGATAACTGGGTGCGGCTGCGCCTGATCGTCAAGACGATGCTCCTGCACCGGCGCGAGTGTGAGCAGGTGGATCCCGATCGCCCACCCACCGAGCTGTGGTTCGACTGGGAACCCGACGTATAGTGCGCTTTGGAAGAAAGGTTGTCACGTGAGCAAAGAGGAACGGTATCCGTTGGGAGAACATGCGCGGGAGCGCATCCGATCGCGGACCGGTCGCCCGTTGTCCGAGTTGACTATGGAGAATCTGCGCGCCGATGAGATCGAGGCCGATGACCTGGGCATCCATCCGGACACCCTGCGAGAACAGGCTTGCATCGCCGAGGAGGCCGGCTTTCCCCAACTGGCGGCCAATTTCAGGCGCGCGGCGGAGCTTGCCACGGTGCCCAACGAGAAGGTGCTGGCCGTCTACGAGGCGCTGCGTCCCTACCGGGTGACCTATGAGGAACTCCTCGCCCTGGCCGAGGAGATGGAGACAGAATACGACGCCGTGGAGAACGCCCGTTTCATCCGCGAGGCAGCCGAGGCTTACAAAAAGCAAGGACTGGTCTAGAGGCCGGGCGATTTCAGGCGTTCCAGGCCAGGTGGCCGTAGGTCTCCTTCAGGTAGTCGAGTTGGGCTTCCGAGAGGGGGAACGAGAGGAGATCTGCGACGTTGGTCTCCAGATGTTGGGGGTTTCCCGTGCCTATCAGCACCGTGGATACTGCCTCATGAGCGGCGGCGAACTGATAGGCCGCCTCCGTGACGGAAGGAACCTCTCCCTCAGTGACGTCTTTCAAGCCCAGGGGATCGTCCTCACCTGGCCTGGGTATGGAGAGCAACCTGTCGTCGATGAACTGGTGGATGGTCTCTGCCGCTTCCTTGGGATTGCGCAGCGAGGTGCGCACGGCGGCCATAACAAAGACCCCCAGGTTCTTTTCCTGCGCCAGAGGGAATATCTCCTCGGCCGCCCCTTGGTTGAAGATGCCATATTTCACCATAAAGGTGTCAAAAAGATCCTCCTGCAGGGCCATCTGGAGCATCTCATGGTGAGGATCGCCGGCCACGGTTTCTGTGATGCCCAGGAAACGCACCTTGCCCGCCTCCTGCGCTCGCAGCGCCACGGGATGGAAGCGCTCGATCACCTCCCGGTAGATCTCCGGTCCCACGCCGTGATACTGCAGCACGTCGATGGTATCCACCCGCAGGCGCCTCAGACTCTGTTCCAGCTGTTCCATCAACGCTTCTGGGGCGCTGTGAATCCTATCGTCCGCTTTGGGTTGGAACTTGGTGGCCAGCACATAGCGATCGCGGGGCACCCCTTCCAGGGCCGCGCCCAAGAGTTCCTCGCTCTCTCCGTACGCTGGTGAGGAGTCGAAAGTATTGATGCCCATATCCAGCGCCTTTCTCACCACGCGGCGCGATTCGGCGGGCGTGCGTCCCGTATTCTGCCCCAACTTGGACGCGCCACCGGTGCCCAATCCGGCGATCGAGACCTTGAGTCCTGTGCGACCGAGAGTACGATATAGCATGGCAGATGGCTCCTCTTGTATTCATCATGCATCTTACATTGTCAAAATACAGTATACGTCATTTTGACAGCAGGGCAAGTGAAATGGGCGCATTACAGGGCGGTTTGACAGCCGTCCTGCAGTATAGTATCCTTTTTGCACTTTTCCAGCAGATTCTCGACGTCGAAGGGGCTTCATTTGACAGAAAGTTGAGAATCTATATACTCTAGTCATATAGAGGTGAGGCCTAGTATTCGTTGGCGTCGCGGTATTTTCTTTTTCTAAGGAGATGGGTGTATGGGATTGTTTGGTCGTAAGGCTGCCAAGAATCGTTGTCCGGAATGTCGTTATTATGTGATGCTTGAGGGCTATGGCTATTGTGCCAAGGATATCGCCTCCGATGTGGATGCCAAACGTCTGTCCCCAGAGGGGGTCAGAAGGCAATGTGTTCGCTGCCCAGAGGAGATGACGTGCGAGGATTGGCAAGCGCCTGCCTGATTTCTTGTAAGAGGGCATTGCCATAAAGCGGGGCCCGAGATTTCGTGGTCCCGCTTTTGGTATCTGGGATACATGGCGTTCTTTTGGGTGCCTATTCCTCTTTTGTGGACCTGTGGGATTTCCCCATGACGATCTCGTAGGGCAGGGCGATGGCTCCCATGGGGCAGATATCCTCGCATTCGCCACAATACTCACACGACTCCTCGTCGATGATGAGTTCGCCGGAACAAATGTGTACCGCCCCTTGAGGACACTTTTCGACGCAATCTCCACATAGGGTACATCGTTCTTTATCGATCTTTGGCATGACGCGACTCACTTTACTCATCTGTCTCATTCCTGGTGTATGAACCCCTTTTCATTTTACTTTTTATTTTAACCCTTTTCCACGTCCTCCGCCGTGACAAAAGTCACGCCTTTCCATCTATATCGCCGCCTCGCGGCGCAATGCCTGGGGATCTATGATCTCTATGCTGCCCCGATGTACCTCGATCCAACCCTGCTCCTGGAACTGGGACAGGTTTCGCGCCACTACCTCTCGTACGGTGCCCAGTTGGGCGGCCATCTCTCGCTGTGTTATACGCTGTGTGCGGGCCGATTCGGCCCGCTCCAGGAGCATTTTCGCCAGCCGCTCTGAGACGGAACGGAGGGATAGGTCCTCCACGAGGGAGGTCAGCCGACGCATCCTCTGTGCCAGGGTGTTCAGAACCTGCATGGCCAAAGGGGGGTGGCGCTCCACCAGCCCGAGAAAATCCTGACGCGAAAAGCGCAGCAGGGTTGCCCGCGTCGCCGTGCGCGTGGTCACGGGAAGCGGGCCGTCGTCCAGGGCGGGCACCATGTAAAATGCCTCTCCAGGTTCGAACTCGCCGAGAACCTGCTTGCGACCGCCGGCGGACATCTTGATGGCCCGTATGCGTCCCTCCACGACAAAGTAGACGGACGTGCAGCGGTCGCCCTCCAGGCCCAGAATCTGTTCCTCATCCAGTTTTTGGAGGGCCGCCATGCGTGTCAGATCATGCAGTTGCGCCTCTTTCAACCCTTCAAAGAAGGGATGCCCCCTCACATAGTCCGTGACACGTGGCACGTTCATTTTCACCTCCGATTTTTTCCTCACGCTGCCCCTATTATAGCACGCCGACCAAAGTCTTCGACTTTTTGCCAGCCCATCTCTAGCGAGGGATATTGGTGCCTTGACATGACGCCTCCTTTCGTGATACTGTCAGGATGTGCACCTGCCAGTATGTCAACTCGTGAACGAGCCATAGGAGGTTATCATGAAACCGCGTATAGCCGTGTTGGGCGCGGGAGGCATCGGCGGCTCCATCGGCGCCTACCTCGCCCGCGAAAATCTTGACGTGACCCTCATCGATCAGTGGGCGACCCACGTGGAGGCCATCAAAGAGGAGGGCCTGACCCTCAGCGACGTGCATGAGACGTTCACTGTCCCCGTGAGGGCCCTCCATCTGAGTGAGGTCAGCTCCCTCAGGGAGCCCTTTGATATGGTCTTTCTCTCCGTCAAGTCCTACGATACCGTCTGGTCCACCCACCTGATCGCGCCCCATCTGGCGTCCTCTGGCTTTATTTTGCCGGCCATGAACGCTCTGAACGACGAATCCGTGGCGCAGATCGTGGGCTATCATCGCGTCGTGGGCTGTATGACCCTCATCAGCGCTGGCGTCTACGATCCCGGCCACGTGGTGCGTACCGATCCCACTACCACTCACGCTTTCACTGTGGGAGAACTGTCAGGCCGCATCACACCCCGGGTGCAGGAGGTGGTGGAGATGCTGCAGGTCATCGGTCCCAGCGAGGCCACCACCAACCTGTGGGGCGCCCGCTGGTCCAAACTGGTGTGGAACGCCATGGGCAACGCTTTGGCTGGCCTGTTGGGCCCGCAGGGACGGGGGATGGATGCGGAACAAGCGGATCTGGAGAACCTCGTTCGCGTCGTCATCGGCGCTGAGGCGGCCAAGGTGGCCATGCGCATGGGTATCGCCCTGGAACCCCTGAACGACCTGTCCTTTCAAGAGTTCGCCCGCGCCAGCACTCGCGATGACTTTTTCGCCCTCAGGGATGAACTCGCAGCCGCGCGCACGGGACGGGGCCTGACAGAGGAACAACGCGCCCGTCTGCCAGAGCCGGGTCGCCCCTCGCTGCTCCAGGATGTGATCAAGGGCCGGCGCACCGAGGTCGATTACCTCAACGGCGTCGTCGTGGAAAAAGGGGAGGAGTTGGGTGTGCCCACGCCCATGAACGAGGCCGTCGTGAAGCGCATGCACCGGCTCGAAGCGGGGGAGATAGGGCCGGGATTGGCCAACCTGGAATGGCTGGAGGAGCACCTGCCGTTCTAGATTCGGTGGATGTTCTGATTCGTGATGGGGCAGCTTTCAGTGTGGCTGTGGTTTTTTCTGACGTGGGGGTGATTGGTGATGGTGTCGGGCTTTGTCATTCTCGTCCCCATCGGTGAGGTCTCACAAGATCTGATACAGTGGATCCGGAATGCCCTTACAGATGCATTGGGATGTGACGTCATCCTCGGGGACGTGATTCCCTTGTCGGATTCGTGGTATGACGACGGGCGTGGCCAATACCGTGGGACGGAACTCCTGCGCGCGCTGCGGGGCGTGCCCCGCCCGGAGCACGGTCGAATGCTGGGACTGGCCGACGTGGACTGTAGTGGTGTGAGCAACAGCTTCGCGCGCGATGGAGAGAAGAGCGACGATGAGCCGATGTGTGGGATGCCGATCAACCCGGCTCGTTGGATTTTTTCCTTGTGGAGTATGAGGTGATGAAACGAATCGCACAGGGTCTGTATCTCATCGAAGGGCTGCGTATGTGTAACGTATTATACCTGCTCGTCTCGGATACTGTGTTGACACTGGTCGATGCCGGACTGTCCTGCCACGTGGACAGAATCGTGGGCCAGATTGAGGAGGACGGTTACGAGCCCTCGGCGTTGGAATCGGTCCTGGTGACCCACGCCCATACCGATCATATAGGGGGCATACCGGAATTGGTGCGGCGGTTTGACGCCAAGGTGATGGCGCATCGTGCAGAAGTGCCCTACCTGGAAGGGAAGAAGAATCTGCCGACAAGCTCCTGGCTGCAGGGGGTGACGCAGTGGCTAGGCAATCTTTTGCCCGGCGGAGACGCGGGTATCGAGGTGACGAGAGGTTTGGAAGCTGGCGAGACATTGGACCTGCTGGGTGGTCTGCGCGTGATCCATATGCCGGGACCCACGCCAGGAAGTATGAGCCTGTACCAGGAGGAGAGGGGCATTCTGTTCTGTGGGGATCTGCTGTTCAATGGCCATCCTTTGACGGGGCGTGGGGGACTGCAGTACGCGCCACGGGTTTTCAGTTCGGAGCCGGAGGAGGTGAAACGGTCGGTGCGGGGACTTGTGGGGTTGCAGGTGAGGATCCTTTGCATGGGACATGGCGAGCCCATCGTGAGGAAGTCGAAGGTGAAGATGGAAACAGTTCTCGAGAGGATGCGTGCGTGACGATGCTTGCAATTAGCGCTCTTTGCCCTGGCAGCATTCGTCGCTTATGGGCGCTGGGTGATCGCACCGCTCTGACTGTCCTCCTTTTCCCAGAAGGGCAGCAACCAGCGCAGTCCCTGGACATGCAACAGGAGCCCCGCTGCGACGTAGGTTAGCGCGCCCACCGCGGCGCCTGCGACGACGATCACGAGCGATCCCATTTCCGACCGTCTCCCGCCCCACATCACGGCATAGACGGCGGAGCCCATTATCAGCGTCGCGGCACACACGCGGGCAAGTGTCAGGAGCAGCTGTCGTCCCTCCACCCCGTTCCAACGGCGGCGCAGGATGAGGAGCAGCGTCACCAACTCTCCTGAGACGGCCAATGAATTGGCCAGTGCCAGGCCGCCGTGGCTCAAGGGCCCCCGCAGCACGATACCCAGCAGGATGTTGAGGGCCGCAAAGGCGCTGGTGACCAGCAGCGGCGTCAGGGTATCCTGCTGCGCAAAAAAGGCCCGCGCCGCCAGCTCGATGCAGGCGTGTCCCACCAGTCCCAGGGCATAGAAGCGCAGGGCTGCATACACTGCGTCGGTCGCCGCCGTGTCAAAGGCGCCGCGTTGGTAGACGAGCTGCAGCAGCGGGCGCCCCAGCAGGATCAGGCCCAGGGCTGCCGGCACGGTCAGGGAAACCACGGCACGCAGCGTCTCGCCCAGGGTACTCCGCAGCCCCTCTACGTCGCCCCGTGCGGCCAGATCGGAGAGCGTGGGCAACGCCACCAGGCCGAAGGCAGTGCCGATGACCGCCTCGGGCAGCTGCATGGCGTCCCAGCCCCACTCGAGGGCGCTGACACTTCCTGGCCCCAGGCGCGATGCCAGATTGGAGGTGGCCAAAATGGTCAGGTGAAAGACGCCCAGGTCGAGCACACGCGGCCCCATGAGACCAGCCACCCTGCGCACGGCCTTGCGGCGCAGGCCCAGCCCCGGCCACCAGCGGAATCCATAGTGCAGCAGGGCGGGCACCTGAATGCCCAGGTGCAGCGTAGCGCCCACAATGGCTCCAATGGCCAGCCTCCGCACGCCCAACGTGGG
>JAWLEV010000088.1:0-10766 GCA_041685915.1 Anaerolineae bacterium | reverse complement strand
TCACCGCGCCGGTGCTTTTTGAGGTCTCGGCGAATGCCATCAGGGGCGCCCAGGGTTCCTGGGCCTCGAACTGGGCCGTGGCGACCCCATTGCCGTCGGTAGTTGCCTCTGCAACCCGCTCACCTTCTCCGTCATAGACGGTGACGTCCGCTTCTGAAACCGGCGATCCGTCCCGCATGTCTGTAACCCAGATCAACGCCTCATCTTCGGAGGACTTGAGCGTAAGGTTCATGTGTGAGACGATCAGAACGTGGCGCCGGGGATCGGGTGCCTCTGGCGCGGACGCCTCCAGGAGGTAGAGGCCAGGGGAGAGAGCAGACTCACCGTCCGCTGTCAGTGCCACAGAGATGGTCTCTGTATCGTTGAGTTCCCCCCTTATCCGTCGAGACCAGCGACGTATCAGATCGTCGTTTTGTGGTTGATACTCGTCCCAGAAACGCCAGCCCTCCTGGCTATTAAGGGCGATGAAATCCTCCTTTGGCAATCTGTAGAGTTCCATCTTTACCTGTGACACGTTGCGATGGCGTATCCTGGTCTCGGGACTGCCATAGGCACTGTAAGTGCCGATCCGCCCGGGGGTGTCCATGTCCACCATGGGAGACAGGGCTTCTGTCTCAAAACTGAAGGTGTAACTTTCCACAAGGGGATCGCCATCGCGACCAAGGATATTGGTGCTAAAGGTGAGAGTATAAGTGGTGGACGGTTCAAGGTCACCGTGCAATCGGACGAGGGTGTCCTCCTCCTGCCAGTAGGGATGGAGTTTGGTGGTGGGAGTGATGGTCGTGCCCTCGAGAAAGGCCTCCTGGCTGATGGGGCTGGAGAAGGTTATCTCCAGTGCCTCACGCGGTGCAAATAGCTGTCCGTCCCGGGGATATGTAGAAGTTATCTCTGGCGGGCTTGTGGTCGTAAAGTTCCATTCGTACGTTTCTGGAATGACAGCCTCTCCTGCGGCGGCCGGTGCGCCTTTGGCGAGGGATGCTGCGTAGCGCGTTCCCTGCTGGAGGTGCTCATCGGGTGCATAGATCATGATCTCGTCTTGCCACGAAAAGGTACCATCTACCGCCTTTCCGTCTCGCTCTGAGAGAGAGAAACGCTCTTGTGTGGCCCCTTTGTCCATAGGCTGATTGAAAGAGATACGAATGGTGGCGGTTCTGGAGACGTGTTCTGTGTTTGGAGAGGGTGACACGGATACTATTCGAGGTAGTTCCGTCGTAAAGGACCATCTGTAATCCTCCTCCAGAGTGCTGCCTGTGGTATCCTCCAGACCAGCCGGAATGCGTAGGGTGTACTCGGTTCCTGGCACCAGGCGCGCGTCAGGTTCAAAAGTGTATATGGAGGTATTGGTCCATTCGCCCGTTCCCGTGATGGAGGGTGAGAAGATAAGGGGGTCGGGGAGGTCTTTTTGTTCTTTGACGCCCGTCAGAGGTACCATGGGACGGTTAAAGACGACGCGAATCGTCGTCTGTGTGTCGACATCGGTGCTGTCGGGCATGGGGAACACGTTGGTGATGTGTATGAAACCCACCGTCTGAAAGCGGAAGGCGAGGGGGCTTTCGAGTTTCAATCCCTGGGCACTGGCCGCAGAGGCGTCAATAGTGACACGGTATTGGGTATCCCTCTGGAGTTCCTTTTGGGGTGTAAAGTGCAATGTGCGTTCATCCTGCCATGAAAAGGTTCCCTCTACGGTTGGCTCGATGCTCCACGCCTCCTCTACCGAATTCATGTCCATCTCTTGATCAAACTCGAGGACGACGGGAGCATCGACGCGATGCTCTTCTCTCTCTGCTGGCGAGCGTTTCAAGAGTCTGGGTGGTTGCGGTGGTAAGGGGGTAGGACTGAGTGTAGGCGTGGCTTTCGCACGGCGCTCCGGCACAGGGGTCGCCGTCGGCGCGCCCGTACAGGCCATGAGGACGACGACGGAGAATATCGCAAGCAGGGAATTGACGGATATACGCTTCATGACAGCATCCTTTCCTATTCTCCCTCTACGGGTAGAACGATGATATTCAGTTCAGGACTATTGATTATAGTCCGATCCTGTGTCATTCCGCGAACGCGGAATGTGAATTCCCCCTCCGTGAGGGGCCACATGATGCGATAGGGCGGGCTCGTCCAGGTGTGCCATCTCTCCCCGTTGATCAACAGGGATACCTCCTGCAGATCCTCTGGTGATTGTGCAAAGGCGCTGACCTCCAGTTGCTGGTGAGCCGGTGGTATATCCTTTGACATCACGTATTTTCCGTTTGGGGTGGGGTTCGTCAGATAGAGGGACGGAAAGTCTCGATCTCTTTTGTCCTCTGTATCGCTGGTGTCCTCTGTCGATGAGGGCTGTAAGGATGCCTCCCGGTCCGTACCGGGTAGATTACGTCCTTCCTCCTCGGCCCAGGCGAGGATCTCTGGAGGCCAATGGATGAGGACGTATCTCTCATCCAGTTCCTCTGCATCCTCTTGCACGTCGGAGGATGCCAGGTGGTGCATGGCACACTGTTGGGATGGCGCGTTCTCCTTTAGAAAGAGCTCGGTTTTATGTTTCTGACAGGCCAGGTTGGGCAAAAGCCCAGAAAGGGCGCAAATCTTTTTTTCCACGATGCCGTTAGGCCGGGCAAAGGGCTGGGGGGGATGGCGGTGTACACTGTGCATGGTGGCGTTCCATACGGGGGCCGCGCCACTGACGCCCGAGACTTGTTTCATGGGTTCGTTGTTAGCATTTCCCACCCACACACCCGCGACGCGCTCGCTGCTATAGCCCACGGTCCAGTTATCGCGCCAGTTGGTGGTGGTGCCCGTCTTTACGGCGGTGGGGAAGGATAATTCCAGGGCGCTTCCCTCGCCAAAGGAGGGGATGCGAGCGTAGTCGTCTGTGAGAATGTCCGTGATGAGGTAGGCGATTCGCTCGTCAAGCACCTGGTGGGCGGTGGGATTGCTCTGATATAGAATGCGTCCCTCGGCGTCCTCTATGTAATCTATGATATGGGGTTGTACGCGCTGTCCCCCGTTGGCCAGGGCGGCATAGGCGGCGGTCAGTTCTGTCAGCGTGACTTCGCCACTTCCCAGGGTCAGGGCGAGGCCGTTGGAGCGACTTTCGCTCAGAGTAGTGATGCCCAGGCGGCGAGCCATGGCGAAGAGCCGGTCAGTGCCGATCTCGTCCAGTAGCCTGACCGTGGCCGCATTATAGGAACAGGCCAGTGCCTGTCGCAGGGACACCAGGCCGTGGTATTCATAATCGTAGTTGATGGGGGTGTAGGGATTTCCCTCCTCGGTGATAAAGGTGGTGCGCACGTCCGCGATGGGGCTTGCCGGGGAATACCCGTCCTCAAAGGCTGCGGCGTAGGTCAGGGGCTTGATGGCCGACCCCGGCTGTCGACGGGAAAGGGCGGTATTGACCGCGCCACTTATTTTCTCATCAAAGTAGTCGGGACTGCCGACGAGGACCCGAACCCGACCGGTGTCCGGATCCATGACCACCGCGGCGCCATTATGAACGTTGTGGCTGGGCATGTCGGACGTTTCGCGATTGAGGGCCTCAAGATGGCGCTGCAGGTGATCCTCGGTAGCGTGCTGCAGGTCCAAATCGAGGGTCGTGTGGATGCGCAGGCCGCCGCGCTGTATGGCCTCCGGTTCCAGCACCTGGTCGAGCCTTTCGCGAACCATCATGCAAAAGTGAGGTGCCTCGATCTGCAAGGGCTCGCTGGCGAATTGGAGGGGTTCTCGGTGGGCGCGTTCTGCCTGTTCCGCCGTGATATAGCCCGCCTTTACCATCAGGGTGAGGACACCTCTTTGGCGCTCCTTGGCGGCCTGTAGGTTGGTAAGGGGATTATAGCCGGTCGGCGATTGGGGCAGACCTGCTATCAGGGCACACTCGGCAAGATCGAGTTGGGAGACCGGCTTGCCAAAGTAGGTTCGCGCTGCGGCCTCCACCCCATAGGCCATATTCGCGAAATAGGTCTCGTTCAGATATAGGGCGAGGATGCGATCCTTGCCCAGGCATCCCGTCATCCAAAGGGCTATGGCCGTCTCGTGTATCTTGCGACGCCAGTTCCGCCTGTGACGCGCCTCTGGGGAGAGCATCACATTTCGCGCCACCTGTTGGGTGATGGTACTGCCCCCAGAGACGATCTTGCCGTGGCGAAAATTGACCCATAGAGCACGCGCGACGGCCCGAGGGCTGAAACCGGCATTCTCATAAAATGAGGCGTCCTCCGTGGCGATGACGGCTTGGCGCAGAGATAAGGGGATATCCTGCAGATCGACGGGGCGGTGCAGGCCAACGTGGGGATCCATCATCTCGTAGAGTTGGCGTCCGTTTCGATCCAGGATCACGCTTGAGGGGACCGACGTGCGTCCCCGCAGCATCTGAGAACCGAGGAAACGCAGGGGGACGCGCAACAGGAGGGTCAGCAGGGCGACCCCCAATAGGCTGGTGATAATGATCTTTGATCTCTTGGAATAGCGTCCCATCATCCTCTTTTCACTTTATTGATCCCATTTGATAGACGTTTCGGGCGATGGATTTGTTTCGCATAAAAGGCACGAGATTGGATTCAGGTTTAGAAAGAGCGGCCGATGAGGGTTGCGGTGATGTGTCGCAGCGTCTCCTGGGCCATATTTTCTACTCTTGTGGCTTCCAGGTGTTTGAGCGCCCGGCGATGGTGCTCTTGTGCCCGTTTACGGGTGTATGCTCGTGCGTCGGCTCGCTCCAGCAACTCTAGGACGATGGGGATGTCCTCCTGTGATAGCCGTTCTCCTATATAGAGGCGCGCCAGTTCGTCGTGTCCATGGTCCCTCTCCCATTGCAGGGCATAGAGTACAGGGAGGGTCTTTTTTCGCTCCAGGATGTCGCTGGCCGCGGACTTGCCCGTGGTGTCTGGATCCCCCCATATACCCAAAAGGTCGTCGATGATCTGAAAGGACATCCCCAGTTCCCGACCGAAGGCGCCATAGGAAGCTGTGATGTCCTCCTTTGCCCTGCCCAGCACAGCGCCTGCCGCGAGGGATGCCGAAAGGAGGGCCGCCGTCTTGCCCTCTATCATGCGTTCGTACGTGCTCAAAGGAACCTCATTGACGGTCTCGAAATGGATGTCCAGGTACTGACCCTTGCACATGCGGAGACAGGCTTTGTCCAGGCGCTTGATGACGCGGAGGACACGATCTGTCTCATATCCCTCATCCACCAAACGCTGGAGGGCAAGCCGCGAGATGGCCCACATGGCGTCTCCCGTGTTGACGCCTTGGGCGATGCCCCATAGATGCCAGACGGTGGGACGGTGTCGCCGCGTCTCGCTGTGATCTTCGATGTCATCGTGGATAAGGGAGAAATTATGTATCAGCTCGATGGCGGCGGCGGCGGGCAGAGCGGCTTGCCACGATCCTCCCACGGCCTTGCAAGCCAAGAGACAAAGGATAGGGCGCAGGCGTTTACCGCCCGGTGCCTCGCAGGGCTGAAACTCGCTGTCCAACCAGCCCATATGGTATCTCATCATGCTATACAGGGGATCATAGGGCCCTTGCTCGTTTTTCAAGATGTCCCGCAGTTCGTCCTCTATGGCCTGGAGGTGTTTTTCTGCACTTTCGATCATCTCATCTCCTGCGTTCTATGTGTGATGGGTCCAGGTGGGCGAGGGTGGATGCTCCCGTGGCGAACATGGCCGTACGCAGTTGGCGTATGATCACGGTTAATTTCTCCACCACCGCTCCCGTCGATTGTGTGGCGGGAGACAACAGGGGGCGGCCGATGCCCACAAGATCTGCCCCCAACGCGAGACAGATGGCCATCTGCATGCCGTCCGTTATGCCCCCGCTGGCCACGAGGGGCAGGTGGGGGCAGGCCTTTCGTACCTGGATCAGCGATTCGGCGGTGGGCAGTCCCCAGGCGTCGAACGCGCCGGCAACCTGGGATTGGATGCTGGAGCGGCTGCGGTGCTGTTCCACGCGGCTCCACGAGGTGCCCCCGGCGCCGCTCACGTCAAGGGCGGTGACGCCCGCTTCCTGCAAGAGGGTTGCCGTCCCGGCCCAAAGTCCCCAACCCACCTCCTTGACGAGGACGGGATATTCGAGTACCTTGCACACGCGGGCGATCTTTTTTAAAAGTCCGTGAAAGTTGGTGTTACCCTCTGGTTGTAAGGCCTCCTGCAGCGGATTAAGGTGCAGTACGAGGGCATCGGCCTGTACGCTTTCCACCGCGCGCCGGCACTCCTGTACGCCATAGCCATAATTGAGCTGTACAGCGCCCAGATTGGCCAGGAGGAGGATGTCGGGAGCATGGTCCCGTACCTGATAGGTTCCCGTGAGATCGGCGTCCTCGATACTGGCCCGTTGAGACCCCAACCCCATGGCCAGGCCCAACTGCTGCGCGGCGGTGGCCAGCCGTCTGTTTATCTCTCGGGCCAGGTCGCTGCCCCCCGTCATAGCCGAGATGAGGAGGGGGGCACAAAGCCTGTGACCCAGAAACCGGCTTTTGGTATCGACGTTATCCAGGGCTATCTCTGGCAACGCGCTATGGACGAGGCGGTATCTCTCCAATCCTGTGGTGAGGGCGGAAGCCACGTCCTCGTTAAGGCATATCTCTAGATGTTCGTCTTTCCTTTCCCCGTGGGACATCCTAATTATCTCCTCTCCACCATCGTCTGCGAGTTTACCTCTGCCTACGATGAATGTCAAAGGGGTGACGTCTCAGCATGTGGTGTGGTCATGATCACGAACGCGTGAGTTTGAAAAAAGGGAGGGAAAGGGATAGAATCGCTGCGACTTTTGACAATTTCCTAAAGGAGACGTCGCGTGGGGTTCAGGCCATATGATAGAGGACGAGATAGGGAAGCGGCCCATCGTATCTGGGAGGAAGTGGGATGGCTGGAAGACGAAGCCAAGGAGGCCATGGATATCCTGGTCGATGCGTCGCGCGCCATGGTGGCCGAGGTGGATGGCAGCCCCGAGTGTCTGGTGCTCACCACGCCCGGCACCATGCGCTACCTGAATCAAGACATTCCTTTCGTGGGGGTTACAGGGGTGACGACCAGTCGGGTGGCACGCAAGCGGGGGTTGGCCAAGGGCCTTACAGCCCTGTCACTGGCTCTTGAGGCCGCGGATGGTGCCGCGGTGGCGGGATTGGGAATGTTCGATCAGGGCTTTTACAACGCCCTTGGCTTTGGTACGGGCAGTTACGAGCACGGTTTTCGCTTTGATCCCGCTCATCTACGGGCCGAGGTTCCCCAGCGCGTGCCCCGCCGCATCACCAAGAAGGACTGGGCCGATGCCCACGCGGCGCGTCTCTGCCGCTTCCGACGGCATGGAGAGATCAACCTACGCCCCGCTGCCGCGACGCGCTCTGAGATGCTATGGCAGAAAAAGGGATTCGGTCTGGGCTATGCCGATGGGGTGGATGGCGCATTGTCCCACTATATCTGGTGTGATGATCGCGGCGGCGAGCATGGGCCCTATGCGGTACGCTGGTGCGTCTATGAGACTCGGGAGCAGTTCTGGGAACTGATGGGCCTGCTCAAGAGTCTTGGCGATCAGGTGCACTGGATCGAGATGGGCGAGCCGCCGGGCATTCAGTTACAGGATCTATTGCATCAGCCTTTCAAGCAGCAGCGGATCACGAGGCGATCTGCTCATCCCACCGGGAGCACGGCCGCGGCCTGGTGGCAGATGCGTATATGTGATCTGCCCGTTTGCTTGGCGCACACATGTCTTGATCGGGGGGAGGTGCACTTTAATCTCCATCTTTGGGATCCCATTGAGGCGCATCTGGACGATGATGCCCCCTGGAGGGGCGTCGGTGGCGAATATGTGGTCTTTTTGGGGCCCCACTCTCGGGCTGATCGAGGACGGGATACCACCCTGCCCACCATGACCACTACTGTCAACGCTTTCACGCGGCTCTGGTTGGGCGTGTGTCCGGCGAGCAGTTTGGCCATCACCGATGATTTGCAGGCGTCCGCTGCTCTCCTGGACGAACTCGATCGCGTGTTGCGTCTGCCGCAGCCCCACGTGGGGTGGGAACTCTGATGCCCGCCGCTCATTGGGCAGCGGGCGTTCAGGGAGAAGCACCTGTCTCTCGCTAGAGTTCTTTCTCCGCCAGGTGCTTGAGCATCAGAGCATAGGCCCTCTGTCCCCGGCGAAAACTCTTCAAGCGGAAGAATTCGTTAGGGGAGTGCATGCGTTCGTCTGGCAGTCCGAAGGCAAAGCTCACCGAGTAGGCCTCCAGATGTTGCAGGAAGAGGGAGGTGATGGGCACGGTTCCTCCCATACGGGTATAGTAGGGCGCGACGCCATAGATATCTTTCAGAACTTGTGCGGCGATCTGGTTTCCCGAATGGTCGGCGGGAATGACATAGGGTTTGGCGCCTATGCTCAGGTTTCTGGTCTTTACTGTGACGCCAGGAGGGCGATGGGTGGCGATGTGCTGTTCGAGGCGCTGAATGATCCTGTCCGGATCCTGTTCGGGTACGAGGCGACAGGTTATCTTGGCGTGGGCCTCGCTGGGAAGCACGGTCTTGGTTCCCTCTCCCTGGAATCCGCCGTAGATGCCATTGACCTCCAGAGTGGGGCGGATCCAGGTTCTTTCCCGGGGGCTGTATCCCGGCTCGCCAAAGAGTTCTTCCACACCGATCTTCTCCTTGTACTCTTTTTCGTCAAAGGGTACGGCAGCGATCCTCTCCCGTTCCTCTTTTGTCAGGGACACCACATTATCATAAAATCCCTCGACGAGGATCTCGCCCTCGGGACTGCGCATGGAACTGAGCAGTTGTGCTAGAGCGTGGATGGGATTCTGTAACGCTCCACCATAGGTGCCAGAGTGCAGGTCGTGGTCCGGACCTTGGACATCTACCTGCAGGCCGCAGATGCCACGAAGGCCGACGTGCAACCCCGGATGATCCTCGCTGAACTGTCCCGCGTCGGCGTTGAGGATGAGATCGCAGGCCAGCAAGCCTGTGTGGTTAGCCAGGAACTCGGGTAGCTGGGGGCTGCCGATTTCCTCCTGGCCCTCAAAGAAGAACTTGAGGTTTACCGGCAGTTCCCCTTCCGTCTCCAAAAGGGCCTCAGCGGCGAGGATGGGGATCAACATGTTGCCCTTGTCGTCGGTGGCGCCGCGGGCGTAGATACGGTCGTTCTTGATGGTCGGCTCAAAGGGGGGATGATCCCACAGCTCCAGAGGATCGACGGGCTGTGTATCAAAGTGTCCGTAGACGAGGATGGTGGGTGCATCCGGAGCGTGCAGCCATTCGCCGTACACCACGGGATGCCCATCGGTGGGCATGATCTCGACCTTTTCCAGGCCCGCCTCGCGCAGGCGCTGGGCCGCCCACTCGCCCGCCCTCTCGACCTCTGCCGCGTTTTCGGGAAGGGCGGATATGCTGCCAATGCGAAGAAAAGCCTTCAGTTCCTCTATGAACCGCGTTTCATTTTCTTCCAGGTATTCTCTCCAACTGGCCATCTCTATTCGCTCCTTTTGCTATGTCTGTTATGAGGATTCTGGCGCTCATTGTAGTGATACTGTTGCGAGAGGGCAAGGGGCTGCATCGGTCACTTGCCCCTTTACGTCGCATAAGCCCTGGACTACAATCGTCCTCGTCATACACTAACTTTTGGGCGACATGCCCCGAGGATTCATCTATGTCTGATATATCCGTGGTTCTGGACACCAACATCTTTGTCGCCGCTGGCTTTAATTCTCAAAGCCATTCGGCGCGCGTGCTCGACCAGGTGAGAGACGCTCGAGTGCGTTTGGTCTGGAATGAGGTGACGCGCGATGAGATACGGGCGACCTTGCAGCAGATCCCCCCGCTCTCGTGGGAGCGTGTGGCTCGCCTTTTTCGCCCCGAGGACCGCTTTGAAGGAGAGGTCCATCCCGAGAACTATTGCTTTGTGCCCGATCCCGCCGATGGAGAGTTCATCGCTCTGGCCGAGGCCGCCGATGCCATCCTGGTATCCCACGATGGCGATCTGCTGGTCCACAGTGAGCGGGCCAGCGTGCCCGTGCTCACCTCGGCCGAGTTTCCGCATCGGGATGCTCAGCAATAGATGCGACGCCGACCAGCCCGTGTCGATTTTACAGGAGACGGCCCTTGGGCTAGAATCGCCCCGAGCGTCTGTCGGCCCGTGGCCGGCGCGTTTTACAATCACTATGTATGATGGAGGAAAAAGCGATGAGTGAGACATCAAGGCACAGCGGCTATCCCCTTACCGTCATTCCGGGTTATTATGGCAGCGAGCCTGGGATACAGATCGGCACCCAGTTGCCGGCGACAGCCAGCGAGGAGGATATGCAACTTGCCAGGCAGCTGGGAGTCGAGTGGGTCATGACCGCGGTGACCGATCCCGAGGGACATACGGCGGAGAACTATGCTGTGGTGCGGAAGCGATTTGAGGATCATGGCTTGAAGGTCTATCGGCTGGCCAATCACAACTGTCATAATATGGAAGAGGTGACGTTGAACCTGCCGGGTCGCGATGAAAAGATCGAAGAATACCTTCAGTACATCCGCAATCTGGGAGAGGCGGGTATCTACTATTCCACCTATGCCCATATGGCCAACGGCATCTGGAGCACGGGCCGCGAGGAAATTCGTGGGGGCGCCGAATCGAGAACCTTTTATCTCGATGAGGCCAAGGAAGGGCGATGGATAGACAAGACCTGGGAAGTACCCCTTACCCATGGGCGCGAGTACAGTGAAGAGGAGATATGGGACAACTATGCTCATTTTATCGAGCAGGTGGTTCCCGTGGCCGAGGATGCGGGTGTCTTTATCGGGATCCATCCGGATGAT
>JAWLEV010000087.1:3905-10823 GCA_041685915.1 Anaerolineae bacterium | reverse complement strand
CAGCCGCTCCACGGCACCCCGATTGGCCTGCAGCGCGTTGCGCGGATCCTGCGGCCAATCCCAGCGCCCGGCCCGCCAGTCTATCTTGATGAGCGAGTAGATGCGGCTAGCCGCGCGGTCGATGAGGAAACGCCGAAAACCGGCAAAAGTGTCCTGTGTCGCCGTCCCCGCATCCACCTGGGTACAGACGGCCCCCTTGGCCGCCTCCACGTCTGGGTCCACGGCCAGAGGGCGCGAGCCCCACGCCACGTGGGTGTGCAGATCGATCAGCCCCGGCGTGACCAGTTTGCCCTGAACATCGATCATCTCCTCAGCGGCGGCGGCGGGGATCTCCTCCGTTATGGTCGCTATCTCGTCCCCCTCCACCGCCACGTCCAACACCTCATCCACCCCCCGGCCGGGATCGAATACCCGTCCCCCTTGTATAAGCAGATCGTACATCTCGACCTCCTTCTTCCTATATGCCCTCAACTCCATGGCACCATTGTATCATGACCCCCGTCCAATGTAAGGGCCCGCCCCATCCTACACACGGGAAATCAGCATCCAGGTTGACAAGCCGTCACACCGGCTGTATGGTTCCCCTGAATCCACGCGACGGATCCTGGAGGCGCCATGTTTGCTCACATCCAACGTCAGATAGAGAAGGAATTCTCCGCCGAGAGGGCCAAAGAAATCGACGCCCATATCCATAGCCACGACCGCTGGTCCACCTTCTCCCAGTATCGCCTATGCGGGAATTACTGTACCACACGCATGCGGGAATATGGCCTGGAGGACGTGGAGTTGATGGCGATCCCTGCCGACGGCGAGACCAAGATAGGCGATTGGGTCATGCCCCTGGCCTGGGATGTGGCCGGGGCGTCCCTGGAGATCGTGGAACCCGTTGGCGCCGCTCGCATACTGGCCGACTATGACGAGGAACCGGCGAGCCTGGCCATGTGGAGCGCCCCCACCCCACCCGAGGGCATCGAGGCCCAGGTAATCCTGCTGGAGGACGGTCGCCACGAGGAGGACTATGAGAATGTGGACGTGGAGGGCAAGATGGCCTTTTCCTCCCAACACGCGCAGCAGGTGCGTGGGCCGGCGGCACGACACGGCGCCCTGGGCGTGATCAGCGACTACCCGGCCTGCGAGGACGATTTCCTCGCCGAGGGGGTATGCTGGATTAACGCCTGGAGCGATTATCACGGCTGGGGCTTTTTGAAAAGCGACACGCCCATCTTTGGATTCTCGCTGAACCGGGAAAAGGGCCAGCACCTCCGCCGCCTGCTGGAAGAGGGGCGGGAGGTGAGGGTGCGCGCCGCGGTGCAAAGTTGGCTCTACGAGGGAGAGATCCTGCTGCCCACCGGGGTCATCCGCGGCAAGAGCGACGAGGAGGTATTGGTCTATGCCCATTCCTACGAATATGGCGCCGAGGACAATGCCGCTGGCTGCGCCGTGACTCTGAAGGTCGCACGGACCCTGAACCAGCTGATACAGCATGGCAGGCTACCGCGCCCCCAGCGCAGCATCCGCTTCATGATGTCCTGGGAATGCTACGGCTCCATCGCCTGGTGCGTGCGGCGCATCGCCGACGAGAAGAACGTGGTGGCAGGGCTGTGTCTGGACGATATGGGGGGCAAACGGCAACTGACGGGAGGACAGATACGATTGGTCGAGGACTCGCATTGTCAGGCCTCCTACGCGGATTTCGCCGCCTCGGCCATCGCCGAGGCCTGTTTCCATGAGCACGAGGGGTTCAACTGGGAGATGGCCTCCTGGGGCACGGGCACTGACCACGCCATCTTTCAGGATCCGAGCTTTGATGTGCCCATGCCCTGGCTCACGGAGCACCCCGCCCGCTTCCATCACACCTCTCTGGACAAGATGGACAAGATCGATGCTCCGAGCCTGGGGGTAGAAGGCACCTTTGCCGCCACGTATCTCAACTTCCTGGCTACCGCAGGCGACGAGGAGGCTCCCTGGCTCGCCGGGGGAACGCGCGGGATGTGGGAGGACAGGATGACGGAGGCGAAGCAAGAGGTAGTACAGAACCTTGCCACCCAGGACAGCGCGGAGGCGCTGGCCGAGGCCCACGGACAGGGACGCGAGCGCATCGAGTACCTGGCGGACGTGGGGCGAGAGGCCATCCTCACTATTGAAAGGCTGTGTGGGGAAGAGGCCACGCAAGAGGTCCTTCAACACGAGACGGAAAGGCTGATGCGGGAAAGGGACCGTCTCCTGGAAGAAGTGGCCCAGGAGGTCGAGGAGAGAGCGGGCAGCGAGGGGTGGGACCTGCGCACGCCGGAGGAAGCGTCCCGATCCCGCGAGGGCGCTGACCGCGTCCCGCGGCGCCTGGTGCCCGGCCTGCTGACGCTGTGCGACCTCTTGCCGGAGGATCGCCCCGCGTACGAGGAGGCCACCGGCGGACAGAATCCCATGTGGTCGCGCTCCCTTATCCTCGCCCTTTACCGGGCGAATGGGAAACGCACGGTGGCAGAGATCGAACGCCTGGTGGCCCTGGAACTGGAGGAGATGGAGGTCGACCTGCTGCCCTATTTCCAATTCCTTGAAGAGCAGGGGCTCATCGAATGGGGGTGAGGGGAAACATGAATTGCATCGAGGTATCAAAGAAGGATTATCTCAAAGTCGCCAGACACCTGAAAGAAAAGGGGTTCCAAAGGCTGCTGACCGTAAGCGCTGTAGATTGGATAGAGGAAGGAACCTACGAGGTATACTTTATGGCCCACAACCTGAACGAGAACGCCTATGTCAAAGTAAAAACCTCTATCCGTAGAGATGCGCCCCAAATCCCAAGCCTATCCGAGATATGGCCCAACGCCGCCATGCATGAAAAGGAAGCGTGGGAGCTCTTGGGCGTAAATTTCGAGGGCATGGCGACGTTAGAGCCATTATTTTTGGAAGATTGGGTGGGTCCTCCACCCTTCAAAAAGGATTGCCACTGGAGAGAATATGTAAAAGAGAACTTTGATTTGTCCCAGGCTGAAGAAGGAGATGAAAATGACGCTGAAGGATTTTATTAGGGGCCTGAAAGCAGGAGTGGAGCAGTCCATCAGCAAGCCCATCACTTACAGATTCCCTCCTGAAACACCGCTCTCTGAGCAATTCAGGGGCAGACACATCCTCTTTCCGGAAAAGTGCATCCACTGTAGCCTTTGCGCCAGAACCTGTCCTAATGAAGCCATCGAGATGGTGGAAAGGCCCGGGGAAGAGGAAAATGTTAGCTATCCTCAAATAGATTATGCCCGATGTAGTTTCTGCGGGCTGTGTGAAGATGTATGCCCGGCCGATGCCCTCAAGATGACAAACTTTCCCCTGATACACTCTACTCAAAAGGGGGACTTTGTTTATCCACCTGAAAGACTAGCCCAATACCCCGAGGAAAGTCCAGTTGAAAAGCCCAAGACAAAAAGCGTCATAAGCTGGGCTCGGGCCAAGAGCCTATGGGTGATATTTTACTTCACAGGGTGTGGCTTTATAGAACTCGCGCCCTGGGTCAGCAGCGGTTTTGATATGGAAAGGTTCGGCTTGCTCGCCGAGAGCAACCCGAGACACTCGGATGCATTTATCATCGCCGGATATGTCACGAGAAAAACGCTAAAGAGGATAATCAGGATCTATGAGCAAATGCCCGAACCCAGGTTCGTGATAGCTCTTGGATGTTGCCCCGCGAGGGGGGGAACGTACTGGGATAGTTACAATACGATAAAAAAGATAGATAACTACATCCCCGTCGATATGTGGATAGCGGGATGCCCACCCAGGCCGGAAGCCATAGGGGCTGGTGTGATTCAAGCCGCGAAAGCTATCCAAAGCGGATACATGGGCAAGAAAGGAAAGACCAAAGCGCTGGAAAGCTTGGACCATGTGGCAACGGAGACAGAAACGTCCCCTTTCACGGAAGAGAAGGAATTTCTATCCGTTTCCTTCGGACCACAGCATCTCGCCTCGGGGAACTTTGGCCTAAGATTGAAGCTCACCGGGGAGTTGATCAAAGAGGCCGAACCCGTCGTAGGTTATCTGCACAGGGGATTCGAGAAGCTCATGGAGTACCGGACCTGGTATCAGAATACAATGCTGGTTCCACGCATCTGCGTCTTTGATGGCGCATCCTATGAGTTAGCCTATTGTGGTGCCGTGGAGGATCTGGCCGGTATAGAAATCCCAGAGAGGGCCCGTTACCTGCGGGTGATTCAGGCCGAGTTCTCCAGAATACAGAGCCACCTGCTCGCCCTGGGGCTGCTCTCCAGCGCAATAGGCTTTGACACGATGAACAGGATCACCTGGGGAGACAGGGAAAAGATACTCTTCCTTCTCGAGAGGTTGACAGGAGCCCGCATATACCAGATATACTGCGTCCCAGGAGGGGTGCGCAGGGATATGCCGGATGGATTTGAAAAAGAAGCCCTGGAGGTGATAGCCTGGTTCAGAAAAAGATTGGAGAGATACGACGACCTTCTAATGAGCAATCCCGCCTTCAGGGGAAGGACAACAGAGATAGGAGAGATATCCCCCGATACTGCCATAGAGTATGACCTCACAGGGCCAAATCTCAGGGCTTCTGGTATAGAGTTCGATGTGAGAAAGGCCACGCCCTATGAGGCTTATGATGAACTGGAATTCTCGGTATCCACCTTTGAACAGGGAGATGCCTATCACAGGACGATGATCAGAAGGTTGGAGATAGAGGAAAGCCTCGGCCTGATCGAGCAAGCCCTGAGCAAACTGCCCGCTGGCGCCATTAGAGAGGCGTTTTCCCCGCGAAAATCCGTGCCTGAAGGAGAAACGACGCGCTTTGTGGAGAGCGCAAGGGGAGAGCTTTGCTTCCACGTCATAAGCACGGGAGCTCGCGAGCCATACAGGATAAAAGTGAAGGGGCCAACTTTCGACCCGATTCTCGTTCTGCTGCCAAAACTCCTTGAGGGAGTTTGCTTGGCCGATGTGCCAGCGATCTACTGGAGCCTGGATAACTGTCCCGCGGATCACGACAGATGATGAACAGCTTTCATTAAGGAACAAAAGTGGCCTTGCAACGTGAGCAGCAACAGCGACATAGGCTCACGCCCCTTGAAACGTTGATAAATTCAAAAGGGAACGATGCCCGAAGCTTCGTCCCTCCATTGTAAGGAAAAGGGGCCAAGCGACTCCACGACCGCCTCCTGCTCGTCCGGCCCAGCATTAGTTCCTCCTCGCCCGCCACCCACAGACCAGGAACAGTACCGCGGGAACGACGATTACCATCCATATACCATAAGGGGCCACAAGGTAGCGAGGGAAATCCTGCGCGATCGGCCAATGAATCAGAAGCAGCGGAAGGTTTACCAGTTGCGAAAGGATGGCCATCGCCCCTCCCCATCCCTCCCAACGCCAGGCAAGGGCCAGGCCCAGCACGCTCAAAAGCAGGAGACGCGGGGGCCAGTTCTCTATAGGGGGATAGTCCTCCGCCGCGTGCGGGTCTGCTACGCCCGTCGTCACCCAGTTCCAGGCATAGCCAACGACAAAAAGCAGAGCGACCCCGATGATCAGTGTGCTCCAGATCCGGGCAAACCAGCGTATACGTTTCGTCACCCGCTCGCCGCCGTGTTCCATCTCCACCATGATCGTTCTCTCTTCCATCCAGGCGAAATTGCGCCTGACGTGTTGTACGCAAAAACCTTGTTCCCGCACTACCTTAGAGGGTCATATCTGCCATTCCGGTCACTCACTGCCGCGCTTCATCTCCCTGGAGAACTATCGCTTTCCTCTGGAATGTGTCAGGGAATACGAAAGATACGATTAAGAGGCTGAACGGGATACCGCGTCATTTCCTAACTCCCCTCCCCCCCCTCCAGCCAACCAGGCGCTTCGAAGGCGGGATCGGGATATCTGTAGAACCCCTTGCCCATCTTGACGCCCAACTCTCCCCTTTCGATCTTGTCCAAAAGGATTTGGGGCGGAGCATCTGATGCGTCGCCCGATTCGCGACAGTAGACCATCTCGATGTCCCGCACCACATCGAGCCCAATGATATCCATCATGCCAAAGGGCCCTTCCGATCCCCCGAAAGCGATGATCCAAGCCCGATCGACATCCTCGTGCGACGCCACCCCCTCATCCACCACCTGCAGACATTCCTTCTTGATGGCCCGCCAGACCCGGTTAAAGATAAAGCCGGTGCTCTCCTTGCGGACGACGAGGGGCGTCATCTCGATGGTACGCGCAAACTGACGCGCAGTTTCGATGGTCTCATCGGAGGTGGTCGTACCCCGCATCAGCTCTACCATGGGTCGCTCCACGACCGGGGCGTAGAAATGCATGTTGAGGACCTTATCCAGGCGCTTGGTAACGTCTTCGATGGCCGAGATGCGAATGGAGGAGCTATTCGTCGCCAGGATCGTGTGCTCGGGACAGATCGCGTCCAGCTGAGCAAATACTTCCCGTTTGACTTCTAGAACCTCCGGCACGGCCTCGATCACCAGACCGGCCTCGGATGTCCCTTCCCCCATGCTCGTGGTAAAGTGGATGCGGCTCAGGATGGCCACTTTCGCCTCTGCCGTGATCCGCTGCTTCTCGAGCCGTTCGTCCAGTTCCTGGACCTGGCTTTCGGCAGCCCGTTGCAGCTGCTCGAGGGCGTAATCCACGAGGCAGACAGCGTAGCCGTGGATGGCACACCGCAGCCCGATCTGTGCGCCCATGAAACCGGCGCCGACGATACAGACTGTGTCAAAAGGTTTCGTTTGCATTTCCTCGCACTCCTCCTTTTCTGCAGAACATATTCGCATGCCTCTTACTCGACCCCCAGTTTAGCATTTCCCTCAGCGACTTGTCCAGCCATCAGCCATTTGGCAGTGGGAACAGGCTGAAAATGGTGTTCGCGGTTGTGCTAGATCACCTATTGTAGCCCCCTGGATTATCAATCTGGAGCCAAGATTAGCA